>NZ_JBEYFY010000002.1:0-396242 GCF_040703595.1 Streptomyces sp. NPDC007084
GGGCGCGGGGCGGTCGCTCGGGCCTGGGGCTGTCACCCAGCGCCGGGAGGCCCCGGGCCGCAAGGCCCCGGGCCGCAAGGCCCCGGGCCGCAAGGCGCGTGGGTGGCCGGGGCTGGGGCGCGAGGTCGGCCGGGGCCGGGTCAGGCCGTTTGGCGGGGGGCCGTGTAGTGGGTGGCTGTGTAGCGGGTGCGGAGTTCGCGCTTGAGGATCTTCATGCTGGGGCCGAGGGGCATCTCGTCGGTGAACTCCAGGCGGCGCGGGTACTTGTGACGGCCCAGATGGTCCTTGGACCACTCGGCTATCTCCGCCGCGCCGGCCGTGGCGCCCGCCGCGCGGACGACGACGGCGCACACCTCCTCGCCGTGCAGTTCGTCGGGCAGTCCGATCACCGCGACCTGGGCGACGGCGGGGTGACGCATCAGCACTTCCTCGACCTCGCGCGGATAGACGTTGTAGCCGCCGCGGATGATGACGTCCTTCTTGCGGTCGACGATCCGCAGGAAGCCGTCCTCGTCCTTGGTGCCGAGGTCACCGGTACGGAACCAGCCGTCCACCACGGCCTCGGCGGTGGCCTCGGGCCTGCCCAGGTAACCGGAGAAGACGTTGTGGCCGCGGATGACGACCTCGCCCAGCTCACCCGGGGGCAGCAGTTCGATCCGCCCCTCGACCTCGGCCCGCGCGATCTCCACGTCGACGCCCCACAGCGGATGGCCGATCGTGCCCGCCCGGGTGCCGAACAGCGGCTGGTTGACGGAGGCGGTCGGCGAGGTCTCCGACAGCCCGTACCCCTCGTAGATCTTCGCGCCGAACGCGGCCTCGAACCGTTCCAGCACGGCGAGGGGCAGCGAGGCACCGCCGGAGATGCAGACCCGCAGCTCGGGCAGGGTCGCCGCGTCCGCCGCCGCGGCGGCAAGGGCCACGTACATCGTCGGGACACCGTGGAAGGTGTTGACGCCTTCCCTCACCATCAGCTCGATCGCCCGCGCGGCGTCGAATCGCGGCAGCAGGACGAGGGTGGCGCCCGCGCGCCAGGTGGAGTTGAGGGAGACGGTCTGGCCGAAGGCGTGGAAGAGGGGCAGGGCGCCGAGGGCGATGTCGTCGGGGCGGATGTCGTTGGCGTCGAAGGCGTTGACGGTCGCGTTCATCACCAGGTTGAAGTGGCTGAGCACGGCGCCCTTGGGCACGCCGGTGGTGCCGCTGGTGTAGAAGACGACGGCCGGATCGTCGGCGTCCCGGGTGACGTACGAGGTGAGGGGCTCGGCGTCCGCCGCGAGCGTCTCGAACTCGGCCCCGAGCGTGACGACTCGGACGCCGAGGGCACGCGCGGCGGCGCCGCCGGTCGCCTCCTGCGCCGGGTGACAGAGCAGCAGGGTCGCTCCGCTGTCCTTCAGGACGTGTTCGACCTCGGAGGCGGACAGGAGCAGGTGGACGGGGACGACCACGCCGCCGGCCGCCGCGATCGCGTAGTAGGCGTGCGGGAACTCCGCCGTGTTGGGCGCCATCAGGGCCACCCGGTCCCCGGGCCGCACACCGAGCCCGGTGAGCGCTCCGGCCTGCGCCAGCACGGACCGCCACACCTCGGCGAAGGTGAGACGCAGATCGCCCTCCACGAGCGCCGTCCTGGCGGGACGGCGCCGGGCGTTCTCGGCGAGGATCGCGGCGAGGGAGAGGGTTGCCATGGAGGGTGGCTCCGTTTCTTGCTGGTGCGGCTCTGGACCAGAGGGGGTGGGTGGGACCGGTGGGCGAGGGGACGGCGGTCGAGGGGTCAGGGGCAGGGGCAGGGTCGGGGTCGAGGCCGGTGGGCACGCGGCGGGGGCGTACGGCGGCTCGCCGTCTGGGATCGTGGGCGAGGCTGGGCCCGCGCGCGGTGGAGGCGGCAGGGCTCGTGGCCTACGGGCGTGGGCAGCGGCCGGGGTCCGGGGCGCCGGGCGTTGGGCAGGGGTCCGGCCCACGGGTCTCCGGCGGCTTGCCGGGGTTCGGGGGCCACCGGCGCTCGGGCGCCTGCCGGGGTCCCGGGCCACCGGCATTCGGCGCCCGCCTGCCGGAAGCGCAGGCCCACCGGCGTTCCGCGCCCACCTGCCGGAAGCCCAGGCCCACCGGCATTCCGCGCCCGCCTCCCGGGAGCCCAGGCCCACCGGCATTCCGCGCCCGCCTCCCGGGAGCCCAGGCCCACCGGCATTCCGCGTTCGGTCGCCCGCCGTAGACCCAGGCCGCGACCCAGGTCCACGGATGTCAGCCGCCTTGCCGGTGTTCAGTGGCGCTCGATCAGGACCGCGCTGCCCTGACCGACCCCGACGCACATCGTGGCCAGGCCGCGGGCGGCGCCGGTACGGCGCATGCGGTGCAGCAGGGTGGTGAGGATACGGGCGCCCGAACAGCCGAGCGGATGGCCGAGGGCGATGGCGCCGCCGGTGGGGTTGACGAGGTCGGGGTCGATGCCGAGGCGGTCGACACAGGCGAGGGCCTGCGCGGCGAACGCCTCGTTGAACTCGGCCTCCGCGATGTCGCCGACGCTCCAGCCGACGCGCGCGAGCGCCTTTTGGGTGGCGGGCACCGGCCCGATGCCCATGACGTCCGGGTCGACTCCGGCAGAGGCCCCGGCGACGTACCGGCCGAGGGATTCCAGATGAAGTTCGTTCAGGACCTCCTCGCTGACGAGGAGCACACCGGCGGCGCCGTCGTTCATGGGCGAGGCGTTGCCCGCGGTGACGGTCCCGCCCGCGCGGAAGACCGGCTTGAGGCGGGACAGCTTGTCGAGCGAGGTGTCCTCGCGGACGCTTTCGTCGCGGTCGACCACAACGCCGTCGGGGCGCTCCACGGGCAGCAGTTCGGCGTCGAAGTACCCGTTCTTGCGGGCGTCGGCCGCGCGCTGGTGGCTGCGGAGCGCGAAGGCGTCCTGACGCTCGCGGGAGACGTCGTACCGCTCGGCGACCTCCTCGGCGGTCTCCCCCATGGACAGCAGCCCGTGCAGTTCCTTCATCGCCGGGTTGACCAGCCGCCAGCCGAGCCGGGTGTCCACGGTCTCGATGCGGTGCGGCAGCGCCTCGTCCGGGCGCGGCAGGACGAAGGGGGCGCGGCTCATCGACTCGGAGCCGCCGGCGAGCACGATGTCGGCCTCGCCGGAGGCGATGGCGCGGGCGGCCGTGGTGACGGCTTCGAGGCCGGAGGCGCACAGCCGGTTGACGGTGGCGCCGGGCACGCTGTCGGGCAGCCCGGCGAGCAGGGCGGCCATGCGGGCGACGTTGCGGTTGTCCTCGCCGGCCTGGTTGGCGGCGCCCCAGTAGACGTCGTCGACGCGGGCCGGGTCGAGGGTGGGCACCTCGGCGACCAGGCCGCGGATGACACCCGCGGCGAGGTCGTCGGGCCGTACGGAGGACAAGGCCCCGCGCAGCTTGCCGATGGGCGTGCGGCGGGCGGCCGCGAAATGGACGGGACGCACGACTGGACTCCTGACGGACACCGAGATTAATTAGCACTGCTAGTTTTGGACTATACCCCCCGCTGTGGGCCCTTGGGAAGATCCGCCGACGGCCGGTATCCGCCCATCCGTCCCGCACAGGGATGCCTGAACACATGCCTGTACAGATGCCTGCACAGATGCCCGTGCACATGCCCTTACGCACGACCGTACGCACGCTCCTGCGTACGGCTGTGCGTCCGGGCGTGCGCGGCCCGGAAAGCCGGAGACCGACACCCGGTGGCCGGGGATCGACGGTCCCCCTGCCCGGTCCGCCCCCGGATGGCACACTGCTCGCGCACCGGCGGGACAGCCCGTCGGCGAGGTGAACAGGCCGAGCGGAAAAGGGAGTTGTCGTATGACGGGGACCGGATCCACCGCAGACCGGATCGACACCAGCAGACCCCATCCGGCACGGGTGTACGACTGGTACCTGGGCGGCAAGGACAACTACCCCGTGGACGAACAGCTCGGGCGGCACATCATGTCCCTCGACCAGGGCGCCGCACGGGCCGCGCGCAGCAACCGCTGGTTCATGCAGCGGGCCACCCGTCATCTGGTCCGCACGGCGGGAATCAGCCAGTTCCTCGACATCGGCACCGGCATCCCGACCGAGCCCAACCTGCACCAGATCGCGCAGACCACCGCTCCGGAGGCCCGGGTGGTGTACGTCGACAACGACCCGATCGTCCTGGCCCACGCCGAGGCGCTGCTGCGGGGCACCCCGGAGGGGGTGACGGAGTACATCCAGGCCGATGTCCGCGAGCCGGACAAGATCCTGGCCGAGGCCGGGCGGGTGCTCGACCTCGACCGGCCGGTGGCCCTGTCGCTGATCGCGCTGATGCACTTCATCTCCGACGAGTCCGGCGCGTACGAGCTGGTGGAGACCCTGGTGGACGCGCTGGCGCCGGGCAGTTGTCTGGCGCTGTCCGCCATGACCGCCGACTTCGAGCCGGAGAACGTACGGCGGGGCATCGAGACGTACGCGCGCGGCGGCGTCACGCTCGTGGGCCGTTCGCACGCCGAGGTGAGCGGCTTCTTCCAGGGGCTCGACCTCGTGGAACCGGGGATCGTGTCCGTGAAGGACTGGCGCCCCGACCTCGCCGAGGACGAGACGCCGATCGGCGACGAACCGGTGTCCCTGTACGGCGGGGTCGGCTTCAAACGCTGAGCGGCCCGGAGGCCCTGCCCTCCTTTCGGAGTCGTTCGTAGGGGTGTGGGCGGGCTGGTTGTCCGTACGGGTGTCGGCGGCCCGCCCCGGTCAGTGGTGCTCGGCCGGGGCTCCCAGGTCGTCCACCGGCGCGGCCGGCCCGTCGGCCGTCGGAGACAGGTCGGCCGCTGCCGGCAGGTCGGCCGCTGCCGGACCGCCGGCCGACACCAGACGGCCCGCCGATGCCGGACCGCCCACCGGCACCGGACCGCCGGCCGATACGAAACCGCCCGCCGAAGCCAGGCCGCCGCCCGAAGCCAGGCCGCCGCCCGATGCAGGGCCGTCGGCGATGAAGCCGCCCGACTGGTGGCGCCACAGCTTGGCGTAGGCCCCGTCGGACGCGAGGAGTTCCTGGTGGGTGCCCTGTTCCACGATGCGGCCCCGGTCGAGGACGACGAGCCGGTCCATGCCGGCGACCGTGCTCAGCCGGTGCGCGACGACCAGCGCCGTACGCCGCTCCATGAGCCGCCACAACGCCTCCTGGACAAGGATCTCGCTCTCGGAGTCGAGGGCGCTGGTCGCCTCGTCGAGGAGCAGGATCGGCGCGTCCCGCAGGATCGCCCGGGCGAGGGCGACCCGCTGGCGCTGCCCGCCGGACAGCTTGATGCCCCGCTCCCCCACCATGGTGTCGAAACCGTCGGGCAGCGCGTCGGCGAACTCCGTGACGTGGGCCGCCTTGGCCGCGCGCCGGATCTCGGCCTCGGTGGCGTCCGGGCGGGCGAAGGCGATGTTGTCCCGCAGGGTGCGGTGGAACATCGCCGGGTCCTGCGGCACGTAAGCGATCAGGCTCCGCAGATCGGCCTGGCGCAGCCGGCTGATGTCCTGGCCGCCGATGAGGATGCGGCCCGCGTCGACGTCGGTCATCCGCAGCAGCAGCCGGGTGAGGGTGGTCTTGCCGCCGCCGGACCGGCCGACCAGGCCGACCTTCGCGCCGCTCGGGACGACCAGGTCGAGTCCGGCGAACAGCGGCTTCGCGCCGCCGTGGGTGAAGTTCACCCGTTCGAAGCGGACGTCGGCGGCCCGGGTGCGCAACGGCTCCGGGGTGACCGGGTCGAGCACGGTCGGCGGTGTCAGGAGCAGCTCCGTGAACTGGGCCGCCTCCGTCATCGAGCTTTCCAGCCGCCGGTAGATCTGGTTGAACTCGAACATGATCCGGGTGGCGTTGGTGTAGTACGTGAACGCGACGACGACGGCCTCCACGCCGTGCCCGCTCCCGCCGAACGCGACCGCGAGCAGCAGACCGAGCGCGTTGGTCAGCACCGACATCGGCGCGACGAAGGTGTCGATGCGCAGGTTGCCGTAGTCCCAGGACCGCAGGGTGAGCCGGCGTGACGCGGCGACGCGCGAGCGGTGTTCGGCGGCCTCGCGCTCCTCGGCGGCGAAGGCGCGGACGGTGTCCATGTTCATCAGGCTGTCGGCGACATGGCCGGAGACCCGGGCGATCGCCTCCTCGCGCTGGGCGACGAGTGCCTGGCGGCGGCGGATGAGGGGGACCACGCACAGGGCCGTCACCGTGATCATGGTCAGGAGTCCGACGACCAGCAGGGGCTCGTAACACCACAGGACGGCCGAGCCGAACACCAGCGGCACGAAGCTGCCGACGACCTGGAAGGTCATGGTGTCGATGAACTCCTCGAAGCGGGTGGCGAAGCTCAGCACCCGCTTGGTGAGCGACCCGGCGAAGTTGTCGTGGAAGAACGCGGCGTCCTTCGCGAAGAGTTCGTCCATGCCGACCACGTAGAGGTGCTCGATGCCGAGGGCTTCCAGCCGGTTCAGACAGTGCACGCCGAGGCGCCACAGCGCCTCCGCGAGCAGCAGCACACCACCGAACCCGAGGACGTACGGGAGTGCCGTGCCGAGGGTGATGCCCTTGTCCTCGGCGATGCGGGCGACGAGCTTGGCGACGATGAGCGGCGCGACGTAGGCGATGCCGATGTTGCCCAGCGCGGGCAGCAGCGTGGTGGGCACCGTCAGCCCGCGGAGCCGGCGCAACTCCCGTCCGTAGTAACGGAGAGCGAGCAGCACCGGGCCCCCGCCCGGTAACGCCTTGCTCGTTTCAGGTGATGCCATCCCCACCCCCGTGTCGTCGGGGCGGCCCTGCCGACGCTTATGCGAGGGGGCCGCCGATACCTGAAGAGGCCGGTGCGCGAAGAGACCGCGCGCGGCGCGGAGCCGTCCGGGCCGGCCGAGACCTCAGTGTCCCGTGACCGTGTCTGCGGGGTCCACGCGTTTTTTGCCGAGCGGTCCCTGAAGGCCGCGCGGTAGCCGGGGCGGCGGCGGTGGACGCCGTGTGGCCGCGGCCTGGTACTGACGCCGGTGTCGGCCGGTGTCGCCCGTATCGGCGATGATTTCGGACAACGACGTCCGAGGTCCGACGGCGAGTGAGAAGGCTGCGATGAGTGAACCGACAAAGCCCGAGGTCGAGGTCCCGGAGGGTGACGCCCCTGCCGAGCTGACCGTCCGGGACCTGGTCATCGGGAACGGGGCCGAGGTGAGGCCGGGCATGGTGGTCAAGGTCCACTACGTCGGGGTGACCTTCGAGTCCGGGAAGGAGTTCGACGCCTCCTGGGACCGGGGTCAGCCGTTCAAGTTCGCCCTGGGAGGCGGCAAGGTCATCAAGGGCTGGGACCGGGGAGTGCGAGGGATGAAGATCGGCGGTCGGCGCGAGATCATCGTTCCCCCGCGTCTCGGCTACGGCAAGCAGTCGCCCTCGCCGTTGATCCCGCCGGGATCGACCCTGGTGTTCGTGGTGGACCTGCTGGACTCCTACTCGGGCACGACCGGGTGGAGCAACGCCTAGCAGGACCCCGGGGCCTTGAGGGAACTCTGCGTCGTCCCGCGAGCCCCTCCTTCACGGGGCGCGGAAATCCGTGGACGGACCACCAGAAGATCACGTACGGTGTGGTTCCACGCCCTGAGACGGACGGAAGGAGGCGAGTGCCGTGCAGTTCACATCGTTCCAGCGCTCCCTCTTCCGCTGTCCCGGCGTCGTTCGTCAGTTCTGACCGGGAGCGCTCCAAGCAGCCTGTATCCCGGAGGAATCCATGACCGATCCGGTCATCCGCGCGCTCTCCGCGAGCGACGCCCATCTCTTCGACGCACTCCCCGACCCCCTGGGCGCCCGTGCAGGCCATCGGCGTACCCAGTTCCGCCCCGACTGGAAGCGCGTCGCCCTGCGCGACGGCGAGGTGGTCGCGCGCGGCGCGTGGTGGGGCGGCCCCGACGATTCGGAGCCCGTCAACATCAACTGGTTCGACGTGGCCGAGGGCGAGGAGGAGGCCGGGGCCGAACTCCTGCGCTCCGCTCCCTGGCGGGTCGAACTCGAGATCAACCTGCCCGGCGGCTGGCGGGAGAAGACCGACCTGCGCGCCGGCGCCGAGGCTCGCTTCGCCGCCGCACGAGCCGCAGGGTACGAACTCCTGGTGGAACGCTTCCTGTACCGCTGGACCCCGGAGCGAGGTCTGCCCGAGCGGCCCGGACGCCTGCGCTTCAGCGCCGAACCCGACGACAGCGTGTTCTTCGACGCGTTGCGCCGCATCCACTCCGCCACCCTGGACGCCCACGCGCTCAGGGCCATCGAGGAGGGCGGCCTCGACCAGGCCGCCCAGGAGGAACTCGACTTCTTCCACTGGTGCCCCTCCCCTCGGGAATGGTGGCAGACCGCACACACGCCGGAGGGCGACCTGGCCGGCATCCACATCCCGGCCCACAACCCCTCCGGCCCGACCATCGGCTTCATCGGAGTCGTCCCGGAACAGCGCGGTCGTGGCTACGCCTACGACCTCCTCGCGGAGTGCGCTTGCCTCCTCGTCGAGCAGGGCGCGGAGTTCATCAGCGGAGCGACGGACCGGGCCAACTTCCCCATGGCCGCGAACTTCGCCAGGGCCGGTTTCCCCGTCGTCAGTGAACGCATCAACTTCCACCCGGCGGGCCGAACGACCTAGGGTGCGTCGTCTGGACCACATCCGCCGCCGGCCGAGCCGGCCTTTTCAATCCTTTTCAATGGTGGGCCGCTACGCCTCACTGGCCCGCCCGGCGAAACGGGGGGGGAGGTCCCCGGCGGAATCCAGTCCCCAGCCGGTCCCCGGGAACGATCAAGGGCCGGTCTCGGATGTCTCCGAAACCGGCCCTCACATGCGACTGTCTCCAGTCGGGACGACAGGATTTGAACCTGCGACCCCTTGACCCCCAGTCAAGTGCGCTACCAAGCTGCGCCACGTCCCGATGCCCGCCTGACCTGGGGTTTCCCCTGGCTGGACGTGCACGGAAACAATACCGCACTCACGCCCGTGGTCGCGCACCCGTTTATCCCGGGGCGGTCGCCCGGTGCGGTCCGGAAACAGGAGGCGGCTTCCGCGACCGCTTGACCTGAAGTTTGGTTGAGGTTGCACGATCGTTCGTATGACGATCACCGCGAAGCGCCGCCACACCTACGCCGACCTGCCGCGACTGATGGGGCTGATGACGGGCGACGAGAAGCACGGCCCGGCGGCGACCTCCACACTGGACGCGCTGTGGGTCCTGTACGACCGGGTTCTGCGCGTCACTCCCGAACGGCTCACCGACCCCGAGCGTGACCGGTTCCTCCTGTCCAAGGGGCACGGGCCGATGGCCTACTACGCGGTGCTCGCCGCCAAGGGGTTCCTGCCGGTGGAGTGGCTGCCCGGTTTCGGTTCCCACGACTCGCCGCTCGGGCACCATCCGGACCGGGTGCTGGTGCCGGGTGCCGAGATCGGCAGCGGGTCGCTCGGCCACGGGCTGCCGATCGGGGTCGGGATGGCGCTCGGGCTGCGGGCACGGGGTCTCGGCGAGCCGCGGGTGTGGGTGCTGGTCGGCGACGCCGAACTGGACGAGGGCAGCAACCACGAGGCCATCGCGTTCGCCGGACCGGCCGGGCTGGAGCGGCTGCACACCGTCGTGATCGACAACTCCTCGGCGAGCCATGGCCGGCCGGGCGGCATCGCGGCCCGGTTCGAGGCGGCCGGCTGGTCCACGGCCCCCGTGGACGGGCGTGACCACGAGGCCCTGTACGCGGCTTTCACCGCCCCGCATCCGGGCCGGCCGCACGTGGTCGTGGCCCAGGTCGAGCCCAAGAGCCCGTGATCGCCACCCCGGTTCCCGGCCTTGCGCTTCCCTCCCTCCGCGCTCAGTCGTCACGACCGCTTGTCCGGGGTCCACAGGCCCCGCTGCCCATCGTCTTCAGGAAGGACCCCGTACCCATGGACACCATGCGTGACCGTTTCGGACCCGTCGTCTCGCGGCTGCTCGCCGAGGACCCGCGCGTCGCGGTCGTGCTCGCCGAGATCGGCGCGGACGGCTTCACGGAGGCCCGGCGCCGGCATCCGGACCGGGTGATCAACGTCGGCATCCGGGAGCAGCTCCTGATCGGGGCGGGCGCGGGCCTGGCGCTGACCGGGTTGCGGCCGGTGGTACACACCTTCGCGAGCTTCCTGGTGGAGCGGCCATTCGAGCAGATCAAGCTGGACCTCGGGCACCAGGACGTGGGCGCCGTCCTGGTCAGCGCGGCGGCCTCCTTCGACTGGCCGGCCGGCGGGTTCACGCACATGGCGCCGGGCGACGTGGCACTGCTGGACACCCTCGACGGCTGGACCGTCCATGTGCCGGGTCATCCCGACGAGGCGGAGACCCTGCTGCGGCACGCCGTCGCCGCCGGGGACGACAAGGTGTACGTCCGGCTGTCCGTGCAGGCCAACGCGCACGGCCGCGTGGTCGACGGGGTCCGCTTCCACACGGTCCGGGAGGGCCGCGACGGTGTGGTGGTCGCGGTGGGGCCGATGCTGGACGCCGTACTGGCCGCCACCGAGGGACGCGATGTGAGCGTGCTCTACGCGACCACCGTCCGCCCGTTCGACGGGGCCGCCTTGCGCCGTGCCACCGGGTCGGCCGGCACCGACGTCGTGCTGGTCGAGCCGTATCTGGCTGGTACCTCGTCGGCCGCCGCCGGGGAAGCGCTGGCCGACGTGCCCCACCGCGTCCTCGGTCTCGGTGTGGGCCGCCGTGAACTGCGCCGCTACGGGACGGTCGAGGAGCACCTGACGGCGCACGGCCTGGACGCCGGGTCCCTGCGCGAGCGGATCGACGGCTTCCTCGGGGCCCGGGCACACGCCTGAACCGCCGGCCGACCGTGCCGGGTCCCCCGTCGAGCGGGCGTGCCCGTGCTCCGCCACCCGCGCCGGGTCCCCTGCCGCCCGGGGGTGCCCTTGCTCCGGGCCCGGCGCGCGCCGCTCACCCGGTCCGGCGTCTCTCTTTCCGGGCCGGTGTCGCGGCGGCGACGGTCGCGCCGAGCCGGGGCACGGGTCCCTCGACCCGGACCAGGTCGCGGATCGCGGGCACGGACAGCAGGGCCGCGGCCACGACGAGGCTCATGACCCCGCCGATGAGCAGGACGCGGTCGGCGCCGAGGGCGGCTGCCGCCGGTCCGGCGAGGGCCTGGCCCACCGGCATCATCGCCAGGGAGCCGGCGACGTCGTAGGCGTGGATGCGGTTGAGGACGTCGGGCGCGACCTGCGTCTGCACGCTGGTCGCCCACATGACCCCCCAGACGGACATCCCCGCCCCGGCTATGACCGCTCCCGCTGAGATGGCCCCGACACCGAGGCCGGCGCCGACGGAGGCGGGGAAGCAGGCGAAGGCGAAGAGGGCGATCGAACCGGCGCGCAGCATCCGGCGCGGACGCAGCCGCAGCGCGACGAGTCCGCCGAGGACAGTGCCCGCGCCGAGGGCGGAGTTGATGAGTCCGTAGGCGCGCGGGCCGTGCTGCTGCACCACCTCGGTCGCCACCAGGGGGACGGTCGGGCCCCAGACGGCGATCATGTAGACGCACCAGATGACGATCACGCCCCAGAGCCAGGTGCGCGCCCTGAACTCCCGCCAGCCTTCGGTGAGATCGGCGCGGAAGCTGGCGCCGTGCGCCCGGCTTCCGGGAGCCGCGGCCGGCAGGCGGAGCAGCAGCAGGCACAGGGCGCTGAGCGCGAAGGTCGCGGCGTGGGCGACGAACACCCCTCCAGCGGAGGCGAACGCGACCAGCAGGCCGGCGAGGGCGGGGCCGCCGAGCTGTGCGGCGGACTCGGCTATGCGGATCGCGCCGTTGGCCCCCTGGACGTCGGTGGCGAGGCGCGGGACGGTGCTGGCGACGCCGGGCTGGAAGACGGCGCCCGCGACGCCGTTGACCGCGCCGATCACGCAGATCTGCCAGAGGATGACGTGGTCGGTGAAGAAGAGCGCGGCGGCGGCGGACTGGGTGACCAGTCGCACCAGGTCGGCGCCGATCATCAGCTTGCGGGTGTCGAACCGGTCGGCGATCACCCCGCCGAAGATGACCAGTCCGGCGAAGGACGCGGCCGACGCGGCCATGGCGAGACCGACGGCGCCGACCCCGTACCCGTACTGGAGGAGTCCGGCGGCGAGGGCGACCGGCAGCATGGTGTCGCCGAGCCGGGCGAGGGCCCTGGCGACGAAGAACAGGGCGAAGTCGCGCGACCAGACGGACGCGGGCGGCGACGGGTCGACGCCGAGACCGGCGGCGCGGAGCGGACGCCTGTCCGAGGAGCCCTCAACAGCGCACCCCGGCCCACCGCCCGCCCCGGAGAGCCCGGACTCACCTGGGACAGGACCGGCGCCGCCCGCCTCGGACGGCCCGGACCCCCTTCGGGCAGGACCAGCGCCCTCCACCCCGGACGGCCGGGAACCACCTCGGGGAGGACCAGCGCCCTCCACCCCGGACAGCCGGGAACCACCTCGGGGAGGACCCGCGTCCTCCACCCCGGACGGCCCGGAACCGCCTCGGGCAGGACCGGCCCCGCTCATCCCTGACGGCCCCGAGCCCCCTGCGGCGGACCGAGCGACGCCCGCCCCGGACGAACCCGGACCTCCCGGCACCGGACCGGCACCGTCATCCGGCCGGGTAACGCCTACGGTCCCCGAGGGTTCCGCGGCGCCATCCTCCGTACCGGAAAGCCCACTTGACGGGCGGGACGCTCCCGGTGACAGGTCACGCCCGTCCCCGGGCGACCCCGTGCGCCGGGCCGCCGCGCCCCGCTCGTCCACGACGGGGTCCTTTGTCGCGCACCCCGACGGTCCCCCGCACCGCGGCTCGTCGCCCGATGAGGTCCTGGTCATCCCGCTCGCACCCCTCCCCTGGCCGCCGGCCTGCCTCACGACTCCCCCACGAAGCCGTCCGTCCGGCACTCCACTCCTGTTCCGGATCATGCCACGGGGGTCTGACAACGCCGGAGGTGTTTCAACCGGCGGACGGGGCGCCCAACTCCGGGTGGGCCTCGATCAGTCGGGGCGGGGCCGCCTGGCGCCAGGAGTCGGCGAGGATGTCCCGGAGTTCGTCCTCGTCCTCCAGGGCGGAGAGCCGGGCCCGGACCCAGGCGAAGCCGGCCTCGTGGTCGGCGGTCCAGAACTTGCCCGGCTCGGCCAGGACCAGTTCGTCGCGCTCCTCCTTCGGGCAGCGGACGGCGATGGAGGTCTCGGCCTCGGGCAGCGTCGCGAACATCTTTCCCGCGACCCGGAAGGTGGGCATGCTCCAGGCGATCTTCTCCGTCGTGTCCGGCAGGGAGAGGGCGATCCGTCGTACGTCTTCGGCATCCGGCATGCGTCGCACGCTAGCGGGCCGCACTGACATCGGCGGACGGAAGCGGCACGTCAGAGCGCGGCCGGTCCGGTGTCCGCGCCCAGCCGTTTGTAGAAGAGCGTCGTCGGTCGCAGCTCGCCGGACGGGGTCGCCGCGTAGTCGGGGATCGCCCCGACGCGGGTCCAGCCGGCCGAGAGATAGAGGGACTCGGCGGGGCTGTCCGTCTCGGTGTCGAGGTGCAGGAGGGTGACGCCCGTCGCGGCGGCGGCCGTCTCCGCCGTGGCCAGGAGCGTCCGGCCGAGGCCCTGCCCGCGCCCCGCCCGGTGCACCATCAGCTTCACGAGTTCCGCCCGGTGCACCATCAGCTTCACGAGTTCCGCGCGGTGGCGGCTGTTGGGCTTGTCCGGGCGGTCGAGGCTCACGGTGCCGAGCAGCCGGGTGCCGCGACGGGCGGTCCAGACGGTGAGGTGCCCCGCCGCGACGGCGGTCGCCCGTGCCTCCCACCAGGCGACGGCATCGGACCGGCCGAGCGGCGCGAGGAAACCGATCGAGGCCCCGCCCGCCACGGTGTCGACGAGCAGATCGGCCAACTCGCCTGCGGCGTCGAGGAGTTCACCCTCGTCGAGTCGGGACACGGTGATGATGGGGCCGGTCACGGGAGCACCACCGCCAGGACGTAGCGCACGTCTTCGGGGCCGGGGCAGCGAAAGCGCGTCGGGCCCCACACCCGCAGCCGGAGGCAGTCGCCCACGCCGAGCCGGTGCTCGACGTCCCGCGCGGTCACGTCGAGCGACCCTTCGAGGACCCAGATGTGCTGTTCCAGGCCGGGTACGGGAGGCCGGTCGTAGGCGATGTCGGCGCCGGCCGTGAGGCGACCCTCGACCAGTTCGCCCCGCAGTCCGGCGTGCGGGGGTGACACCGACCGCCGCTCGAAGCCGGAGGCCCGGTCCGTCCACACCGTCTGGTCGGCGGCGCGGACCAGCGGCGCCGGTTCGGCCTCGATCTCGCTCAGCAGGTGGGACATGGTCCGCCCGTACACGTGGCAGAGGCGGTTCAGGAGCGAGGCCGTGGGGCTGATCTCAGCGCGCTCGGCACGGGACAGGGTCGAGCGGCTGACCCCGCTCCGCTCCGCCAACTCGCCCAGAGACCAGCCCCGTTCGGCTCGCAGCTCGGCCAGCCGCGCCCCGAGCCGGGCGTCGACGGCGTCCGCCGCCTCAACTTCTCCGCTTCCCATATCCGGGATCGTATCCCATATACGAGACAGGGCGCGATCGTCAGTCGCCCGCCGCGGCCTCCGTCAGCGCCAGACACCCGTCGCGGCCTCCGTCAGCCCAGTCGCCCTCGCCGGCCTCCGTCAGCGCCAGACACCCGTCGCGGCCTCCGTCAGCGCCAGTCGCCGGTCGCGGCCTCCGTCAGCGCCTCCAGAACCGGCCGGATCAGCGGATGCCCCTCCGCTCCGCGGCGGACGGCGGCGAAGACCCGGCGGGTGGGCGGGACCCCGTCGACGGGGCGGACGACGACTCCGGTGAGTTCCATCCCCCGCAGCGCCGAGCGGGGCACGAGGGCGACACCGGCGTCGGCCGAGGCGAGGGCGACGACCGCCCGGAAGTCGTCCGAGGAGTGTTCGAGACGCGGCTGGAATCCGGCGTTCTCGCAGGCCAGGACGACCACGTCATGGCAGGGGTTGCCGGGGTAGGGGCCGATCCACGGGTCCTTGGCCAGTTCGGCGAGCGGCACCTCCTCGGCGCCGGCCAGCCGGTGGGCGACGGGGACGACCGCGTCGAAGGGCTCGGCGTAGAGCGGGACGTGGGTCAGGCGCGGGTCGTCCGCGTCCGGCGCTCCCCGGTACTCGACGGCCACCGCGATGTCGACCTGCCGGTCCAGCACCATCGGCAGGCTGGCGTCCCCCTCGGCGTCCTGGACCCGCAGACGGATACCGGGGGCGGAGACGGCCAGCCGGGACAGGGCGGGGGCGACGACCAGGTTGATGCCGGTGGCGAAGGCCGCCACCGTGACCGTACCGGCCGATCCCGAGCTGTACGCGGCCAACTCGGCCTCCGCACGCTCCAGTTGGGCGAGTACGGAGTTGGTGTGGCCGAGCAGGATCTCGCCGGCCGGGGTCAGCCGTACGCCCTTGGCGCCGCGCTCGACCAGCCGGTGGCCGGTCTCCTGCTCCAGCGCGGTCAACTGCTGCGAGACCGCGGAGGGGGTGAGGTACAGCGCGGCGGCTGCCGCGGTCACCGTACGGTGGTCCGCCACCGCACGGAGGATGTGGAGCCGCCGCGCTTCGATCATGCGACCGATTCTCTCAGGTCACAGGGGTACGCCGGTCATCCGACCGCGGGGCCGGGATCGGCGGAGCCGGGCCGTAGGACAGGCGTCTCCCCTCCCCTCAGCCCTGGAGTTCCGCCCGTGCCGCCACGAAGGCGTCCACCGCGCGGTTGACGTCCTCCGTGGAGTGGCCGGCGGAGAGCTGCACCCGGATGCGGGCCTTGCCCTGCGGGACGACCGGGTAGGAGAAGCCGATCACGTAGACGCCGCGTTCCAGGAGCAGTTCCGCCATCCGGCCGGCGACGGAGGCGTCACCGATCATGACGGGCGCGATGGCGTGGTCACCGGGAAGGATGTCGAAGCCCTCCTCGGTCATCCGGGACCGGAACAGCGCGGTGTTCTCGGCGAGCCGCACCCGCAGGTCGTCGGCGGACTCCAGCAGGTCCAGGACCTTCAGGGAGGCCCCGGCGATCACCGGGGCGAGGGTGTTCGAGAAGAGGTAGGGGCGGGACCGCTGGCGCAGCAGGGCGACGATCTCGGCGCGGGCCGCGACGTAACCGCCGGAGGCGCCGCCGAGGGCCTTGCCGAGGGTGCCGGTGATGATGTCGACGCGGTCCATGACGCCGTGCAGCTCGGGGGTGCCGCGACCACCGGGGCCGACGAAACCGACGGCGTGCGAGTCGTCCACCATGACCATGGCGTCGTAGCGGTCGGCGAGGTCGCAGATCTCCTTGAGCGGGGCGACGTAGCCGTCCATGGAGAAGACGCCGTCGGTGACGATGAGCCGACGGCGGGCGTCGGAGGCCTCCTTGAGCTGCGCCTCCAGGTCGGCCATGTCGCGGTTGGCGTACCGGAAGCGGCGGGCCTTGGAGAGGCGGATGCCGTCGATGATCGAGGCGTGGTTGAGGGCGTCGGAGATGACCGCGTCCTCGGCACCGAGGAGGGTCTCGAAGACACCGCCGTTGGCGTCGAAGCAGGAGGAGTAGAGGATCGTGTCCTCCTGGCCGAGGAACGCGGACAGCCGCGCCTCCAGCTCCTTGTGCACCTCCTGCGTACCGCAGATGAAGCGCACGGAGGCCATGCCGTAGCCCCAGCGGTCCAGGGCCTCGTGGGCGGCGGCGACGACCTCGGGGTGGTCGGCGAGGCCGAGGTAGTTGTTCGCGCAGAAGTTGAGGACCTCACCGGGGCGGCCGCCCGCGGTGACGTTCACGGTGGCGGACTGCGGGGTGCCGATGACCCGCTCGGGCTTGTACAGCCCGGCGGCGGTGATCTCTTCGAGGGTGCTGCGCAGGTCGTCACGGACGGAGTCGAACATCATCAGTTCCTTAGAGTCCTCAGAGGGTCCAGTCGAGGATGACCTTGCCGCCGCGACCGCTGGCGGCGTCGGCGAACGCGTCCTCGTAGTCGCGGAATCCGTAGCGGCCGGTGATCACGGGCGCGAGGTCGAGGCCGCCCTCCAGCAGGACCGACATCGCGTACCACGTCTCGAACATCTCGCGGCCGTAGATGCCCTTGATGGTGATCATGGAGGTGACGATCCGGGACCAGTCGACCGGGAACTCCTCGGAGGGCAGGCCCAGCATCGCGATCCGGCCGCCGTGCGTCATGTTGGCGATCATGTCGCGCATGGCCTCGGGGCGGCCAGACATTTCCAGGCCGATGTCGAAGCCCTCGCGCAGGCCGAGGGTGCGCTGACCGTCCGCGATGGTGGCGCCCGAGACGTCGAGCGCGAGGCTGACGCCGATCTTGCGGGCCAGTTCGAGGCGCTCCTCGCTGACGTCGGTGATGACGACGTTGCGGGCGCCCGCGTGGCGGGCCACGGCGGCGGCCATCAGGCCGATCGGACCGGCGCCGGTGATCAGGACGTCCTCGCCGACCAGCGGGAAGGACAGGGCGGTGTGGACGGCGTTGCCGAACGGGTCGAAGATCGCGGCGACATCCAGGTCGACGGGGACGCGGTGCACCCACACGTTGGCGGCGGGCAGCACGACGTACTCGGCGAACGCGCCGTCGCGGCCCACGCCGAGACCGACCGTGGCACGGCACAGATGGCGGCGGCCCGCGAGGCAGTTGCGGCACTTGCCGCAGACGAGGTGGCCCTCGCCGCTGACCCGGTCGCCGACGTTGATGTCGGCGACGTCGCGGCCGGTCTCGACGACCTCACCGACGAACTCGTGGCCGAGGACGAGGGGTGTGGTGATGGCCTGCTGCGCCCAGCCGTCCCAGTTGCGGATGTGCAGGTCGGTGCCGCAGATACCGGTCCTGAGGACCTTGATCAGCACGTCCGTGGGGCCTGCCTGCGGCTCGGGGACGTCCGTGAGCCAGAGCCCGGGCTCCGCCTTCTCCTTGACCAGCGCCTTCACGCGACGGCTCCTGTGGGTGAGGTCCCGGGAAAGGGCACGCCGAAGGCAGCCCAGGCCGGGGAGAGGGGTGAATTCCCTGAGGAATCTGCCCTACGACGGTACCTCCGGTCCATCGAGGTTTTCTTAAGCGCGGCCCCAGCTTTCCTTCACGCCCCGGATACGCCCCGGGGCCGCCCCGCATTTCCCCGCCTCTTTCCCGCCCTTTTCCGGTTTCCCTCCCCGCGTCAGAAGCCGTGGGCGCCTTCCCGCCGTTCGAGTTGTCCGGCCAGTTCCGCCGCCATCGACTTGATGGTCTCCAGGCCCGCCTTTCCCCACGGGCGCGGTTCGACGTCCTCGACGCAGATCGTGCCGAGCGCGATACCGGTGCTGTCGATCAGCGGAGCGCCGAGATAGGAGCGCACGCCGATCTCGTCGACGAGCGGATTGCCCGCGAAACGCGGGTAGTCGCGCACGTCCTCCAGGACGAGCGCCTTGCGGCGGACCACGACGTGCGGGCAGAAGCCGTACTCCCGGCCCAGACGTCGGCCGATGCCCCGCTCCCGTTCCCGCTCCCCCGCCGGAATGTCACCGAGCACACCGCCGCGGTCGGGCGTGTGCAGGCCGGCGAAGAACTGCTGTTCCTCGCCGACGAACGTGACCTTCGAATACGGAGCGGCGGCCACCCGCGCCAGCCGGTCGGCGAACACGTCGAAGGCGGGCTCGGCCCGCTCCCCGAGACCGAGCCGGCGCAGCCGCCGCACCCGGGCCGGGGCATCCCTGTCCTGGGGGGTCAGCAGCAGACGGCCTGTCGGCCTGGGCGGGTCGTAGCTCATGTCCGCACCCCCTGGCCGGGCAGACGCACGGGGGCGTGGGCGAGCAGATGGCGGACCAGGGTGAGCAGGGTCTGCACGCCCGAGCTGGAGATCCGCGCGTCGCAGGGCACGATGGGGATCGCGGGGTCGAGGTCGATCGCCGCGCGCACCTCGTCGGGGCTGTAGCGGTACGAGCCGTCGAACTCGTTCACCGCGACGATGAAGCCGAGGCCGCGCTGTTCGAAGAAGTCGACCGCCGCGAAGCAGTCCTCCAGGCGGCGGGTGTCCGCGAGGACGACCGCGCCGAGCGCGCCCTCGGAGAGTTCGTCCCACATGAACCAGAACCGCTCCTGCCCGGGTGTGCCGAACAGGTAGAGCACGTGTTCCTGGTCGAGGGTTATCCGGCCGAAGTCCATGGCGACGGTCGTCTCGACCTTGTTCTCGATGCCGTCGAGGTTGTCGGTCGCGGCGCTGACCGTGGTGAGCAGCTCCTCCGTGCTGAGCGGCGCGATCTCGCTCACCGCGCCGACGAAGGTCGTCTTGCCGACCCCGAACCCGCCCGCGACCAAGATCTTCAGCGCGGTGGGAAAGGGGTCAGAGCTGTCGTCGTAGTCCATCGAGCACTGCCTCCAGAAGAGACCGGTCAGTGGGGTTGTGGTGGAACTCCGGGGGCTTGGTGGTGAGCGCCCCGCAGTCGACGAGGTCGGACAGCAGCACCTTGGTGACCGCCGCCGGCAGCTTCAGATGAGCGGCGATCTCCGCGACGGAGACCGGTGCCCCGCACCGTTCGAGTGCCTGGCTGTGCTCGGGCCCCAGGTAGCCGAGGGGTGTGGCTCCGGTGGCCATGACCTGCGAGAGGAGGTCGAGGGCGGTCGACGGACGGGTTCGGCCGTTGCTGACGGTGTAGGGGCGCACCAGGCGTCCCGCGGCATCGTCCAGCCAGGGCCCGTCGCCGGCCGCGGTCACGCTCAAGACCTCATCGCCGGGGTTTCGACGGCGTGCTGCCGGGGCGCGGTGACCAGGTAGGGCCGGACGCTCTTGACCAGCATGGCCATCTCGTAGCCGAGCACCGCCGCGTCCGCCTCGCGCCCGGCGAGCACGGCCAGACAGGTGCCGGAGCCGGCGGTGGTGACGAACAGCAGCGTCGAGTCGAGTTCGACCACGACCTGCCGGACGTCACCGCCGTCCCCGAAGCGCACACCGGCGCTGCGCCCGAGGGAGTAGAGGCCGGAGGCCAGCGCGGCCATGTGGTCGGCGCTGTCCGGGTCGAGCCCGTGGACGGACTTCACGAGCCCGTCGCAGGACAGCAGTACGGCGCTGGTGGTGTGGGGTACGCGCTGGACGAGGCCGCTCATCAGCCAGTCGAGGTCGGAAACGTGGCCGGTCGGCGCATCGCTCGCCATGGGGGATCGACTCCTTGGGGTACGAAGGTCTGCGGGAGCGGTGGGGGGGGCTGTGTGGGGGTTGCGGTCAGGGGTGTGCGGTCAGGTGTGCGGTTCGTGGGTGTGTGTGGGGGGGGGGGGGGGGACGGACGGTCATCCGGCCGGTGGGCTCCCGTCCGTGCGGCCGGTACGCCCGGTTCGGTCGTGTCCGGACGCGGTGTCCGGGTCCTCGTGCGGCACCGGCGCGTACGTGCTGTGTGCCTCGCCCGCGTACGGCACCGGAGTCCCCTGCGTCAGGGGTACGGCGCCGGTGCCCGGGTCGTCGGAGGGCGGGGCCGGGGCGGGCACCCCACCGGGGTGGGACAGGGGGCCGTCCGCCGCCTGCTGAGGCGCCCGTTCCACCGGTCTCGGCACGCCTTCCGCCGCCCCGGGCGCCCTTTCTGTTTCCGCCGCCCCCGGCGCCCTTTCCGCCGGCGCCGGGACCGCATCCCGGTTCGGAGTCCCCGGGGACGCCTCCCTGGCATGGGCGGCCTCCGCGCGTCCGATACCGCGCTGGAACGCGGCCATGAGCCCCGGATCGTGCCCGACGACCTCTTCCGGTTCCTGCCGGGCCACGGGACCCTCGCGCAGTTGCGGGACCAGGTGTTCCTGGGCGCGCCGCCTGGGCAGGTGGGGCTTGCCCATGGTGCCGCGCACGGCGCCCGTGCGTGGGGTGGGCGGACGGCCCACGTGCTCCGCGGCGGCGGCCCGGTCCTCCGCCCGGATGCCGGGTACGGCGTCGGCGGGGTTGGGGCGTCGGGCGCGGTTCGTGCGGGTGGGGAGCGGCGCGGGGCCGCCGTCTGGCGTGCGGCCTGGGGCCGGGACCGGCGGAGGCGGCGTCTCGCCGGGGGCGAGTTCGCGCTGTGCCTGGCGCGGGATGGGGGCCACCGGGCGGCCGGTGGGGGCGGCGGCCGTGTGTCCCGTCACGGGCTGAGGAGCCAGAGCCGGGGCGGGCGCCCTCGAACCGCCGGGTGCCAGAGGCGCACCGGGCGGCAGAGGTACACCCGGCGTCACAGGCACGCCGGGCGCCAAGGGCACGCCGGGCGCCGGATGTCCGCCGCCCGCCCCCTGCCGTACGCCGGCCTCGTGCTGTACGCCCGCGGGCCCGAGCGCACCCGGCGCCGAGCCCAACAGCTCCTGCGGGACGACGAGTACGGCTTGGACACCGCCGTAGATGTTGCTCTGGAGGCGTACGTGGATGCCGTGCCGGCGGGCGAGTTGCGAGACGACGAACAGGCCGATCCGCCCGTCCTGGAGGAGGCTCGCGACCTGGACCTGGTCGGGGTCGGCGAGCAGGGCGTTCATCTTGTTCTGTTCGCCCGGCTGCATGCCGAGGCCCCGGTCCTCGACCTCGATGGCCAGCCCCGAGGTGACGAGGTTGACGCGGAGCAGGACCTGCGTGTGCGGGGCGGAGAACACCGTGGCGTTCTCCACGAGTTCGGCGAGCAGGTGGATCACGTCGGCGACGGCGTGGCCGCGCACGGTGCCCTCGATCGGCGGCACGAGTTTGACCCGGGAGTACTGCTCGACCTCGGCGATCGCGGACCGCAGCACCTCGGTCATGGAGACGGGGTTGCTCCACTGGCGGCGCGAGACGGCGCCGCCGAGCACCGCGAGGTTCTCGGCGTGGCGGCGGATGCGGGTGGCGAGGTGGTCGACGTGGAAGAGCCCCTTGAGCAGGTCGGGGTCCTCGATCTCGTTCTCCAGCTCGTCGAGGATGGAGATCTCCCGGTGCACCAGGGACTGCAGGCGCCGGGCGAGATTGACGAAGACCTCGACCTTCTGTTCGCTGCCCGCGTGGCCGGAGAGCCGCGCCGCCTGGACGACGGCGGCGACGGCGCCGTCGTGGACGCGGGACAGGTCGGCGGCGAGCAGCTCGAAGTCGTCGGCGTCGGCGGGCGGCTGCCTGCGGGACTTGCGCGCGGGCGGGCTCTCGCCGCGGCGCAGGCCCTCCACGACGGTGCGCAGGTCGGCCTCGGTGCGGGCGCTGGCGCGGCGCAGGGCGCCTATGCGTTCGCCGACGGACAGGGCGGCGCGGTCGGCGGCCACGGCGGCGATGAGGATGCCGGCCATGGCGACGGCCACCGCTCCGGCGAGGACCGCCCACAAGGCGGGGCCGGGCCGGGCGCCAGTGGAGCGGACGGTGAACAGGACCGCCGCGCACCCGCTGAGGGCCACCGCCGTGGGGGGCAGGACCGCGAGGCGCAGCAGTTGCGGCCGCAGGTGCGACTCGGCCGGTGCGGGGGTGGGGCGGGCGACGGGTCGTCCGTGTCGCCCGCCGCCCTCACGGCGGTCTGCGCGTGCGGCCGGTGCGCGAAGGTGAGACATCGGCGTCCTCGTACTGGATGCGTCGGGGCACAGGGCTCCCGCGGGTCTGCGACTCGGGCATGCGCCATCACGTGCCGGTCGACGAAGCCGGGGAAATCGACCCCGTGTCGCCCGACGGCAACTGACAGTAGTCGTCAACACGTCATGTGCGATGGGCTGTTGACAAACTCCCCCGGTCGAGGTCCCGCTCTGATATGAGGCTTCGTACGGCTGACCGATAACTTCGTCGGACACTCGTTCGTAGCAGCCGCGCATCCGATCGGACCTGGTCGGAAGCGGTCACGAACAGACGGCGAGGGCCGAGGAGCGGATAGCTCCTCGGCCCTCGCCGTCGACGGGTTCGTCAGCCCGCGGGCACCGCTTCGGGGTCTCCCGTGCCGTCCGCGGCGCCGGCCACGACGTCACCGGGTGTGTCCGCCACGGCCTCCGCGTGGACCGGCCAGCCGCCCCGCGGCGTACGGGCCACGGCGCGCCACCAGAGCTCCGAGGGGACGGTCTCGGCGGTGGGCTCGAAGGGCTCGCCGGGGCGCGGCAGGGCGACCTTCGCGCCCACCGCGCGGGCGGCGGCCACGGTGCCCTCGCCCGGGTCGGCCCAGGTGTGGTTGGCCAGGTTGAAGGTGGCCCAGTGGATCGGCATCATCACGCCGGCGGGCCGCCCGCCCTGGAGGTCGAGGTGGGAGCGCATGCCCTCCTCGGGCGTCATGTGGATGTCCGGCCAGTACTCGCTGTAGGCGCCGATCTGGATCATCGTGGCGTCGAACGGGCCGTGGGCCGCGCCGATCTCCTTGAAGCCCTGGAAGTAGCCGGTGTCTCCGCTGTGGTAGATCCGGTGGGCGTCGCCCTCGACCACCCAGGAGGCCCACAGCGTGTGCTGGAAGTTGCGCAGGCCGCGCCCGCAGAAGTGCCGGGCCGGTGTCGCCGTCAGAGTGATCCCGCCGACCTTCGCCGACTCGTTCCAGTCCAGCTCGCGCAGGCGGTCCGCGGAGACGCCCCAGCGCTCCAGGTGGGCGCCGACGCCGAGCGGGACGGCGAACACCGTGTCCGTGCCGGCCAGGGCCTTGATCGTGGGCAGGTCGAGGTGGTCGTAGTGGTCGTGGGAGATGACCACGACGTCGACCGGGCCGAGCGCGGCCAGCGGCAGGGGCACCGGGTGCAGCCGCTTGGGTCCCGCGAAGGCGAAGGGGGAACAGCGCTCGCCCCAGACGGGGTCGAAGAGCACGCGGTGCCCGTCGATCTCGGCGAGGACGCTGGAATGGCCCATCCAGGTGAGCCGCAGGCCGGTCGCGGCGGGCCGGGCCAGGTCGGCGACCGTCGTCGGGTGGACGGGGACGGTCCCTTCCGGGGAGCGGTGCAGGCGCTCCTCCTTGCGGAAGTAGACCTTCGCGAACTCCAGCATCGAGCCGTCGGGCCGGGTGCGGGCGCTCTCCGGGTTCTGGAAGACGCCGTCCGCGAAGTTCGGTGATCTGCGGATGCGCTCCAGGCGCGCACCGCCCGGATCCGCGCCGAAGGCGGCGGGCCGCAGCGTGCGGAGCCCGGAGCTCAGGGTACGGAAACCGGTCACGGGTACCTCCAGAAGGAGTCGGTCAGGCTTTCATTATGGTCGTCGCCTCTGACAGCGCCGCGTCGCCCCGGTCACGACGCGATGTCCGTGCGCCCGGGCCTGTGTCTCCTCAACCCCGGCACCCGTCCGCTTCTTCCGTCCCGGGCAAAGCTCCTTCCTTGCCACGGCTCGACCCCGAGGGCCTTGCCACGGCTCGCCCCGAGGGCGATGCCCGCACCGCGCCGCACGCCCGCTCCAGAGCGCC
Source organism: Streptomyces sp. NPDC007084 (assembly GCF_040703595.1). Lineage (NCBI taxonomy): Bacteria > Bacillati > Actinomycetota > Actinomycetes > Kitasatosporales > Streptomycetaceae > Streptomyces > Streptomyces sp. NPDC007084. The sequence continues at coordinate 24,246 of NZ_JBEYFY010000002.1, forward strand.
CGGGCACCCGCGCACCCACGCGCCCACGCACGCACCCGGCGCGTTGACAGGACGCCACACCGGTTTCGATACTGAACCATGGTTCAGTAATGATCCCCGATCCGCAGGCAGGCCCCCTGCGCACCCCGGCACCACCGGGACGCCCGTCCCCGAGGAGACCCCATGACCGCCCCCCTGATGTCGCTCACCTGGACGGACCACGTCACCGGACGTCAGGGGTTCCTCGTCGTCGACCGGCTCGTGCGGGGTGTGGCGAGCGGGGGCCTGCGGATGCGGCCCGGGTGCACGCCGGCGGAGGTCGCCGGGCTCGCCCGGGGGATGACCATGAAGGAGGCGCTGCACTACGACCCGGACGGGCGGTACGTCCCGCTGGGCGGCGCCAAGGGCGGCATCGACTGCGACCCCCGGGACCCGGCGGCGTACGGCCTGCTGGTGCGGTATCTGACGGCCATGCGCCCCTACATCGAGTCCTGCTGGACGACCGGTGAGGACCTCGGCCTCTCCCAGGACCTGATCGACCGGGCCGCCGGCGAAGTCGGACTCGTCTCGACCGTCCAGGCGGTCTACCCGCTGCTCGACGACGAGACGGCGGCCCGGCGACGGCTCGCGGACGCCTTCGCGGTCGAGGTCGACGGCATCGGCCTCGACGAACTGGCCGGCGGCCGCGGTGTCACCGAGTCGGTGCTCGCGGCGCTCGACCGGGCCGGGGTCCCGTACGCGGGGACGCGGGTGGCGTTGCAGGGGCTCGGCACGATGGGCGGGGCCACGGCGCGGTTCCTCGGCCGGGCGGGACTGAAGGTGGTGGCCGTCGCGGACGTCAAGGGGACGGTCGCCAACCCGGACGGCCTCGACGTCGAGGCGCTGCTCGCCGCGCGGGACGCGTACGGGACCGTCGACCGCGCGGTGCTGCGCCCCGGTGACCGCGAACTCCCGGGCGACGCCTGGCTGTCCGCCGACGCGGAGGTGCTGGTGCCGGCCGCCGTCTCCTATGTGATCGACGCGGCCAACCAGGCCGGGATCAGGGCGCGTTGGGTGGTCGAGGCGGCCAACATGCCCGTACTGGCGGACGCGGAGGAGCAGCTCGCGGCGCGCGGGGTCACCGTGCTGCCGGACGTGGTGGTCAACTCCGCGACGAACGCCTGGTGGTGGTGGACGCTGTTCGGCGACATCGGCGCCGACGCGGACGAGGCGTTCGCCCGCATCCGGCGCTCGATGCGCGCGCTCGTCGACCGGACGCTCGCCCGCGCGGAGGCCGACGGGACGACACCGCGGGCCGCCGCCCACGCCATCGCCGCCGACCGGCTGCCGGTCATCGCGGAGCGGTTCGGCTGGTACGGATGACGCGAACTCGTGTCCGACCGCGCGGGGACCGGCTGTGTAGGGTTGCCGCGTGGCGAGAGTGCGGTTGAGCGTGGCGGAGCGGCGCGAGGAGTTGCTGCGGGCCGCCGTCGAGCAGATCGAGGCGCGGGGCGTGGCGGCGGTGCGGATCGCCGACGTGGCCTCGTCCCTCGGTGTGAGCAACGCGCTCGTCCTGTACCACTTCTCGACGAAGGAGAAGCTGGTCGCCGCCGCGTTCGCCCACGCCGCCGAGGACGATCTCGCCCACCTGCGCAAGCTGCTCGGCCGCCGCACCACCGCGCTGCGGCGGCTGCGGACGGCGGTGCGCTGGTACGCGCCCACGGGTGCGGCCAAGGGCTGGCGTCTGTGGATCGAGGGCTGGGCCGCCGCGCTGCGCGAGCCGGCCCTGCTGGAGGTCACCCGCGATCTGGACCGCCAGTGGAAGGCCGCGCTCACCGAGGTGATCGCGGAGGGTGTCGCGGCGGGCGAGTTCCACTGCCCGGACCCCGTGGCCGCGGCCCTGCGTCTGACCGCGCTGCTGGACGGTCTCGCCGTCCAGATGACCGCCTACGGCGGCACGGTCTCCCGGGCCCGCACCCTGGAGTGGGCGGATGACGCCCTGGCCCGCGAACTGGGCCTGGAGCGGGCCCAGTTGGTGGCGGGAGTCCGCTGAGGACAGCGCGCCCGGGGCGGGCGCCCGCCCGGCGCGAACGTGGTCCGGGGCGGGGTTCGCCCGTTCGCCTCCCGGGCGCGGCGTCCGCACGGCAGACGACAAGTCGGCCCCGGGCCCGAAGGACCCGGGGTGCGTGAGCGTCGCGTGGCCGCTCGGGCCACCGGCTCGATACGACCGTCCAGGACCTACGACGCCCAGGACCGCCGGCTCGGTACGCCCGCTCAGGCCACCGACTCGATGCGCATCTTGATGTCGTCCGGGGAGAGCGTGCCCTTGGCGGCTACATGGTCGCCGGAGGACTCGCCGCGCAGCCGGCGGCCGATCCAGGGCACCAGGTACTCGCGCGCCCACTGGATGTTGTCGCGCCGCACCTCGAAGGTGCCGCGCGGCGGCAGGGGCGGCCAGGGCTGGTCCGGGTCGGCGGGCACCTCCAGGCCGAGCACCTGTCCGGCGCGCAGCGCCACCCGGGTGTGCCCCTCGGGCGAGAGGTGCAGCCGGTCGCCGTCCCAGGCGCGGCGGTCCTGGATCGTCTTGAGGGACCACAGGTCGAGCACCGGGCAGCCGTAGCGGTCCGCGATGGCCCGCACATGGCCGTTGTACGTGGCGATCTTGCCGCGCAGATGCTTGAGCACGGGTACGCCCCGGGTGTCGAAGCCGGTGGTCACCATGACCGTGCCGACGGCCGAGGTGAGGTCGGCGACGGCTCGCTCGAAGCGCTCCGCGACCTCGTCGGGGTCGGTGCCGGGCCGGATGATGTCGTTGCCGCCCGCGCAGAAGGAGACCAGGTCCGGGCCGAGTTCCTTGGCGCGGACGAGCTGGGTCTCGACGATCTGGTCGAGCAGTTTGCCGCGCACGGCGAGGTTGGTGTAGTTGAAGTCGCCCTCGGGCCGCCGGTCCGCGAGCAGTACCGCGAAGCGGTCCGCCCAACCGACGAAAGCCCCGTCGGGCCCCAGGTCGCCGACGCCCTCGGTGAAGCTGTCCCCCACCGCCACGTACGACCCGATCACTGATCTGTCGTCACTCTTCGAATCGTCTGCCACGTCGGCCCATGATTCACCTTCGGATGTGAGCTACGCGACCGTAGGGAAGGGTTGACGGCCGGTGAGATAGGCCACTCGTCAAGTGTTGGTCAACCGTGGAATAAGGCTCTCATCAGGGGTGTTGAGGCAGCCGCGACCAACATCGAAGGCCGGACCCCACGGATCGTGGGGTCCGGCCTTCGATGGCTGTCCTGCCGTCAGGAGCAGGTCGGGCGGGTGCGGTGCCAGGGGTCAGCCGACGGCGACACCGTGCGAGCGCAGGTAGGCGACCGGGTCGATGTCCGAGCCGTAGTCGGGCGTGGTGCGGACCTCGAAGTGCAGGTGCGGTCCGGTGACGTTGCCGGTCGCGCCGGAGAGGCCGATCTGCTGGCCCTCGGTCACGGTCTGGCCCGCCGAGACGGACAGGGCCGACATGTGGGCGTACTGCGAGTACTTGCCGTCGGCGTGCTGGATGACGACCTGGTTGCCGTAGGCGCCGCCCCAGCCTGCGGAGACGACGGTGCCCGCGGCGATGGCCTTGATGGTGGTGCCGGTCGGGACGACGAAGTCGGTGCCGGTGTGGTAGCCGCTGGACCACATGCTGCCCGCCACCTTGTAGTTGGTGCCGATGACGGCGCCGTCCACGGGGAGGGTGTAGCCCGAGCCGTTGTCGGCGGCGGCCGGCTTGGCGGGCGCGCTCACCGGCTCGGCCTTCTGGGCCGCGGGCTTGGCGGCGGAGGGCTTGGCTGCCGAGGGCTTCGCCGGGGCGGCGGCCTTCGGGGCGGCGGCCTTGGCGCCGAGCGACAGCTTCAGACCGGGGTGGATCAGGGACGGGTCGCCGCCGATGGCGGAGCGGTTGTCCGAGTAGATCTTCTTCCAGCCGCCGGTGACGTGGTGCTCGTCGGCGATCTTGGCGAGGCAGTCGCCGGCCTTCACCGCGTACGTCGTCGTCGCGGCGGCCTTCGCGGCGGCCGGGGTGACGGTGGCGGTCTTCTGGGTGTGCTGCGCGACGGCGGCGGCCGGCGTCGCGGCGTGGGCGCCGGTGGCTCCCATCAGGGGCAGCGCGAGCGCGGCGCCACCGGTTCCGGCCACGGCGATCGAGCGGGTGAAACGCAGGGACTTGGGACGGCGGTGCTTACCCTTCGCGGGCATGGCGAATTCCTCTCCGGCGCCTGCGAGGTGAGCTGTCGGGTGCGGGCTGGAGATGCCCGGCCGCGCTGCTGCGCGGCTGTACCCCTAGCCTGTTCCGGAGTCCGGACCAGGCACGGAACCTGTGGGTCCCCCGCTCCTGCCGTGTACGGGTGAGTGGATTCCGGGCGGCGGCAGGATTGGGCGTCCGTCCGGATTGAGGCAGAACGTAAGCGAGATGAGCGCGCGTCGACAACCAGCCGCGGATTCCGGACGCTCACCTTTCTTGATCCATGCGGAATTCACCGTCACCCTCCGTGGAATGACGATCTTTACGGCCTTTCAATCCGCCCGAATTCAAGGGTGCGTTGAGAAATGCCGACGGCAACGCATCGTCACGAATATGACCCTGCTCACGCCCCCGGACCCACCTCGCCCTATTCCAGGGCCAGTTGGAATGAAGGTGCCATTTCGGACAGAACAGTCAGATACGGCGCAGCCGGATGACCGTCGCGTCGAGATCGCCGCGCAGCCCGCTGTGCAGGCCGTGGTGCAGCAGCACGGCACCTCGGTGGATTTCGCCCGTTTCGACCCGTTCATAGCCGGCCGCGGGGTCGAGTCCGCGCAGCCTGAGGGGGGCGGGGTGCTCTCCGTAGTGCTGCGCCTGGAGCCAGGCGAGGACCACCACCTCGTCCCCGAGGACGTACTGCGTGGCGCTCAGCCCGCCCGCCGGGGGCCGCAGCCGGTAGAGGTCGCCACGCTGCACGACCGGCCTGATCTCCCGGTAGAGCCCGACCCAGTCCCGCGCCTCGGCCAGCTCCTCCTCGCTCCACCGGGCGAGATCGCCGCCGACGCCGAGGACCCCGGCCATGGCGCTCACGAAGCGGAAGCGCAGGCTGCTGACCCTGCCGTTGAGCAGGTTGTTCGGGCTGTCCGTGACCCAGGCCGCCATGACCCGCGCCGGATGGATCTGACTGAAGCCGTGCTGGATGGCGAGCCGGTCGAGCGGGTCGGTGTTGTCCGAGGTCCACACCTGGTCGGTACGGGCCAGGACGCCGAGGTCGACACGGCCGCCTCCACCGGAGCACGACTCGAAGGCGACGCCGGGGTGTGCGGCGCGCAGCCGGTCGAGCAGGGCGTAGAAGGCCTCGACGTGGGCCGTCCAGAGCTTTTGCGGATAGGGCTCACCCGGCCAGCCGGCATCCGTGAAGGACCGGTTGAAATCCCATTTCACATAGTCGATCGGCGCGCCGGCGAGCAGCGCGTCCAGCCGCTCCCAGAGATACTCCTGAACGTCCGGCCGGGCGAGGTTCAGGACGAGCTGATTACGGAACTCCGTCCTGGTTCGTCCCGTTTGGTGCTGCACCCAGTCGGGATGGGCGCGGTAGAGGTCGCTGTCGGGGTTGACCATTTCGGGCTCGACCCAGATCCCGAACCCCATGCCGAGGGCGTGAACGTCGTCGGCGAGCGGTGTGAGACCGGCGGGGAAGCGGTCCGGGTTGGGGGTCCAGTCACCGAGTCCGGCGCGGTCGCTGGTGCGGGCCCCGAACCAGCCGTCGTCGACCACGAACAGTTCGACGCCCATCCCGGCGGCCCGCCGGGCGAGCGCCCGCTGTCGCTCCTCCGAGATGTCGAAGGTGGTGGCCTCCCAGGAGTTGAACAGCACCGGCCGGTCCCGCTCCGCGTCCGGGATCACGTACGTCCGCTGGTACGCGTGCCAGGCGCGGCTGGCGCCGCCGAACCCGCCGTCGCTCCACAGCCCGGCGAAGACCGGCGTGGTGAAGGTCTCCCCCGGGGCGAGGGACAGCAGGCCGGAGTCGTCGTGTCCGGCACCGCCGGTGATCTGCACGCGCCCGTCGGGGAGTTGGGCGACCAAGATCCGCCAGGAGCCGGACCAGCCGAGCGCGCAGCCGTACACCTCGCCGCTCTCCTCGGTGGCCTCGCTGTCGAGGGCGACCCAGGGCAGATGCTGGTGGCCGGTGTGCCCGCGGCGGCTGCCGATGACCTGCTCGCCGTAGGTGAGGGGTGAGCGCGTCAGCCGGGACTCGGCGGCCCAGCGGCCGTGGAGCTGGGACAGCCGCCGGCCCTCGCGTTCGGGCAGGGTCCAGGTCGCGGAGTCGGCGCGCAGCAGCTCCAGGTCGCCGGGCCCGTCGTTGACGAGCGTGACCCGGCGCTCCAGCACATCGCCGCGCGGCCGGTAGTGCAGGGTGATGCCGAGGCCGGCGTCACGGAAGCGCAGCCGCAGCTCGTCGTCCTGGACCGTCGCGTCCTCGAAGCGCCACTCGGTGCCGCGGCGCTCGGCGGTCCGTACGCAGAGGGCGGGCCGGACGAAACGGGGGCCGCCCTCGACGGGGTACTCCTCGCGTCCGTCGAGCGGGGACTCGAAGGGGCGGTAGGGCGGTGCCGGGCGGGCGGCGAGGGCCTCGGCGTCGGCGAGCGTGATCCGCGGGCCCCAGTGCAGGTGGAGCAGTTCGTCGCGTTCGGTGAGGTGGAGTGCGTAGCCGCTGGTCGGGCCGGTGAGGAGCCAGGTCCGGCCGGCCGCGCCGATCTCGATCATCAGTCCCCCACAGATCCGAACAGGTGCGCTCAGGGATCAACATCTTCGGCGCTGTCGTGGGCGGGAGGCAACGCCTGTGGACAACTCAATGCACCAGGAACGCATGTCGTATCGTCGGGAGCGCGACCGAAGACACCAGCCGCCGGGCGCCGACCGGGTCCGCCCGATGGCGAGTGGCGGCCGAAGATGAGGAGCCCCCGTGACGCAGCAGGTCCCGTCGACCGAGCCCGAGCTCGCCGGAGTTCGCAACTTCCGCGACGTGGGCGGCCTGCCCACCACGGACGGCAGGCGGGTGCGCCCGGGCCGGCTGTTCCGCAGCGGCCACCTCGCGCACGCCACCGAGGAGGACGCCGCGTTCCTCGCCTCGCTGGGACTCCACACGATCTTCGACTTCCGCAACGCGGCGGACCAAAAGCTGGAGGGCCCGGACGTCGAGCTGCCCGGCGTGCGGAACGTGAACCTTCCGCTGACCGACCCGGCGGACGGCAGCGAGTTCTGGAAGATGGTCCGCGACGGCGACCTCGACCAGCTGCGGGCGATCCTCGGTGACGGCAAGGGCGCGGACCGCATGATCGGCTCCTACCGCTCGATCATCAAGGAGCGCACGGCGGAGCACTCCCGGGTGCTGCTCTCGATGGCGCGGGACAGTGTGCCCGCGCTGATGCACTGCGCGGCCGGCAAGGACCGCGCGGGACTGTCGATCGCGATCACCCTGCTCGCCCTCGGTGTCGAGCGGGACGCGATCTTCACCGACTACCTGGAGTCGAACGCCACGCACCGGCGCTACAAGGTGCGGCGCAGCAGCTCCGCCGCCTCCGCCTACTCCCCCGAGGTCATGGAGCTGCTCAGCCCGCTCTTCGACGCGCGCGCGGAGTATCTGACGGCGGCGTTCGAGACGGTCGAGGAGACCTGGGGCGGGGTGGACCCCTACCTGGAGAAGGGCCTCGGGCTGACCCCGGAGCTGCGCGAGCGGCTGCGCGAGCACCTGCTCGACTGAGCCGGGCGTCTCCTGAGCCGCGCCTTCGCGCCGGGCCGGAGCGCGGGCCGGCGGCTACTGGTTCTGCGCTCCCAGGGTGAAGAGCAGGTAGATGAAGGCCGCGAAGAGGTGGCCGACGGCCACGTAGATGATGAGCCGGACCCACAGGGCGCGCGGGAACTTCTCCTCCATGGACCGCTTCGGCGGTTCGGTGGGCTCGGTCATGAGGTCTCTCCCGGGGTCGGGTGGCCCGCCGCCGGCCCGAGGCACAGGGCGGCGGTCGGGCTCTGCAGCAGGGTGTGGACGAACAGGAGTGCCGCGCCGGTGCGATCGGCGGCGGCGATGCGGTGCGGGGTCAGCGAGTCGAAGTGCGCGCTGTCACCGGGTGCGAGCAGGTGCGCGGTGTCGCCGAGGCGCAGCCGGAGCCGCCCTTCGAGGACGTACAGCCACTCCTCGCCGGGATGGACCCGCACGATGTCGCCCTGCGAGCCGTAGGGGACGCGGACCCGCAGCGCCTGCATACCGCGCCCGGCGGAGCCGGCCTGCCAGTAGGTCCAGCCGCCGGCCGGGGTCGGTTCCATGTCGGCGGCGCGTACGACGGCGTCGCGGTCGGCGGCCGTCTCGCCGAGCAGTTCGGAGACCGTCGTACCGTAGACGCGGGCCACGGCGAGCAGCATCGGCAGCGAGGGCTGGCGCTGACCGGTCTCCAGCCGGGAGAGGTGCGCCGGGGAGAGTCCGGCGGCGCGGGCGGCGGCCTCCAGGGTGAGGGCGGCGCGCCGGCGCAGCGCGCGGAGCTGGGGCGCCACGGCGTGCAGTCCGGCGGAAGGGTCGTGAGGCGGCTCGGCGGACGGGTCGGCGGCTCGCCCGTCGGACAGCTCGGCGAAGAGGTCGGCGGGCGGCTCGGCGGCCGTTCCCGGATCGGCGGGACTCATATACCCATTGAGCCCGAGAATTACCTCCGGGGCAATTTTCTTGCCCCGGAGGCAAAAAGCGTCAGCGGTTCGCGACCGCCTGCTTCACCAGGGTCTTCCCGAAGTCCCACATCAGTCCGCCACCGCTGTGCGCGTCGTCCATCACGGCGGTGAAGGCCTCCACGAACCGGTCGACGTCCGCCTCGTCGACGACCAGTGGCGGGATCAGCTTGATGACCTCCAGGTGGTCGCCGGAGACCTGGGTGAGGATACGGTGCCGCTGGAGCAGCGGGACGACCACCATCTGCGCGAACAGCCCCTTGCGCGCGGCCTGGAGCATGGTCCACCGGCCCCGCAGTTTGATCGACTTGGGGCGCCCGAACTCGATGCCGATCATCAGTCCCCGGCCGCGTACGTCGCTGAGCAGTTCGTACCGGTCGATCAGCGCTGTCAGCCGGTCCTTGAGCCGCTCGCCGGTGGCCCGGGCGTTCGCGACGATCTGCTCGTTCTCCATGACGGAGAGCACGGCGAGGCCGGCCGCCATGGCCTGCGCGTTGGAGCCGAAGCTCGCCGAGTGGACGAGGACCCGGTCCATCGAGGAGTAGACCTTCTTGAAGATCCAGTCCTTGCCGAGGGTCGCGCCGACCGGCACATAGCCGCCGGAGAGCGCCTTGGCCACGCACACCAGGTCCGGTTCGACGCCCTCCTCGTGCTGGTAGGCGTAGAAGTCGCCGGTCCGCCCGAGGCCCGTCTGCACCTCGTCGGCGATGAGCAGCGCCTTGTGACGGTGCAGCAACTCCTGGGCGGCGCGCAGATATCCGGGCGGAGCCTCGTGGACGCCCTTGCCCTGGATCGGCTCCACGATCAGCGCGGCGACGTCGCCCTTCTTCAACTCCCGCGCCAGGGCGTCGAGATCGCCGAGCGGGACGGCGGTGTCGGGCAGCAGTGGGGCGAAGCCGTCGCGGAAGCCGTCCTCGCCGTTGACGGACAGGGAGCCGGTGGTCAGCCCGTGGAAGGCGTGCGAGCAGTACAGGACGCGCGGCCTGCCGGTGGCGAACCGGGCGAACTTGAGCGCGGTCTCGACCGCCTCCGTGCCGCTGTTGCCGAAGAACACCCGGTCCAGGTGCGGGCTGTGGGTGAGCAGCCGCTCGGCGAGCAGGCCCGGCAGCGGCTGGCAGTCGAAGCGGGTGAGGTCGGCGAGCGAGGCGTCGAGGACGTCGTGCAGCGCCCGCCGGACGACGGGGTGGTGGCGGCCGAAGCCCATCACCCCGAACCCGGCGAGCATGTCCAGGTAGTCGTTGCCGTCCGCGTCCCAGAAGTGGGCGCCCTCGGCCCGCTCGTACACCTTGTCGAAGCCGATGGTGTGCAGCATGCGCGGGAGCTGGTGGTTCAGGTACTTGGTGTGCAGCTCGTAGCGCTCGGCTCCGCGTTCGGCGAGGAGCGCGCCGAGGTCGAACTCCCCCTTCTGTGCTGGGTCGGTCATTCCTTCTTCTCCTTGGACGACTCGTTCCGGGCCGGCGCGTCGGCGGCCTTCGACATCTCGTGGGCGGCCCGGGCCCGTTCGCCTCCGGCGGCCAGGCCGGCGCTGATGCGCCCGGCGATCTCCACCGGCGTGAGCCCGATGTCGGCCAGCACCTCGGCCCGCTTGGCGTGCGCGAGGAACTGCTCGGGGATGCCGAACCGCCGTACCGGCACGTCGACTTCGGCGTCCCCGAGGGCCAGCGCGACGGCGCCGCCGACGCCCGACGCCCGGCTGTTGTCCTCGACGACGGCGACCAGGGCGTGTTCGGCGGCGAGTCCGGGCAGCGCCGGGTCGACGGGTTTGACCCAGCGCGGGTCGACCACGGTGCAGTTGATGCCGCGGGCCTCCAGGAGTTCCGCGGTCTGCAGACAGACCGGGGCCATCACGCCCACCGCGACGAGCAGCACCTCGGGGCGCTCGCCCCGGTGCAGCACGTCGAGTCCGCCCACGTGGTCCACCGCGGGAATCGTCGGTCCGACGGACTCCTTGGGGAAGCGGACCAGGGTGGGCGCGTCGTCCACGGCGACCGCCTCCCGGAGCTGGGCCCGCAGTTGGCCGGCGTCGCGCGGCGCGGCGATCCTGAGGCCGGGCACGACCTGGAGGACCGACATGTCCCACATGCCGTTGTGGGAGGCGCCGTCGACGCCGGTGACGCCGGCCCGGTCGAGGACGAAGGTGACCCCGCAGCGGTGCAGGGCGACGTCCATGAGGAGCTGGTCGAAGGCCCGGTTGAGGAAGGTGGCGTACACGGCGACGACGGGGTGCAGTCCGCCGGTCGCGAGGCCGGCCGCGGAGACGGCGGCGTGCTGCTCGGCGATGCCGACGTCCCACACCCGGTCCGGGAACTTCGCGGCGAACGCGCCGAGCCCCACCGGGTGCAGCATGGCGGCGGTGATGGCCACGACGTCCGGGCGTTCCTCCGCGATCCGGACGATCTCCTCGCCGAACACCGAGGTCCAGGAGGGTCCGTTGGACGGGGTGAGGGGCTCGCAGGTGAGCGGGTCCATCACCCCGACGGTGTGGAAGTGGTCCTCCTCGTGGGCGAGCGCGGGCTCGTAGCCGCGGCCCTTCTCGGTCAGGCAGTGGACGAGGACGGGCCCGTGGAAGCGTTTCGCCCGGCGCAGCGCGGACTCCACGGCGCCGATGTCGTGGCCGTCGATCGGGCCGACGTACTTGAGCCCGAGGTCCTCGAACATGCCCTGTGGCGCGAAGGCGTCCTTGAAGCCCTTCTTCGCGCCGTGCAGCGACTCGTAGACGGTCTTGCCGATCAGGGGCGTGCGCTGGAGGACCTTCTTGCCCCAGGCGAGGACCTGCTCGTAGCTGTCGGTGGTGCGCAGCGTGGCGAGGTGGTTCGCGAGGCCGCCGATGGTCGGCGCGTAGGACCGCTCGTTGTCGTTGACGACGATGATCAGCGGGCGGTCCTTGGCGGCGGCGATGTTGTTCAGCGCCTCCCAGGCCATGCCGCCGGTCAGGGCGCCGTCGCCGATCACCGCGACGACGTGCCCCTTCTCCCCCTGCACCTGGCGGGCCTTGGCGAGCCCGTCGGCCCAGCCGAGCGCCGTGGAGGCGTGGCTGTTCTCGATGACGTCGTGCTCGGACTCCTCGCGGGAGGGGTAGCCGGACAGGCCGCCCTTGCCGCGCAGCTTCGAGAAGTCCTGACGCCCCGTCAGCAGCTTGTGCACATAGCTCTGGTGGCCGGTGTCCCACAGGATGCGGTCGACCGGCGACTCGAAGACCCGGTGGAGGGCGATGGACAGTTCCACCACTCCCAGGTTGGGCCCGAGGTGCCCGCCGGTCCTGGCGACCGCGTGCACCAGGAACTCCCTTGTCTCCTCGGCCAGTTCCCCGAGTTCCGGCTCGGACAGCGCCTTCAGGTCGCGTGGTCCCCGGATGTTCTCCAGCCTCGTCACGTCGGGCCCCCTCTCGGTCCGTGCTGATCAGCTCACGGTGACGGCCGGTTCGCCGGAGGCGACGCCGTCCTTCTCCATCTGCTCGGCGAGCTTCATCGCCTCGTCGATGAGGGTCTCCACGATCTTCGACTCGGGTACGGTCCTGATGACCTGGCCCTTGACGAAGATCTGGCCCTTGCCGTTGCCGGAGGCGACCCCGAGGTCCGCTTCCCGCGCCTCGCCGGGGCCGTTGACGACACAGCCCATGACCGCGACGCGGAGCGGGACCTCCATCCCCTCCAGCCCGGCGCTGACCTCGTCGGCCAGCTTGTAGACGTCGACCTGGGCGCGCCCGCAGGACGGGCACGAGACGATCTCCAGGCGCCGCTGCCGCAGGCCGAGCGACTCCAGGATCTGGATGCCGACCTTGCACTCCTCGGCGGGCGGGGCGCTCAGCGAGACCCGGATGGTGTCCCCGATGCCCTCGGAGAGCAGCGCCCCGAAGGCGACGGCCGACTTGATGGTGCCCTGGAACGCCGGTCCCGCCTCGGTCACGCCGAGGTGCAGCGGGTAGTCGCACTGGGCGGCCAGCTGCCGGTAGGCGTTGACCATGATCACCGGGTCGTTGTGCTTGACGGAGATCTTGATGTCGCGGAAGCCGTGCTCCTCGAAGAGCGAGGCCTCCCACAGCGCCGACTCGACGAGCGCCTCGGGCGTCGCCCTGCCGTACTTCTCCAGCAGCCGCCGGTCGAGCGAACCGGCGTTGACGCCGATCCGGATCGGGATGCCGGCGTCCCCCGCCGCCTTCGCGATCTCCCGCACCTTGTCGTCGAACTGCTTGATGTTGCCGGGGTTGACGCGCACCGCCGCGCAGCCGGCGTCGATGGCCGCGAACACGTACTTCGGCTGGAAGTGGATGTCCGCGATCACCGGGATCTGCGACTTGGCGGCGATGGTCGCGAGGGCGTCCGCGTCGTCCTGCGTGGGGCAGGCGACGCGGACGATCTGGCAGCCGGACGCGGTCAGTTCCGCGATCTGCTGCAGGGTGGCACCGATGTCGGACGTACGGGTCGTCGTCATCGACTGCACCGACACGGGCGCACCGCCCCCGACCGCCACCGGTCCGACCTGGATGCGCCGTGAGACACGGCGCTCCGCGATCGGCCGGACCGGCACCTCGGGGAGGCCCAAGGAAACGGCGGTCATGACGTCACCCGCGGCTTTCCGTGAAGGTCTCACGGGCGGCGCGGATGGACTCCTTGAGGGACCCCATGGTGGCGAGGACGGCCGTCGGCTCGTAGCCGCAGTGCGCCATGCAGTTGGCGCACCGGTCGTCCTTGCCGCGACCGTAGGAGTCCCAGTCGGTCTCCTCCAGGAGCTGCTTGTACGTCTGCACGTACCCGTCGCTCATCAGGTAGCAGGGCTTCTGCCAGCCGAACAGCGAGTAGCTGGGGATCGCCCACGCGGTGCACGGGAAGTCGACCTTGCCCTCCAGGAAGTCCAGGAAGAGCGGGCTCTGGTTGAGCCGCCAGCGGCGCCGGTTGCCGCCCGCGAAGGCCTTCTTGAACAGTTCCCGGGTCTGCTGGACACCGAGGAAGTGCTCCTGGTCGGGCGCCTTCTCGTAGGCGTAGGCGGGCGACAGCATCATCTCGTCGACCTTCAGGTCGTCGTTGAGGAAGTTGAGGACCTCGATGATGGTCTGCGGGGTGTCGGTGTTGAAGAAGGTCGAGTTGGTGGTGACGCGGAAGCCTCGCCGCTTGGCCTCCTTGATGGCCTCGACCGCCTCGTCGAAGACGCCTTCCTTGGCAACCGACTCGTCGTGCCGCTCGCGCAGCCCGTCGATGTGCACGGCCCAGGCGAAGTACGGCGAGGGCTTGAACTTGTCCATCTTCTTGCGCAGCAGCATCGCGTTGGTGCACAGGAAGACGTACTTCTTCTTGGCCACCAACTGCCGCACGATCTCGTCGATCTGAGGGTGCATCAGCGGCTCGCCGCCGGCGATCGACACCATCGGCGCACCGGACTCCAGGACCGCGCCCACGGCCTGCGCCACGGGCATGCGCTGCTTGAGCACACCCGCCGGGTGCTGGATCTTCCCGCAGCCCTCGCAGGCGAGGTTGCACGCGAAGAGCGGTTCCAACTCGACGAGCAGGGCGAACTTGTCCCGCTTCCTGAGCTTCTGTTCAAACAGGTATGCAGCGACCTTCATGGACTGCCGGAGCGGCATGGCCATCTGGCTCACCTCCGAGGGAGCAACAAAGAACGGTGCCATTCAAAGAAAGCGGGGAGCACGGCACGAAGAACACGGAAAGCCGATATTCCACCGCGGACCGTGCCGATACGGACGAGTTCATGTTCTGGAGCGTCCACGACCACCCGTACGGCCGCAACCGGGCGGGTGCCCGTGCGGACCGCGGCGAGCAGCGTGGCCGCGGACTCCATGTCCACGGCGATCGCTCCGGTCGCGAGCAGGTCGGACCGCTCGTGACCTCGGACGACGTGATCGGAGCCGGTGAGCGGCCCCCTGTGCACGGTGCGGCCGGGCAGGGCCCGCACCAGTTCCTTGACGAGGAGGTCGGTCCCCAGGCACGGCGTGGTGCCGGCCGGGTCGCGGGTCTCCTCGGCGACGACCAGGTCACCGGGGTGCATGCCCGGGGCGAGCCCCGCGCAGAACCCGGTGGCCAGTACGGCCGCCGTACTCAGGGCCGGGTCGCCGAGGACCCGGGTGACGGACCGCTCGGCGGCCCTGGGGCCCATCCCCGTGCGCAGCACGGTGACGGGTCCGCCGGCGCCGCTCCGGTCGCCGCTGCGCAGCGCGAGGTGCTCGATGCCGAGCGCGCAGGCGATCAGCAGCGGGGCCGGGGCGGGATCACCGGTCATCAGGCTCCCTTCGCCACGGAGAAGGGCTCGCCGTTGACGTAGCGGCCCAGCGCGGTGAGCGGGAAGACCTGCCGGTAGAGGTGGTAGTTGATCGAGAAGTCCCACGGGAAGCCGGTCCCCGTGAAGTAGGGCTCGTCCCAGGAGCCGTCGGGCAACTGGGTCTCGGCGAGCCAGCCGACGCCGCGCTCGACGGCCTTGGACTCGCTCTCCCCCGCCGCCAGCAGGGCGAGCAGCGCCCAGCCGGTCTGGGAGGCGGTGGAGGCGCCGCGTCCGCTCCACCCGGCGACGTCGCGGTAGGAGCGCAGGTCCTCGCCCCAGCCGCCGTCCTCGTTCTGCACGTTCTCCAGCCAGGCCACGGCCCGCCGGATCGCGGGGTGCGAGGCGGGCAGCCCCGCGGCCACCAGCGCGGGGACCACCGACCCCGTGCCGTAGACGTAGTTGACGCCCCAGCGGCCGAACCAGGAGCCGTCGGTCTCCTGGTTGGCGAGCAGCCACTCGATGCCCCGCCGGGTGCGCGGGTCGTGCGAGAGGCCCTCGACGGCCAGCATCTCCACGACGTGCGCGGTGACGTCCGCGGAGGGCGGGTCGATCACCTCGCCGAAGTCGCAGAACGGCAGCCGGTTGGGGAACGGGCTGGTGTTGTCGACGTCGAAGGCGCCCCAGCCGCCGTCCTTGGACTGCATGCCGAGGTTCCAGCGGACCCCACGTCCGATGGCGTTCTCGACGCGGTCCGGGTCGTGGTGGCGGACGCGGCGCAGCGCGAGGACGACCTCCGCGGTGTCGTCGATGTCCGGGTAGTTGTCGTTGTGGAACTCGAACGCCCAGCCGCCCGGCGGGAGCTGGGGCCGTTTGACCGACCAGTCGCCGGGCCGGACGATCTCCTCGCCGAGCATCCAGTCCACGGCCTTGACGAGCTGCGGGTGGTCGGCGGGCACGCCCGCGTCGGCGAGCGCGATGGTCGCGAGGCAGGTGTCCCACACCGGGGACTGGCAGGCCTCGACCATCCGGGAGCCGTCCTCGCGCCAGACGGCGAACCGGTCGAGGGAGGCCAACCCGGCACGCATCACCGGGTGTTCGAGGTCGTAGCCGAGCAGGTGCAGGGCGATGACCGAGTAGACGGCGGGCGGCTGGATGCCGCCCCAGCAGCCGTCGTTCTCCTGCCGCTCGACGATCCAGCGTCCCGCCGTGTTCATCGCCGCTCTGCGCAGGGCGCGCGGCGCGACTCTGCGGTACTGGTGCAGGGCCTTGTCCAGACGCTGGAACATCCCGTCCCAACTGGCCACCCGCGCAAGGGGCTTGGGCGGATTGGGGTTAGTGGGGTCGGTGTGCAGTTCGTCGAGCGGGAACGGGGCGGGCCGGACCGGCCGCTTCGCCGACACGATGGTGAGCGGCACGATCGTCTGCCGCGCCCAGCAGCCGAAGTCGTAGATGTTCAGCGGCATCCACTTGGGGAAGTAGATGAGTTCCGGCGGGAGTTCGGGCAGGTCGTCCCACTTCCACCAGCCGAAGAGGGCGAGCCAGATCCGGGTGAAGACCCGGGCCGAGGCGATGCCCCCGCGCTCACGGATCCACGCGGACGCGCGCGCCATGTGCGGCGCGTCCGGGGCGTCCCCGGCCAGCCGCAGGGCGACGTACGCCTCGATCGTCGTGGAGAGTTCGCCCGGGCCGCCGTAGAACGAGGCCCAGGTGCCGTCCTCGCGCTGCTCGCCGCGGATGAACAGGGCCGCGCCACGGGTGGTCGCCTCGTCGCGGATGCCCAGGAACTGGCGGAGCAGGAGATCCTCGGCGTCCATGGTGACGTTCGTCTCCAGGTCGCCCTTCCACCAGCCCTGGTCGTCCTGCAGCGAGAGCAGGAAGTCCGTGGCGCGTGCCATGGCGCGCGTGGCGGCGTCTCGGGTCTCGACCGTCCCGGCCGCCGCGGGAGTGTCGTGCTGGATATCGCTGGCCGAGGCAGCGCGGGGAGGAAGTGCCCCGGTGCTTCCGTCGGTCGTCGCTGTCATGGCTTCCCCTTCGTGCAGTGGTACGACTCTGCTGTGGGTCCGCCGTCGGCCGGTGCGTGCGATGCGATGGTGGTCCGTGCTCGAACGGGGTTCGAGGCCCGGGAGGCACCGGCCGGCGACTACGCGAGGTGTATTCGACCGATAGTGATCATCTCTTTCGTACGACGACGAAGTCGGCGAGTGCCACCAGCTCGGCCCGCACGCGGTCGGGCATCGGTACGGCGTCCAGCGCCTCGATGGCGATCGCGTGCTGCCTGCGCGCTTCCTGGGCGGTCCAGTCCCGGCCGCCCGCCTCCTCGATGAGCGCGGCGCGCGCGGCGAACTCCTCCTCGGAGAAGTTCTCGAAGTCGCTGGCCTTGGCGTCCTCGGCGAGCAGGGCGCCGAGCCGCTCGGAGGCGGGGCCGCCCGCGGCGAGCGCGGCGACGACCGGCAGGGACTTCTTGCGCTGGCGCAGGTCGCTCCAGGTCTGCTTTCCGGTCGACTCCGGGTCGCCCCAGATGCCGAGGAGGTCGTCGACGGCCTGGAAGGCGAGGCCGAGGTGGTAGCCGTAGCGCTCCAGGGTGTCGGCGGTGAGGTCGTCGGCGCCGCCGAGGACCGCGCCGATGGAGCAGGCGCAGGCGAGCAGGGCGCCGGTCTTGTTGCCCTCCATCTCCAGGCACTCCTCGACGCTCACGCGGTCGCGGTGCTCGTAGGAGATGTCCTGGGCCTGGCCGTCGATGAGGGCCCGGGTGGCGGTGGTCAGACGGCGGGCGGCGCGGCCGGCCTCGACGCTGCCGAGTTCGAGGAGCACCTCGTTGGCCAGCGCGAACAGGGCGTCGCCGACCAGGATCGCCTGGGCGGGGCCGTGCACCTTCCAGACGGTGTCGCGGTGCCGGCGCTGTTCGTCGCCGTCCATCAGGTCGTCGTGCAGCAGCGAGAAGTTGTGCACCAGCTCGACAGCGACCGCGCCGGGGACGCCGACCTCGGGCTCGGCGCCGGCGGCCTGGGCGGAGAGCACGGCGAGCGCGGGCCGGACGGCCTTGCCGCCGTCGCCGTCCGCGGGGTTGCCCTCGGCGTCGATCCAGCCGAAGTGGTAGGCGGCGACGGTGTCCATGGGCGCGGCCAGCCGGTCGACGGCGGCCTTCAGCACCGGGGTGGACAGGGTCCGGCCGCGCTCCAGGAGCGCGGTCACGTCCACCGCGTCGGCAGCCGTTTCGGCCGGGGGCACAGTGGGCACAGTCTCTCCTTTTGTTGCGAAACCGGGGGTGCGGGGGCCTGTCGTGCTCTGTTCGAGCGTCATGCCGCCTCCTCGAAGAGTCCGAGGAGATGATCGCGGGACCGTCCCAGCGCGCCCAGCGCGGCGTCCGCCGCGCCGACGCCGCTGCGGACCGCACTCTCCATGGTCGCGGGCCACCCGGTGGCGGTCCACGCTCCGGCCAGGTACAGGCCGGGGGCCTTGGTCCGGGCTCCCGGGCGCAGCCGCCCGACGCCCGGGCCGGGGGCGAACGTCGCGGTGCGCTCCCGGGTCACGAAGAAGTCCTTCACCCCGGCGCCGCGCGTCCCGGGCAGCAGCCGCTCCAGCTCCGGGAGGTACCGCTCCCGCAGGGCGGAGACCGGCTCGTCGATCTCGTCCCGCGCCGCCGACTGCGACAGCGCGAGGTACTGGCCCTCACGCAGCCCGGAGGCCTCGGTGCGGTCGAAGACCCACTGCACCGGGGAGCCGAGCGCGGCGAAGAAGGGCGCGGTCAGGACGGGGCGGTCGTAGACGACGTGGACGTTGAGGATCGGCGCGGTGCCGATGTCCAGGAGCCGTTCGGGGGCGTCGAGCGCGCCCTCGGGGAGCAGATCGTGGGCCTCGCGCTGGGGTACGGCGAGCACGACGGCGTCGGCGTCGATGCGCTCGCCGGGAACCTGAACACTCCACCGCCCGTTCCCGTAAGGGGAGACGGAGGTGACGCGTGTACGGATCTCGGTGCGTACGCCCGCGGAGTCGAGCGCCTTGCGGGCCAGGGTGTCGTGCAGTTCGCCCAGCGGGACGCGTGCCCAGCCGATGTCGGCCGCGCCCGGGTCGGACAGCAGACCCGTCTTGAACACCATCGCGGCGAGGGCGAGCGAGCAGTCGCCCGCCACCGCGTTGAGGGTGGCGACCCCCACGAGGTCCCACAGTGCCTCGACGGCCCGTCGTGACTGGCCGTGCCGGGCGAGCCAGTCGCCGAAGCTCTGCGCGTCGAGCGCCGGATCGGTGAGGTCCAGGCCTTTGAGGGCGAGGGCGGCGCGGCCGACCTTGGCGCGCTCGGCGAGCGAGAGGTGCGGGTAGGTCGCGAGGCTGCGCGCGAGATGCAGGGGTACGGGCAGCGCGCTGCGGCCGATGCGTCCGAGGCGCCGCCCGACGGGTGCCTCCGCGTCGAGAACGGGCACGTCGAGACGATCCTGCAAGGGCGCGAGCGAGGCGGCGTCGATGCGGTCGAGGAACCAGCGGTAGGCGGTGCAGCAGCGCAGATAGACGTGCTGGCCGTTGTCGACGGTGAGGTCGCCGCGCTGGAAGGAGAACGCGAGACCGCCGAGCCGGGGCCGGCCTTCGAGCAGGGTGACGCGCAGCCCGGCGTCGGCGAGCGCGAGCGCCGCGGTGATCCCGGCGAGTCCGCCGCCGATCACCACGGCGGACCGGGCGGAGTCGCCCGCGGACTCCTGGACCTCGCTCATCGTGCACCCTCCCCTGGGGCCGCGCCGTGGTGATCGAACCACGCACGGCGGGCCGTCGCAGTCAGGGACGCGGACGGGGTCCGGAGGGTTGCCTGCCGTTTTTCACCGGCCGTGTCGCCTTGGCCCATATTGTCCATCAGGCGCGCCTCCGGACGGTGCGGCGGGAGACGTGGCGGGCGTCGAGTCCGGACAGACCGCGTACGGCGACGAACGCCTTCTCGCGTCCGGGCAGCGAGACCCGGCCGCGCAGTACGGCCTCGGGGTCGCGCTCGATGCGGTCGAGGAGCCGCCGGTAGATGCCGGCCATGGCCGCGACACAGGCGCCGCTGCGCCGGTCGAGCATGGGCAGCAGCCGGTAGCCCTCGGCGAACAGGGCGCGTGCCCGGCGGACCTCGAAGTGCACGAGGCCGGCGAAGTCCGAGCCGGGCGGCGGGGTCGGGCCGTCGAACCCGGCCGAGCAGCCGAACTTCGCCAGGTCGTCGGCGGGCAGATAGGTACGGCCGCCCTCGGCGTCCTCCCGGACGTCCCGCAGGATGTTTGTGAGCTGGAGCGCGAGCCCGAGCGTGTCGGCGTACTCCGGCGCGCGCTCGGCGCCGCGCGCCCCCGGTTCGGTGCCGAAGACGCCGAGCGAGAGCCGCCCGATCGCCCCGGCCACGCACCGGCAGTAGACCTTCAGGTCGTCCCACGTCTCGTAGGTCTCGCCGCGTACGTCCATGAGCACGCCGTCGATGAGTTCGTCCAGGCCCCCGAGAGGGACCGGGAAGTACTCGGCGGTGTGCGTGAGGGCGACCGCGACCGGGTCGGTGTCGTCCTCGTCGACGGCGC
Organism: Streptomyces sp. NPDC007084; assembly: GCF_040703595.1. Classification (NCBI taxonomy): domain Bacteria; kingdom Bacillati; phylum Actinomycetota; class Actinomycetes; order Kitasatosporales; family Streptomycetaceae; genus Streptomyces; species Streptomyces sp. NPDC007084. The sequence continues at coordinate 44,646 of NZ_JBEYFY010000002.1, forward strand.
CCGCGCGGACGCGGGCGAGCAGGGCCCGCGTCTCCTCCAGGCGTGCCGCCTTCACGTCCGGTGCCAGCGTGCCGTCGCCGATGTCGTCGACACGCCGGGAGAACGCGTAGAGCGCCGACATCGCACGGCGCTTGGCCGTAGGCAGCAGCCTGATGCCGTACGCGAAATTGCGGGCCTGCTGGCCGGTCACTGCCTCGCAGTAGCTGTACGCGGCGAGTACCGGTGCGGACACGTGCTGTTCCGACTCCACGGTCCGGATCACCCCTTTCCTCGCAGAGTCACTCCCACCTCGCGCAGCAACTGGAGCTTGCCGGGCTTGGGCGGGCCTGTCAGTACGTCGTATTCGGCGGCGACGATCGCGTCGATCGCCGCCTTCCCCCCCGCGACGAACCCCGCGAGCAGCAGCTTCAGCCTGCCGTGGACGCTACCCACGAGGGGGGTGCCTTCATTCAGGAGGTTCAAGGCGCGTTCTGCTTCGTATGCAACCAGTGCTCGCACCGATGCGCCTGCTGTGGGGGCGGCGAGATCCGCTTCGGTGACATGAAAGCGCTTCATGTCCACGGCGGGGAGATAGACACGGTCGCGGCCGAGGTCCTCGGCGACGTCCTGGAGGTGCTCGACGATCTGCAGTGCCGTGCACACCGCGTCGGAGTGGCGGACCCGCTCGGGGGTGGAGGTCCCGGTCACGGAGAGGACCAGCCGGCCGACGGGGTTCGCGGACAGCTCGCAGTAGGCGAGCAGGTCGTCGTAGGTCTCGTACCGCTTGACAAGCTGGTCCTGACGGTTGGCCGCGATCAGTCCGAGGAAGGGCTCGGGGGTAAGGCCGGCGCGGCGGACGGTGGGCTGCAGACGGAGCATCAGGGGGTGGGCGGGCGTCGAGTCGAAGACCCGGTGGAGATCGGCTTCCAGGGCGTCCAGCAGGACCGCCCTGTCCTCGGCGTCGGTGGCCGGTACGCCGAGGAGGCGGGCGTCGGCGCCGCCGGGGGCGAGGTCGCCGTCTCCGATGTCGTCGACGAGGCGGGCGAAGCCGTAGACGGCCATCAGGTCGTCGCGCCAGGCCTTGGGCAGGAAGAAGGGGGCCACGGGAAAGTTCTCGTCCGCGGCTTTGTCCAGGGTGCCGCGCCCCGGATCACCGGGTCGGGCCGTACCGGCTTCGGTCACCGCTGGCCGCCCGGCGCGGGGACGGCACACGCGTCGCGGAGCTGGAGAGTCACCGTAGCCATTGCCGTCACATCTCCCGTTCTACACTGCCGACCCAACCCTGCCCATTTCGGACACGCCGCCCGGAGATCCGCGCGGCGCGACGCTGCCGGGTGTCGCGCATTATCGCCCCACTTGGCGCGATTCAGCACCGGTACAGCTTACGTTGTACAACGCTGCACACTCCGGCGGGGTGTCCTGCACATCACAACAACACACCGATTGGCGCCAAGATTCCTAACGCCGACCGGAGTTGACGTTTCCTTTGCAGACGCAGGACCCCGCCGGAGAGTTCCGGCGGGGTCCTGGGCGGAACGGGTCACTTGCCCGTGAACTTCTCGTATTCCTTGAGGACGTCCTCGGTGGGGCCGTCCATGCGCAGTTCGCCGCGCTCCAGCCACAGCACGCGGTCGCAGGTGTCGCGGATCGACTTGTTGTTGTGGCTGACCAGGAAGACCGTGCCCGCGCTCTTGCGCAGCTCCCGGATACGGGCCTCGGAGCGCTTCTGGAAGGAGCGGTCACCGGTGGCGAGCGCCTCGTCGATCATCAGGACGTCGTGGTCCTTGGCCGCCGCGATGGAGAAGCGCAGCCGGGCCGCCATGCCGGAGGAGTAGGTCCGCATCGGCAGGGTGATGAAGTCGCCCTTCTCGTTGATCCCCGAGAAGTCGACGATCTCCTGGTAGCGCTCCTTGACCTGCTCGCGGGACATGCCCATCGCGAGGCCGCCGAGGTAGACGTTCCGCTCACCGGTCAGGTCGTTCATCAGGGCCGCGTTGACGCCGAGCAGGGAGGGCTGGCCGTCCGTGTAGATCTTGCCGGTCTCCACCGGGAGCAGGCCCGCGACCGCCTTGAGCAGCGTGGACTTGCCCGAGCCGTTGGTGCCGATCAGGCCGATGGCCTCACCCCGGTAGGCGGTGAAGGAGACCGACTTGACGGCGTGCACCTTGCGGACGCCGGCCGCCTTCTCGGTCTGCTTGCGGCGCAGGATGCGGTTGAGGGCGGCGGTGGCGCTGCCGCGTCCGGCGCCGGTGCCGTTGACGCGGTAGACGATGTCGACGCCCTCGGCGATGACGGTGGGGACGCGCTCGGAGCCCCCGCCCGCCGGACCCCCGGTGCCTCGCGGCCGGGCGTCCTGCGGTCGGGCGTCCTGCGGCCCGGTGTCCTCGGGCCAGGCGCCTCGCGGCCGGGTGTCCTCGGGCCAGGCGCCTCGCGGCCGGGCGTCCTCCGGTTCGGCCCGCGTACCCGGCCCACCCTGAGCGCCGCCCCGCATCCCCTGTGTCTCCTGCATCCCCTGTGCCCCCTGAATCCCCTGCGTGTCCTGCGTGTCCTGCGTGATGGTGTCAGCCACGGCCGTAGGTCTCCTCGGCCTTCCAGAAGTAGATGAACCCGCCGACGCCGGCGACGAGCGCCCAGCCGACCGCCAAGGCCCAGACGTGGTGCGGCAGTTGGTGGGAGTGGAAGCTGTCGATCAGCGAGAAGCGCATCAGGTCGATGTAGACCGCCGCCGGGTTGTTCTGCAGCAGGATCATCGCCCAGTGCGGCAGGTCGTCGTGGCTGAGCACCTTGTCGATGCTCCACATGACACCGGAGACGTACATCCAGGTGCGCAGCAGGAACGGCATGAGCTGGGCGATGTCCGGGGTACGGGCGCCCATCCGGGCCATGACCATCGCGACGCCCGCGTTGAAGGTGAACTGGAGCACCAGCACGGGCACGGTGAGCAGCCAGGAGGCGCTGACCGGCACCCCGAAGCAGAGCAGGATGACCACGAGCGCGGCCATCGAGAACAGCAACTGCTGGAGCTGCTGGAGGGCGTACGAGACCGGCAGCGCGGCACGCGGGAAGTGCAGGGCGCGGACCAGGCCGAGGCTGCCGGAGATCGCCCGGGTGCCCGCCATGATCGAACTCTGTGTGAAGGTCCAGACGAAGACGCCGGTGACCAGGAACGGGATGTAGTCCGGGACGCCGTGCTTGGTGCCGAGCAGGATGCCGAAGATGAAGTAGTAGACCGCCGCGTTCAGCAACGGGGTCATCACCTGCCACACCTGGCCGAGCTTGGCCTGGCTGTACTGCGAGGTGAGCTTGGCCGTGGCGAACGCGGTGATGAAGTGGCGCCGGGCCCACAGCTGGCGGACGTACTCGGACAGGCTCGGGCGGGCGCCGCTGACGTTGAGGCCGTACCGGGCGGCGAGGGCCGCGGCTTCGTCGGCGGGGGAGACCGGCGCCGTCGTCACGGGCGGGGTGTGGAGGACCTGGCTCACATCCGTTGCTTTCGCTCGGGGGGTGGGGGTGCGGGTGCGCCGGCCTGACCGATTCGAGGACCGCTCTTTGCCGTTCTCTTACGTCGGGACGGGATCGTATCGTCGCAACGTGAGCGTAGGGCTCTCTACGTCGGAACGCAACCGTTTCGTCGTCACGGCCTATGCTGGTCCGTATGACCACGAACGCCGACACAGCCGCGAGTGCCGCCACGCCCGCGCCTGCCGACGGGAAGGCCCCGCGTCGCCGGGCGCCCGCCGGTGCGGCCGTCCTGAGGGAGGATGTGACCGAAGCGATCCGAGCCGCCGTCTTCGAGGAACTCGCGGCCGTCGGGTACGCCCGGATGTCCATCGAGGGCATCGCCCGCCGCGCCGGGGTCGGCAAGACCGCGGTGTACCGGCGCTGGCGCTCCAAACGCCACCTGGTGCTCGACCTGGTGTCGGCGATCGCCGTCCAGGGCCTGCCCGCCCCGGACACCGGCTCCCTGGAGGGCGACCTGCGCCTCCTCTACGAGGTCACCTCACGCGCGCTGCGCCACCCGGTGGCCGGCCAGATCATCCCCGACCTCCAGGCGGAGGCGGCCCGCAACCCCGAGATCGCGGAGGCGTTGCAGAAGGCGCTGCGGGAGGGCCAGCAGAGTGTGGCGAGCGGCATCGTCGCGGCGGCCACCGCCCGCGGCGAGGTCCGCGAGGGCGCCGACCTGGACCTGGCCCTGGACCTGATGTCCGGCCCCCTCTACTGGCGAGCGGTCGTGGCCCGAGCCCCCAAACTCCCCAAGGGCTACCTGGCCACCCTGGCCCGCACGACGGCGGCGGCGCTCAAGGCGCTGTGACCTCCGGGACGCCGCCGAAGGCGCTGTTCCGGGTCTCGAGGGGGGCTCGTCCTATTCGCTTACGGGGGCCCGCCGGGCGTGTCTGCGCCGGGCGGGCCCCCGGACTTCCTTCCGCGCGCGCCCTGTTGTGCCCTCAGCCCCGCTCCGCCCCCGGGTGGCGGTGGGTCCAGCCTGTCCAGGCCGAGGTGATCATGTCGGTTACGTCGTGGCGGGCCTTCCAGCCGAGTTCCGTGGCGATGCGGGTGGCCGAGGCGACGACGCGGGCCGGGTCGCCGGGGCGGCGGGGGGTGGTGACCGGGGGGAGGCCGTAGCCGGTGATCGTGTTGACGCGGTCGATCATCTCGCGGACCGAAACCCCCTCGCCGCGGCCGATGTTGAGGGTCAGGTCGGTGCCGGGGGAGGCCTGGAGGGCGCGGGCCGCGGCGACGTGCGCCTCGGCCAGGTCGACCACGTGGATGTAGTCCCGCACGCACGTGCCGTCCGGCGTCGGGTAGTCGTCGCCGAAGATGCGCGGCGGCGCGTTCTCCGTGAGTTTCTCGAACACCATCGGGACGAGGTTGAAGACTCCGACGTCGGCCAGTTCGGGGCTCGCCGCGCCCGCCACGTTGAAGTAACGCAGCGATGCGGTCGACAGGCCGGTGGCGCGGCCCGTCGCCCGGACCAGCCACTCGCCCGCGAGCTTCGTCTCGCCGTACGGGCTCATCGGCGCGCACGGCGTCTCCTCCGTCACCAGCTCCACGTCCGGCATGCCGTACACCGCCGCCGAGGACGAGAACACGAACGCCGTCACGGACGCGCCGGTCACCGCCTCCAGCAGGACGCGCAGCCCCTCGACGTTCTCCCGGTAGTAGTGCAGGGGCCGTTCCACCGACTCGCCGACCTGCTTCTTCGCCGCCAGGTGGACCACCCCGGTGACCGCGTGCTCGGCGAGGGTCCGGGCGACCAGTTCGCCGTCCAGGGTCGAGCCGACCACCAGCGGGACGTCGGAGGGAACCCGCTCGGCGATCCCCGTCGACAGGTCGTCGTAGACCACGGCCCGCTCGCCCGCCTCGCGCAACGCGCGTACGACGTGCGCCCCGATGTAGCCGGCGCCGCCGGTGATCAGCCAGGTCATGTGGGCCGTCCCTCGTCCGTGAGTCCGTGAGTCCGTGAGTCCGTGAGTCCGTGAGTCCGGGAGTTCGTGAGTCCGTGAGTTTGGTGAGTCCGGGAGTTCGTGAATCCGTGGTGCGTGTTTCGCGGGGCGCGGGGCGCGGGGCGCGGTTCGCGGAGCGCGGGCGTATCAGTGAAGCAGGCGGCCGAGTCTGCGGCGCAGCACTTCGGTCATTCCCCGCCAACCCGACGCCGTACGCAGGGCGAGCGACCCCGCGTGGGTCCGGTACGGCTGCACGAGCAGGACGCTGCGCACCCCGTGGCGGACGTCCGGGACGGCGCGGCGGCGCAGCAGGCCGGAGCCGCCCACCGCGTGCGCGGTCACCTCCCGGCCGGTGCCGTCCCGGAAGCGCAGGTTCAGGCGCAGGTCCCAGGTGCCCGGCTCCAGCGCCGACAGCTCCACCGGCGTCGTGGCCGTCCACAGATCCCCGTACCGGTCCGCCAGCAGCCGCGCCTCGGAGCGCGGGCCCTCGTGGCCGTCCTCCCGGCGGGTGAACACCACGTCCACCGCGACCGGCCCCGCCTCCGCCATCCGGCCGTACAGCTCGTGCAGGCGCAGCCGCAGCCGGGTGCCCCGCGCCCGGACCCGCAGCTCCGCGTCGACGGCGGCCGGCAGCAGATGGGCCGGGCGCTCCAGGAAGTGTTCCAGGGTGACCTGCGGCAGGTCGGAGGACCAGACCGGGGTGCCGTCGGAGGCGCGCGCGTACGGGGGGAGCAGCCGGGCAGGGCGGGCCGCCAGCTCGCGCAGGCGGGGCAGGTCGCGCGGGGCGGGCGAGGCGAGCAGCACCCGGGCGATCAGCCGGCCGGGGGCGCTCGGGTTGAGGGTGAGGTCGGCCGCGTCGAACGCCGACAGATACGCGCGCGTGTGGTCCCACCAGGCGCGCCGGTACCCGGCGGTGCGCAGCTCCAGCTCGCGGGTGTACATCCGCAGGTCGTGGTCGAGGAACTTGGCGCGCACGGCCCGCGCGAGCCGCTTCTCACCGGCGTTCAGGAGGATCTCGTACGCCTCCCGGTTGGCCTCGGTGCGCGCCCGCCAGTTGGAGATGTCCGAGCGGTCGAGCGAGATCGACAGCCGCTCGGCGTCGCGCCGGACGTGCCACACGTACACCGTGTCCGGGATGAGGGCGACGCGCGGCGCGGCGGCCAGGACGCGCGCGGTGAACACGCAGTCCTCGTAGGGGTAGTGGCCGACCGGGAAGCGGATGCCGTGCTCGCGCAGGAAGTCGGTGCGGTACAGCTTGTTGACGCAGAGCGTGTCGTGCGCGAGACGTGGCCGCCGGGACGGGTGGGGGAGCACGGCGGGCCCCGCGTAGAGGGCGCGCTCCCAGGGGATCTCGCGGCCCGAGGGCAGTTCGCGGCGCACACACAGCCCGGCCGTGACCTGGACGCCGTGCGCCTCGGCGGTGCCGAGCAGCGCGTCGACCGCGCCGGGCGGCAGGACGTCGTCGCTGTCGAGGAACATCACGTACGGCGCGCCGGCCGCGTCGATGCCGTCGTTGCGCGGGCTGCCGCAGCCGCCGCTGTTGACGGCCCGGTGGATCACCCGCAGCCGCGGCTCCCCGGCGGCGAGCGTGTCGAGGAGGGCCGCGCTGCCGTCCGTCGAGCAGTCGTCGACGGCGATCACCTCGCGCACGGCGTCTCCCTGGGCGAGGGCGGAGCGCACGGCGTCGGCGACATGGGCGGCGTCGTCGTAGCCGATGACGACGACGCTGACCTTCGCGCGATGAGCGGTCGCTGGAGCGGTCGCCGGAGCGGTCGTCGGGGCGGTCGCTGGAGTGGTCGCTGGAGCGGTCCTCGGAGAAGCGGTCATGGGCGCGGTCCACGGTCCGTATTCGGATGAGTTGCCGCAATTCTCCGTTACGGGGTGCTCACTGTCCTGTCCGGAGGCCGCCTGGTGACGCTGACCGCCCCGCGCGGACGCCGGCCACGGGTGCCGACCGCCCTGTCCGGAGCCCGGCCAAGGTGCTCACCGCCCCGCCCGGAGACCGGCCGGGTCGCGGCGCGGGCCGCGGGTGCGGCGGCGCGGGACGCGGCCCGTCGGGGCCGGGGGCAGGCCGGAGCGCCACAGCCGTACGAGTGAGAGGCCGGCCGCCGTCGCCAGCAGGCCGTTGCGTACGAGCATCAGCAGACAGCCCGTCCAGGTGCTGTGGATCACCTCGCCGTACAGCGCCGGGTACACCACCGTGCTGACCGCCGTCGCCGCCACGATCAGCGCGGCGACCGGGCGCTGGGTGGTGTGCCGCGAGGTCAGGCAGACGGCGGCGAGGCCCAGCAGCCACACCATGTACTGCGGGCTGATCACCCGGCTGGTCACCGTGAACAGCAGAACGGCGGCGAGCGCGGCGTCGTACGGGGTCGCCGCCGTCCAGTGCCGGGCCCGCACCCGCCACAGCAGCAGGACCCCGAACGCCGCGACGGTGAGGGCCAGCGAGAGGGCCGCGACCGAGCTGACGTACGGGCCCACGAACTCCATGGCGCCGTACTGGTAGCGCGCCCGGCCCGGCCAGCCCGCGTGCCGCGCGAGCCCGAGCGCCGTGCCGCCGAGCGACTCGATCTGCACGCCCCGGCCGCCCTGCTGGCGCAGGAAGTCGAACGGGTTGCTGAAGGCGGTGGCCAGCAGGGCGAGCAGCGCGGCGCCGGCGACCGCCGCCGAGGTCCAGGTCTGCCGGGTGGTGCGCCCCCGGGGCGTGCCGATCAGCGCCAGCGCGGGCCACACCTTCACCAGCGCGCCCGCCGCCGCCAACGCCCCGCCCACGCGCGGGGAGCGCCCCAGCGCCAGCAGGGACAGCACGGCGAACGCGGTGACCTGGACGTCGTACCGGGCCAGCGGTACGTGCAGCAGCAGCGGCAGGCCCAGCACCCACAGCAGGGCCCCGCGCGGACTCCGCCCCGGGCGCCGGCCCGCCCGCGTGAGGGCGGCCGTGATCACCAGGTCCGCGACGAGGGTGAGCACCACGAACGCGGTGAAGTACGTCAGCCACGGCAGCAGCGCCGGCGCCAGCAGGACCGGCCCCGCGCCCGGCGGGTACTGCCACAGCCGGTCGCCCGCGGGGAACGCGCCCTGCGACAGGACCCCGTACCAGCGGAAGTACAGATGGCCGACCTCGCGGGAGACCCCGCCCCGGCCGAGCAGGCGGTGATGGTCGTGGGCGAGGAGCCACAGCATCAGGGCGCGGGTGGCGAGCCAGGCCGCGCCGAGCGCGAGCGACCGGGGGTCGCCGGGCACGAGCGATCGGGGGTCGCCGGGCACGAGTGGTCGGGGGAGGCCGAGCACGAGCGGTCGGGGGACGCCGGGAGCCGGACGGCGGTCGGCGGGGGCAGGCGGGCGGGGGTTCCTGAGGGCGCTCATCAAGGCCGGATCGTAAGCCGCATGGATGGGCTATCGCGGGCGATACGCCGTCAATACCGGTCAAAGGTTGTTTAATAGCAAAAAATCTGGCCCATGGTGCTTGCGTGGGTCAGACGGTCGTGGTCGGCGGCGAGGCGTCCCGGGACGGTGGCCGTACTGCTGCCCGTGCTCGTCATGTTCGTGATCGGTCTCTGGGGGCTCGACCGCGGCGGCATGTGGCGCGACGAGGCGGTGACCTTCCAGGTCGCCCGGCGCTCGGTGCCGCAGATCTGGCACCTGCTGCACAGCGTGGACGCCGTGCACGGCCTGTACTACCTCCTCATGCACGCCGTCCTCGCCCCGCACCCCGGCGAGATCGCCCTGCGGCTGCCCTCCGTCTGCGGCGCCGCCGCGACCGCGGGCCTGATCGCCGCGCTCGGCGTCCGCCTGTGCCGTCCGCGCGTCGGCCTGTGGGCCGGCCTGCTGTACGCCGTCACGCCCATGGCCGGCCACTTCGCCCAGGAGGGCCGGTCCTACGCGCTCGTCGCGGCCGGCGCCGCCGCCGCGACCCTGCTGCTGGTGCGCGCCGTGCCCGCCGCCCGGCCCGGCCCCTGGTGGGCGTACGGCACGACGCTCGCCGTCACCTGTCTGCTGCACGAGATGGCCCTGCTCCTGCTGCTCGGCCACGCCTGCACGCTGGCCCTCGCGCGCCTCCCGCTCCCGGTGTGGCGGCGCTGGCTCACCGCCGCCGCGGGCGTGACCCTCGCCCTGCTGCCGCTGCTGCTCGTCTCCCAGGGCCAGTCCGCGCAGGTCGCCTGGCTGTCCCGGACCGGCCTCGGCAGCGCGGAACGCCTGCTCACCCTGTTCACCGGCCCGGCCCGGCTGGTCGTCCTGCCCTATCTCCTGCTCGCCGCCCTCGCGTTCCTGCCCGGCCTGCCCCGGCGCGGCGCGCTCACCCTCCCCGCCGTAGCCCTGCCGCTCGCCGCCGTACCGCCCCTCGTGCTGCTGACGGTGTCGCACTGGTGGCCGCTCTACGACGAGCGGTACGTCCTGTACGCGCTCGCCGGGGCCCCGCTGCTCGCCGCCGCCGGAGCCGAACGCGTCACCGGCCTGCTGCCCCGGATGCTGCCGCACGCGGTGCTCAGCGGTGTCCTCGGCGTCACCCTCGCCTTCGCCGTCCAGCTCCCGGTGCTCCGCCAGGACCGCAGCCCCGACCGGCGTCCCGACAACCTCGCCGCCGTCTCCGCCGTCGCCCACCGCGAACTGCGCCCGGGCGACCCGGTGCTCTTCCTGCCCTCGCTGGCCCGGCGCGCGGCCCTCGCCTATCCGAGGGGCTTCCGCGGGATCCGCGACATCGCGCTGAGCGTCCCCGCCCCGGCCTCCGGCACCCTGTACGGGCGTGAGGCGGGCGCGGCCGAACTGCGCCGCCGGCTGGCCCGGCTCGACCGGGTCTGGCTGGTCGCGGCACCGTTCGCCACCGCGCCCGCCTGGTATCCGGGCAGCCCCACCGAGCGGGCCAAACTCGCCGTCGTCGACGAGCAGTTCGTCCCCCGCGAGCAGGTCGTCCGGCGCGGGGTGACCATGCGCCTCTACGTGCGCAGGCCTACTCCGGCTCTGGCGTCTGCGACCGAGCCGCCCGGTCGAGAGCGGCCGTCAGCCGGTCGAGCCGGTCCCGGAGCTCTCGGATCTCCTCCAGGTCCGCCCCGGTAGCCGCCGCGATCCTGCGCGGCACGGACAGCGCGCGCTCCCGCAGGGCGCCGCCCGCCTCGGTCAGCCGTACCTGCACGGACCGCTCGTCGCGCGTGCTGCGCTCGCGCAGCACGAGTCCGGCCGCCTCCAGTCGCTTCAGGAGCGGCGAGAGCGTCCCCGAGTCGAGCCGCAGATGCTCGCCGAGCCGCTTCACGGGCAGCTCGCCGTGCTCCCACAGCACCAGCATCACCAGGTACTGCGGGTAGGTGAGCCCGAGGTCCTTGAGGATCACCCGGTACACCCCGCCGAAGGCGCGCGAGGCGGCGTTCAGCGAGAAGCAGATCTGCTGGTCGAGGCGGAGGAAGTCCCCGTCGAAGGGGGCCTGGGGGCTGGGCGCGGGTGTCGCGGTCATGACTCCAGGATAGCTCGGTCGAGCCATTGAGTTGTGCACAACTGAATTGTGTGCTCTAATTCTGGTCGTGGGGCGCCGGACCGGCGGCCCGCCAACGAACCGAATCGAGAGGGATGGTCCCCATGGACGCGCTCTACACCGCCGTCGCCACCGCCACCCACGGCCGTGACGGCCGTGCCGTGACCTCCGACGGCAAGCTCGACCTCCAGCTCGCCGTCCCGGTGGAGATGGGCGGCAGCGGACAGGGCACCAACCCCGAGCAGCTGTTCGCCGCCGGTTACGCCGCCTGTTTCGCGAGCGCCCTCGGCCTCGTCGGCCGCGCCGCGAAGGTCGACCTCACCGACGTCGCCGTCACCGGCGAGGTCGGCATCGGCAAGCAGGGCGAGGGCTTCGCCCTGGCCGTCACGCTCCGCGTCGAACTGCCCGACACCGTGGACGAGGCCACCGGCCGCAAGCTGGTCGAGCAGGCCCACCAGGTCTGCCCCTACTCCAACGCCACCCGCGGCAACATCCCGGTCGAGCTGGTCGTCGAGTAGCCGATCCTGCTGTAGCTGTAGCTGTAGCTGTAGCTGTTACCGGCCGGGGCGCGCCCCGGGACCGTCCGCCGGACCGGCGGTCTTCGTGCCCTCCCCCGCCGGCCCGGCCCCCGTGCCGACCCGGGCCAGCACCTCCCCGGTCTCCCGGCTCCACGCCACCACCGTCGCCTCCTCGGGAACCCGCCGCCAGCGCGTCAGCAGCAGCCAGCGGACGTGGTACCGGCGGGCGACGGCGGTGCGTTCGGCCCGCCTCGACGCCGGGTCGAGATAGGCGCGGACCGCCGCGACCCGCCGGCGCCGCTCGCCCTCGTCCAGGGCCGGGTCCGGCCAGGCGGGCGCGGCGAGGTCGGGGCCGTAGCCCGCGATCAGGTGGACCGCGTAGTACCCGTCGGTGATGACCGCCTCGCCGGGCCGGATGTGCCGGGCCGCCCAGTCGTACGTGGGCCAGCGCGGCGGCTGGTCGAAGCCCACCGGGTCGAGCGCGCGCGGCACGACCGCTCCGGCCTGCACGGCGAGGAATCCGGTCAGCGCCGCGCCGGCCGCCACCCACCCCAGCAGCCGCCGTCCCCGCCCCCACGGCCGCGCCGCCGCCAGTTCCACCCCGAGCGCGAACTGGAGCGGCACGAGCGACAGCCCGAGGATCCTGCCGTACGTGTAGTGCCCGCTCGCCCAGCCGTACGCCACCACCGCGCAGTCCAGCGCGAACAGCAGCACCAGCGGATCACGCCACCCGCGCCACCCGTTCCGTCCGCGCCACCCGCGCCACCCGTGCCGTCCGGGGCTCCCGGGCCCGCCGGCCCGCCGGGCGCTCCGGGCCCGCAGCCACAGGGCCGGCAGCCCGGCCAGGGCCAGCCAGAAGTGCCCCGGCATCCCGTCGTACAGCCGCGCGTGCATGGCGTCCACGCTGCGGTCCCCGGTCAGCGCCAGGACGTCGAAGTACGGCCAGGCGTACGCGACCGCCAGGGCCACCGCGCCCGTCAGCAGCCACCGGCCCAGCACGGCGGGCCGCCATCCGCGCTGGGACCCGGCGATGAACGCCACCGCGCCGAGCGCCGCCGCGACCGCGGTGATCGGGTGGACGAGCAGGATCAGCCCGTACAGCGCACCGAGGGCCGCGTATCCCCACCAGCCGGTGAGGCCGCCCGGGCCCACGAAGCGCACCGGGCCGCCGGTGGTGCCCGCCGCCCGCGTCCCCGTCAACGCCCAGGCCCAGAACGTCAGTCCGATGGCGAACGTCGACGGATAGCCGAGGTTGCCGGTCATCGACATCAGCCCGAGATAGCCGCTCCACCAGGCCCGGTCGGTGCCCCAGAGCAGCACCATCGCGAACAGGCAGAGCACCGGCGCCCATTGACGGGGCGTCAGCATCCGTGCGAAACGGCCGATCCCGGTCAGCAGCACCAGCAGGTTCACCGGGCCGGACAGCCGCACCACCGCCCAGCCGCCGAGCCCGGTCAGCCGGGCGAACGCGCCCTGCGCCACCGCGTACGGCGAGTAGTACGGGCTGCCCGCGCCCGGCAGGTCCGCCATCGGGTGGCGCGGATGGAGCAGATGTGCCCGCAGCCGCTCGACCACCGCCGCGTGCTGGCCCGCGTCGCAGCACAGCGGGACCCGCCAGTAGGCGAGCGTCATCACCAGCCAGAACAGACCGCCGAAGAGCTGGTACGGCGTCGGCCGCCAGGTCTTCGTGCCGCGCAGCGCGGTCGCGCCCCGGACAGCCGCCCGCCGGGTGAGGACATCGGCGCTCATCGGACGGCGGGGGAGAGGGGCTCAGCGGTTTCCGGCATTTGGCGTATATGCCCGCCCGGAGCGGGCCGCTAGCCCAAGATCACCTCATCGGGCGACCTCGGTGTCCCGCCGCGCCGGACCCGGCACCGTGCCGGTGAGCGCCCGTACGCCCGGACGGACCAGCGTGTCCAGGAGCAGCGGCAGGCCCACCACCGGGAGCAGCCACAGCACCACGATCAGCCGGTCGCCCCAGATGTTGATGTCCGGGTGCCCGGCCTGGTTGAGCACCCCGGTGGACGCCACCGCCAGCAGGAAGAGCGCGAAGACGCGGTGCCGGCGCAGCGCGCCCCAGCCGGCCGCCACCACGGCCGCGAGGAACAGCGGCTCCCACATCTGGCGGCGCAGCCACTCGATCCAGAACGCCGTCTCCAGGTGCAGGAACTCCGGCCACGGGTGGACGCGGTCGGGGCGGGCGAAGTGCCCGGTCAGCAGGTCCTGGAGGCTCTCCGACTCGGACGGGTAGCGCAGCAGCCCGGCCAGCACGACGGTGCCCACCGCCGCGCCGCCCGCGACCACCCCGAGGGTCCGCAGCGGCCCGTCCCACCGGCGCCGGCGCGCCATCAGCAGCGCGCAGACGGCGGCCAGGCACAGGCCGAGGAAGAGCGCCTGCGAGTGCTTGACCGTGAAGAGGACGGCGAGGGCGCCGCCGGCCAGCCAGGTCCCGGCCCGCGCGCGTCCCTCCAGGAGCAGCGCGCAGCCCCACAGCGCCGCCAGGGTGACCGTCATCATCAGGCCCTCGGTCATCGGCCGCATCGCCGTCGTCCCGCACGGCAGCACGTAGAACAGGGCCTGGCCGGTCAGGGCGGCGCCTGTCGAGGCGCGCAGGGTCCGCAGGACGAGGAAGACGAGGACGCCTCCGGCCACGGTCACGGCGACGCCCGCCGCCCACAGCCCCCAGGTCACCCCGAACACGGTGATGAACGGCACGAGGAGCACCGGGTAGCCGGGCCGCACCTCGAAGATCCGCATGAAGCGCGGCGGCATGAACGGCACGGTGTGCCCGGTGGTCTGCCCGGCCGCCAGCCGCGCGGACACCCCCCGCCACTGCTCGCGCCGGCACTCCTCGACGACCCGGCGCGTCGGACTCGCCCGGTGGAAGCGGACCACGTCGACGGCCTGGTTGCGGCGGGCGATGGACGCCTTGCTCGCGCACGCGTAGTCGATCGTCCGGGCCGCCGCCTCCTGCTTGCCCGCACCGCTCAGACTCAGCGCGTAGGCCAGGTAGTTCTTGGTGTCGGGGGTGTCCCGGCCGGTGACGTTGGCGAGCTGGAGCACGGCGAACAGCACGGCGATCACCACCACCCAGCCGCGCGCCGACCGCGGCCCGCGCGCGGCTCGCGCCCAGGAGCGCGGGGAGCGGGCGCCCGTCGGGGCCCTCACGACGACGCGAGGACGTCGTGCCCCGCCTGCGCGGGAACCGCGACCGCCGGGACCGGCGCCTCGGGCCGCTCGCCCAGCATCAGCGTCCGCACCACCCGCTCGGCGGCCCGCCCGTCGTCGAACTCGCAAAAGCGCGCCCGGAATCCGGCCCGCAGCCGCGCCGACTCGGCGTCCCGCCAGGACCCCGAGGCGAACAGCCACGCCAACTCCCGCTGGGTGCGCGCCACATGCCCCGGCGCCTCGGCGGTGACATCGAAGTAGACACCCCGGCTCGCCGCGTACGCGCCCCAGTCGTCGGCGAGGAGCACGATCGGCCGGTCCAGGTTGGCGTAGTCGAACATCAGGGCCGAGTAGTCGGTGATCAGGGCGTCGGAGGCGAGCATCAGGTCCTCCACGCGCGGTTCGTCCGTCGCGTCGACCAGCACGCCCCGCCGGTGCAGTTCGGCCAGGCCCATCCCGCGCGCCGGACCGTCCGCGAGCGAGGGATGCAGCCGCACGACCAGGGTGTGACCGGCGCCGAGATCCTCCGCGAACCGGGCCAGGTCGAGCCGGTCGACATGCCCGCCGCGCACGTAGTCCCGGCGGGTCGGCGCGTACAGCACCACCCGGTTCCCGGCCGGGACGCCGAGCCGGGCCCGCACCTCCGCCCCGGCCCCGGCCCCCGGCTCGCTCCCGCCTTCGGTGCGGGCCCGGACGAGGACGTCGTTGCGCGGGCTGCCGGTGCGCAGCGAGGTGAAGTGGCAGGGGTAGGCGCGGTCCCAGACCAGCTCGGAGTGGCGGTTGGCGACCAGGCTGTAGTCCCAGCGGTCGGCGCGGCGCAGCATCTGCGGCACGTCGAGCCCGTACCGGGCCCCCGGCTTGTGCAGCAGGTCCGCGGCCATGAACTTCAGCGGGGTGCCCTGATGGGTGTGGATGTGGACGCTGCCGGGCCGCTTCACCAGCGCGCCGGGCCAGTTGACGTTGTTCACGAAGTACGTGGCCCGCGCGGTGACCTGGCGGTAGCGCGCCGAGTCGAGCAGCACGTGCTCGGTGTCCGGCGGCAGCAGCGCCGCCTGCTCCGCGTCCCGGACCACCCACACCCCCCGGATGTGCGGGGCCAGTTCACGCGCCGCCGCGTACACGGCGGCGGGGTCGCCCAGCACTCCCCGGTGCGAGAACGCCGAGTACACCGCGAGGTGGGGGTCCAGCGGGCGGCGCGCGTGCGGCGCGGACCGCCCGCGCTCGATCCGCGCCGTGACCGCCCCGCGCACCCGCTGCCCGCGCCGGCTCAGCTCCCGGCCCGCCCGCCCCGCCTGCCGGCGCAGCCGGTAGCGCGTGAACCCGCCCTCCAGGACGCGCAGTTCGGGCGGTACGGGACCGCTGCGGTGCTTGCGGAACAGGGCGGCCGTCAGCCGGAAGAACTCGGCCTTGTCGCCCGGCGGCAGCCGGTCCGGCTTGGAGAGGATGTCGAGACAGTGCTCGCCCATCTTGTGGTGCAGATAGGGGCGCCAGCTCGACAGCTCCGGCCGGGCGTCGACGAACGCGAAGACCCGCTCGTACTGGTCGTGGATGTCGAAGTGCTTGCGGCTGGTGGTGGACAGGATGTTGCCCTGGCGGCGCTGCCGGTAGGCGAGGCAGATCCGGTCCAGCGCCGCGATCCGCCCGGCGCTGAGCATCACCGGGAACGTCCACGGGGTGTCCTCGTAGTAGCCGGGCGGGAAGGCGAACCCCTCCCGCTCGACGAACTCCCGCCGGTAGACCTTGTTCCACACCACCATCAACAGGTCGAGGATCTCCGGGTGTTCGGACGCCGTGAAGGTCTGGTCGCCGGCCTCCGCGAGCACCCGGGCCAGCACGTTCCGGCGGGTGCCGCCCCACCAGTAGGTGCGCGCGTAGTCGAAGACCAGCACGTCCGGGTCGGTGGTCTCCGCCAGCCGGTCGGCGACCGCGCGCAGCGCGCCCGGGGTGAGCGTGTCGTCGCTGTCGAGGAAGAACAGGTAGTCCCCGCCGGCCAGCGGCATGCCCGCGTTGCGGGCCCGGCCGAGCCCCACGTTCTCCGGCAGGTGCAGCACCCGCACACGCGGGTCGCGCTCCGCGTACTCGTCGAGGATCGCCCCGCAGCCGTCCGGCGAGCAGTCGTCCACGGCGATCACCTCCAGATCCCGGTACGACTGCTCCAGGACCGAGTCGAGGCACTCGCGCAGGAAGCCCTGCACCTTGAAGACGGGGACGATGATGCTGAAGCGGGGCACGTCAGCTCCTTACGAGGGTGGACGCGGCGGGAGCCGGGACGCGTTCGGCGAGCGGCAGGACGGGCGGGATCGCCTCCGGGGGTTCGCCGAGCAGCACCCGGCGGACCACCCGCTCGGCGGCCCTGCCGTCGTCGAACTGGCAGAACCGCTCGCGGAACCGGGCCCGCAGCGCCGCCGCCTCGGAGTCGGCGTACGAGCCGTCGGTGAAGAGGGCGGCCAGCTCGCCCGGGGTGCGCGCGACCCGGCCCGGCGGCTGCTCCAGCAGGTCGAAGTAGACGCCCCGGGTCTCCCGGTAGACCTCCCAGTCGTCGGCGTACACCACGACCGGGCGGTCCAGGTTGGCGTAGTCGAACATGATCGAGGAGTAGTCCGTGATCAGCGCGTCGGCGGCCAGGCAGACGTCCTCGGAGGAGCGGTGCCCGGTCACGTCGATGATCCGCCCGGAGCCGCGCCCGCTGCCCTCGTCGTAGAAGTAGTGGGCGCGCAGCAGCACCACGAACTGCTCGCCGACCGCCTCGCAGAAGGCCTCCAGGTCGAGCCGGGACTCGAAGCCGGTGCTGTAGTCGCGGTGGGTGGGTGCGTACAGCAGGGCGGTGCGGCCCTCGGGCACCCCGAGCCGCCGGCGGGCCCGGGCCACGTCCTCGGCGGTCGCCGTGCAGTACACGTCGTTGCGCGGATAGCCGTACTCCAGGGCCTCGTAGCCACCGGGGAAAGCCCGCTCCCACATCTGGGTGGAGTGCCGGTTGGAGGAGAGGTTGTAGTCCCAGCGGTCCACCCGGGCCAGCAGTTTGGTGAAGCTGCCCGTCGCGGCGGCCACCACCGGATACGTCGACTGGTCCACGCCCATCTTCTTCAGCGGGGTGCCGTGCTGCGTCTGGACGTGCACGCTGCCGGGCCGCTTGACCACGGCGTCCGCGAAGTTGGCGTTGTTGATCAGGTACTTGGCGCGGGCGAGGACCTCCCAGGCGCGCCGGGTGCCGATCACCGCGTGCTCGACGCCCTCCGGCACGGCGGCCACCGCGTCCGGCTCGACCAGGAACACCGAGCGGATGTGCGGGGCGAGTTCGCGGGCCTTGGCGTGGATCGCGGCCGGGTTGCAGGCGTAGCCGCGCCCCCAGTACGCGCAGTACACGGCGAGGTTCTCGTCCAGCGGGCGGCGCAACTGGGCGGCGTAGAAGAGCCGGGTGCGCAGCAGGCGCGGGCGCGGCACCCGCCGCAGGGCCCCGGCCGCCGCCCGGTTGGCGCCGCGCAGAGCGCGGAACGCGCCGTAGGCCCCGGTCGCGAGCAGCCGGTGCTGTACGCCCAGGCTGCCGCCGGGCGGCCGGAAACCGGCCGGGCGGTGGCGGCGGTAGAGGCGGCCCGCCCGGCGGAAGAAGGCCCGGCGGTGGCGGGCCGGCACCCGTGCGGGCTGCGCCGCCGTCTTCAGGACCAGCGCGAACAGCGCCCCGAACAGGGCCTTCGACGGGGCTGCCGGCAAAGGCCGTTCGCCCGCCGCGGTGAGGACCCGCTCGACCTGGTCGAGGAGTTCGAGGTGGTGCTCGCCCGGCACGTTGAGCCGGCTGCCCTGGCGGCGCAGCCGGTGCCGTACGCAGACCGTGCGCAGCACCGCCGTCCGCCCGGCGGCCACCGCCACCAGACCGCCCCAGCCCACGTCGGTGAAATGACCCTCGGGAAAGGCGAGTTGGCGGTCGAGGAGGAAGCCGCGCCGGTAGGCCGCGCTCCACGCCGGGACGTGCACACCGAGGATCTCGGGGGACTTGTCGAGCGGCGGAGTGCTCGGCTCGCCCTCCCACCAGTGGACCCGCTGGTGCCCGAAGTAGAGGACGTCCACCCCCTCCGGCAGCGCCGCGTCCAGCGCGCCGAGCGCACCCGGCGCCAGCTCGTCGTCCCCGTCCAGGAAGAGCACGTACGTGCCGGTCGCCGCCGCGAGCCCGGTGTTGCGGGCCCCGCTCAGCCCGCCCGAGGGCGGCGAGTGGACCGGCGCCACCCGGGAGTCGCGGGCCGCGTACCCGGCGGCGACCGCCGCGGCGGGCGAGCCCGGGCCGTCGCAGACCGGGATCAGCTCGACGTCGCCGAAGGACTGGGCGAGCACCGAGTCCAGTGCGTGGGACAGTCGCCCGGCGACTCCGAAGGTGGGCACGATGACGCTGAAGCGGGGCATGCTGCTCTTTCTCTCAAGGGGCACCGGACGGGGATGTCAGCGCCCGGGGCGCCCGGTCGGCCGCCAGGTGGTGGGCCGGGTGGGCGTGGGCCGCGACGGGCTGGAGGGCACACGGACTCCGGTTCAGTGCTGCTCGGTCAGGGGGACGGCACCGCCCGGCGCCGGGACGGTCGCGAGCGGTCCGGCGGGAGCACCCTCGGCGAGGGCCGGGGAAGGGGCCGGGGCCGGGGCCGGGCTCGGGGCCGAGACCGGGGACGGGGATGAGACCGAGGCGAGCTGCGAGGCCGGGGTCGAGACCGGGGACGGGGGTGAGACCGGGGCCAGGTGCGAGGCGGGGGCCGAGACCGGGGACGGGGGTGAGACGGGGACCAGGTGCGAGGCCGGGGCCGAGACCGGGGACGGGGATGAGACCGAGGCGAGGTGCGAGGCCGGGGCCGAGACTGGCGGGGACGGGGCCGGGGATGCGGCCGGGGACGGGGCTGTGGCGGTGGCTCGGGAGGCCGCCGCGCGGGGAGCGGTGGCGGCGGCCGAGGGGACCGGATGCCGCTCGGCGGACGGGATGAACGGCGGCAGCCCGGCGCTCTCCCCGAGCACCACCCGCCGCACCACCCGCTCGGCGGCGCGCCCGTCGTCGTACGGGCAGAACCGCTCGCGGAACGCGGCCCGCAGTTGCGCGGAGCGCGAGCCCCGCCAGTGGCCGGACGCGAAGATGTCGATCAGCTCGTCCTCACTGCGGGCGACCGCGCCCGGCGGGAAGGCGCGCACGTCGAAATAGGTGCCGCGGGCCGCCTCGTAGGCCGCCCAGTCGTCGGTGTGCACGACGATCGGTCGGTCCAGGCCCGCGTAGTCGAACATCAGCGACGAGTAGTCGGTGACCAGCGCGTCCGAGGCGAGGCACAGCGACTCCACGCTCGAATGGTCCGACACGTCGATGATCCGCCCGCCCGCCGCCTCGGCGAGCGGTTCCGCGTAGCGGTGGTGGGCGCGGGTGAGGATCACGAACCCCGGGCCCAACTGGCGCAGCACCCGCTCCAGGTCCAGGGTGCGGCGCTGGCCGGCGCGGTAGTCGCGGTACGTCGGCGCGTACAGCACCGCGACCGCCCCCTCGGGGATGCCGAGCGCGCCGCGCAGCCGCGCCACGTCCGCCGAAGTCGCCCGCTGGAACACGTCGTTGCGCGGCATCCCGTACTCCAGCGTCGTGTACGAGGAGGGGAAGGCGCGCTCCCACACCAGCGTGGAGTGGCGGTTGGCGGACAGGCAGTAGTCCCAGCTGTCGGCGCCGCGCAGCAGCTCGGCGAAGTCGGTGCCGCCCGCGGCGGCCGGCCGGTCCCGGAGGTCGAGCCCCATGTGCTTGAGCGGCGTGCCGTGGTGCGTCTGGATCACCACCTGGCCCGGCCGCTTCACCATGCGCCGGTCGAAGTCCACGTTGTTCACCAGGTACTTGGAGCGGGCGAGCGCCGTCCAGTACCCGGCGCTCCCCGGGCGCAGCCGGCCGGTGGGCGCCGGGATGGTGTGCTGGTGTTCGCGGTGCGCGATCCACGCGGTGCGCACCTGCGGCGCGAACGCGCGGAACGCCGACTCCAGCGCGCCCGGATTGCAGCCGTGCCCCCGGCCCCCGTGACTGGAGAACACGGCACGGTCGGCGCGCAGGGGCAGCCGGAGCTGCACCCGGTAGTGCAGGCGCAGCGCGGTGGCCCGCACCGAGCGGCGCAGCGCGCGGACCGTCCGTACGGTCCGCTTCCGGGTCCGCGACAGGAACGACAGCAGCCGGTACGTGCGATGGGCGCCGAACCCGACCAGGGCGTGCCGCAGCCGGAGTCGCGGACCGGCGGGGGAGCCGGGCACGCGGTAACGCCGGTAGTGCGAACGGGCCTTGCGGAGGAACTCGGCGCGCGCCCCGCGCGGCAGCCGGTCCGGCCGCACGAACACCGTGGCGAGATGGTCGACCATGCGCCCGAACAGCAGCGGACGCCACCGCTCCAGCTCGGGACGCGCGGCGAGATACGCGAACACCCGGTCGTACTGCTCGAAGACGTCGAAGTGCTTGCGGCTGCTGGTGCCGAGGATGTTGCCGTGCCGGCGCTGGCGGTAGTGCACGCACACCCGGTCGAGGGTGGCGATCGTCTCGGCGGACATCATCGCCGGATAGGTCCACGGCGTGTCCTCGTAGTACCCGGGCGGGAAGGCGAGGCCCGCGCGCTCCACGAACTCCCGGCGGTACGCCTTGTTCCAGACCACCATCAGCAGCCGCAGCAGTCCGGGCCGCTCGGTGAGCGGGAAGGGCGCCGGGCCCTCCTCGGCCAGCTCCGCCGCGAGCCGGTTGCGCCTCACCTCGCCCGACCAGTAGGTGCGCGCGTAGTCGTAGACCAGCACGTCCGGTTCGGAGGTCTCCTTCAGCCGGTCCGCGATGGCGAGCAGGGCGTCCGGGGTGAGGCTGTCGTCGCCGTCCAGGAAGATCAGGTAGTCGCCGGTGGCGCGTTCGAGACCGGCGTTGCGGGCCCGGCCGAGGCCCACGTTCTGGGGCAGGTGGACGGGCACCACACGGGCGTCACGGGCCGCGAACTCGTCGATGATCGCCCCGCACGCGTCGGGCGAACGGTCGTCCACCACGATGAGTTCGAGATCCGGACACGACTGTTCGAGCACCGACTCCAGGCACTCGTGCAGGTACGCCTGAACCTTGTACGCGGGGACGATGACACTGAACCGGGGCACGGGGACATCCATGGGTCGGCGCGGGCATACCTGCCCGGGAACGGCCGAAGGGGTGACTTGGTTACGCCAGATGTGGCATACGGGGGACGCCCGGTGAACGCCGAGGGGCGGGCCGGTGACCGGCCCGCCCCTCAAACACCGCTGAAACGAACTTATTTGACCGCGCCGGCCATCACACCCGACACGAACTGCCGCTGGAACGCGAAGAAAACGGCCAGCGGGATGACCATCGAGATGAAGGCGCCCGGCGCCAGCACGTCGATGTTGTTGCCGAACTGGCGTACCTGCGTCTGGAGCGCGACCGTGATGGGCTGGCTGCCCGAGTCGGAGAACACCAGGGCGACCAGCATGTCGTTCCACACCCACAGGAACTGGAAGATCCCCAGCGAGGCGATCGCCGGCCCGCCGAGCGGCATCACCACCCGGGCGAACAGCCGCAGTTCGCCCGCGCCGTCCAGCCGGGCCGCCTCCAGCAGCTCCCGGGGGATCTCCGCGAAGAAGTTCCGCAGCAGGAACACCGCGAACGGCAGCCCGTAGCCGACGTGGAAGAGGACCACGCCGATGATCGAGCCGAAGATGCCGATCTGCCCGAAGAGTTCGGCGATCGGGATCAGCGCCACCTGCACCGGCACCACCAGCAGACCGACCACGCCGAGGAACCACCAGTCGCGGCCGGGGAACTCCATCCACGCGAAGGCGTAGCCCGCCAGCGAGCCGATCACCACCACGAGCAGCGTCGCCGGCACCGTGATCAGCACCGTGTTCAGCAGCGAGTTGGTGATGTCGCTGTTCTCCAGGAGCTTCTGGTAGCTGTCCACGGTGAGCTGCGAGGGCGCGCTGAACACCTTCCACCAGCCGCTCGCGCTCATGTCCTCCGGCTTGCGCAGCGAGGACAGCAGCAGCCCGAGCGTGGGCACCAGCCAGAACAGGCCCACCAGCAGCAGGAACACCCGCAGGACACCGCTGCTGACGGCGCTCGCGATCCGTGAACCGAGCGACCGGCGGGCCGCGTTCACCGCCGGCGCCGGTGCCGTCTTCGTCAGATCCCCGGCATGGGCCGTCATCGCCGCACCTCCCGCCTGAGCCTGCGCACATTGAAGAGCATCACCGGGATCACCAGCAGCAGCAGGAACACCGCGATGGCGCTCGCGATGCCCGGCTGGTCCTCCGCGAAGCCCTTGCGGTACAGCTCGAGCGCCAGCACGTTGGCATCGTCCTGCGAGGAGCCCGGCGCGATGATGAAGACCAGGTCGAACACCTTCAGCACGTTGATCATCAAGGTCACCGCGACCACCGCGAGCACCGGCGCCAGCAGCGGCACCGTGACCCGGCGGAACACCTGCCACTCGTTCGCCCCGTCCACCCGGGCCGCCTCCAGGAGTTCCCGCGGCATGCCCGCGAGCCCCGCCGCGATCAGCACCATCGCGAAGCCCGCCCACATCCAGATGTACGAGCCGATGATCGCGGGCGTGACCAGCGACGGGCCGAGCCAGTCGAGGCCGTTGTACGGCTCCTTGAAGTTGCTCGCCGGCAGCCGCAGCAGCGCCCCGTCCGCCTTGCCCGACAGCGTGAACGTGCCGTCGTCGCGGACCGTCGTCGAGTCGACGACCTTGCCGTCCTTGACCGCCTCGACCCGCATCCCCGAGTAGCCCAGCTCACCCGCGTCGACCTGGCCGAGCCGGCCCACGCCCTTGCCGCGGGTGAAGTCCTGCCAGGCCGTGCCGGTGACCTTGCCGGGGTCCGCGCTCGCCCGCGCCGCCTTCCCGGCGCTGTCCGGCATCTGCTCCGGGGCGACGCCCACCAGCGGCAGCGCGACCGGCTGCCCGGCCCGCACGGCGTCCCGGGTGACGAACCCGCCCTTCTCCGCCTCCAGCGGCGACTGCCGGCCGGGGTGCGCCTTCGGGAACGCCGAGGACGAGACGAAGGTGTCGTGCACACCCACCCACACCGCGTTCGCGACGCCCTTGTCCGGGTCCTGGTCGTACACCAGCCGGAAGATGATGCCGGAGGCGAGCATCGAGATCGCCATCGGCATGAAGACGACCAGCTTGAACGCCGTGCCCCAGCGCACCCGTTCGGTGAGCACCGCGAAGATCAGGCCCAGCGCGGTCGCGACCGTCGGCGCGAACACCACCCAGATGATGTTGTTCTTCAGAGCAGTTCGGATGCCGTCGTCGCTGAACAGGGCCCGGTAGTTGTCGATCCCGGCGAATCCGTCGCCCGACTGGTCGTAGAAGCTGCGCACGACCGAATACCCGATCGGGTAGACCACGAGCGCGCCGAGCAGCACCAGGGCGGGCAGCAGGAACAGCGCCGCCACGGTTCTGCTGGTGCCGGTCACGCTCTTGCGCTTACGGGCCGGGGGCACCGGTGCGGCGCCCCCGGCCGTTGCCGACGTCATCGCCGGATCAGCCCTTGTAGGCCGCTGCGGCGTCGGCTTCCAGCTTCTTCTGCGCTCCCGCGACGTCCTTCGGGTTCTTCAGGAAGTCCTGGAGGTCCTTCCACTCGCCCTTGCCGGGGGTACCGCCGAAGGACTGCGGGGCCTGGTCGGACATGTCGAAGCGGAAGTCGTCGCCGGCCGCGATCAGCGCCTTGGCCATCTTCTGCTGGACCGCGTTCGGATAGGCCGACAGCGGCACGCTCTTGTTCGGCGACAGATAGCCGCCGAGCTTCGCCTGGATGGTCGCCGCGTCGGGCGAGGCCAGGAACGTGGCCAGCGCCTGCGCCCCCTTGGAGTCCTTCAGGATGACGGCCGCGTCACCACCGCTGACCACCGGCGGCTTGTCGCCGACCGCCGGGAACGGGAACACCTTCGCGTCCGTGCCGATCTTCGCCTTCGTCTCGGCGATGTTGACGGCCACGAAGTCGCCCTCGAAGACCATGCCCGCCTTCGGCTGGTCGCCGCCGGTGAACGTCTGCGTCACCGACGCCGGGAACTCCGTCTGCAGCGCGCCGTCCGGGCCGCCCGCGATGAGGTTCTTGTCGCCCCAGATCTGCGCGAGCGTGGTCAGCGCGTCCTTCACGGACGGGTCCGTCCACTTGATCTTGTGCTGGGCGAGCTGGTCGTACTTCTCCGGGCCCGCCTGGGAGAGGTAGATGTTCTCGAACCAGTCGGTGAGCGTCCAGCCGTCCGCGCCGCCGACCGAGACGGGGGTGACCCCGGAGTCGTAGACGGTCCGCGCGGTGCTGACGAAGTCCTTCCAGGTCTTGGGCTCCTTGGCGCCCGCGTTCTCGAAGACCTTCGCGTTGTACCAGACCAGCGACTTGTTGGCGGCCTTGTAGTAGACGCCGTACTGCTTGCCGTCCACCTTGCCGAGGTCCTGCCAGCCCTGGGCGTAGTTCTTCGCCAGCTCCGCCTGCGCCTCCGGCCCCACGGGCTTGGCCCACTTCTTGTCGACCGCCTGCTTGATGGCGCCGACCTGCGGGAGCATCGCGACGTCCGGCGGCGCGCCACCGGCTATCTTCGAGCCGAGGAAGTTGATGATCGGGTCCTGCGCCGGGACGAACGTGACCTTCGCGCCCGTGCGCTTCTCGAACTCCGCCAGCACCTTCTTGAAGTTGGCCTGTTCGGCGCCGGTCCACACGGCGGCGACTTCCAGGGTGGTGCCGTCGAGCTTGGGCAGGGTCACGGAGCCGGTGCCGCTGCTCGCGGTGCCCTTGCCGGTGTCGTCCTTCTTGTCGTCGTCGCCCCCGCCGCACGCGGTGAGCGTGAGCGCCCCCGCGACGAGGGCGGCGGCCGCGGCCTGTGCGGTCCTGCGTGAGCGGCGCGCGGTGTGAGCGGTGTGATCGGTCGACCTGTGTGTACGAAGAGTGCTGCGCATCAGTGCCCCGTTCTCCGTTCTGCGTTCCTCGTTGAACGTCCGAACAGACTGTCCCGTGCGCTCCGGTCTACGCCTCCTCGCTCCAGCCCGGCAAGAGCGCCGGTACTGTCAACTGGAAGATCGTAATTGGGTCGTGACGTGGGATGTGTGCGAGGGGGGCTTCAACGGGGGTTCGGGGGAGGGCAGTTGGGGCGGTTCGGCGTCCGGCGGAGGTGGGATGGGCCTCCACGCCGCGATGGCCTCCACGCCGGGTCGGCGCCTCGGCACGGGGTGGTTCGTACGCTGGTTGGTCCTGGCGCCGGTTGGCCATCACGCCGAGACGGCCCCAACCCGGTTGCGGGCCAACTTGGTTGGCCCTCGGCCCCGGTGAACCTTGTCCCGGGTGGGCCTCAACGCGGCCTGGCTCTCGCCCCGGTTGGGCCCTGCGCAGGGCGGGCCCTCGCCCTGGTTGGTCCCCGAGCCGGGGTGGCTCCAACCCGGCTGGGGCCTCCTCCCCCTGGGCGGCGGCCGACCTCGCGCCGGGGGCCGGGTGCCGGGTCGGTCTCAACGCCGGGTGGCGCTCACCCCGGTTTTTCCCCGGGGTTGTTGGCCTTCGCACCGGGCTGGTCCTCGCCTCGGGATGGCTCTCACGCCGGGTTGGCCCGTCGGCCCCGGGGTTGGTCCCGCCCCCGGTGTTGTTCCTCGCCCCGGGGTGGGCCCGGGGACTCCGGCCACGCTGGTCCCGGTCGCCCGCGCACGCGGGCCGGCTCCAGCGGGCCAGGGAGCGAAGCGCGACGGCATGCCGTCGCCTCTAGAGCAGGGACGGCACCTCTGTCGCGGAGACCGACCGCGCCGCGCGTTCCAGTGCGCTGGCCAGGAGGGCCAGGTCCGTCGGGCCGTTGCCCAGCTCGCGGACCGGGCGGCGGGTCGGCGGGTCGCCCATGCGGTGCCATTCCAGCGGGACGACCGTGGGGCGCAGCGTCGCCGTGCGGGGGATGCGACCGGTGACCCGGCCCCCCTGGAACGGGGTCTCCCGGCCGTCCGGACGCGCCAGCCGCCCCCGCCCGGGGGCAGGCTCGTCCGGTCCGGAGGCCGGCGCTTCGAGAGCGACCCGCAGCGCGGCGGAACGCGCCAGCTCCGACCCCGCCGTACGCCCGTCCGCCGCGGCTGCCGCCACGAGGTGCACGCCGAGCCGGTCACCCTCGCGGGCCACCGCCTCCAGCGCGCGGACGACCGAGCCGGCCGCCGGGCGCCCGGGGGAGCCCAGCGGCGGTGACAGCAGGGCGTCCAGGTCGTCCACGACCACGACCAGACGGGCCAGCGCGGGCCCCGGCTCGGCCTGTCGGCGGGCCGCCGCGGGCCGCAGCCGCAGTGTCGAGCTGGCCGGCGTGTCTATGTCCGCCGCCCCGGAGGACGGAGCCCCGCCCGAC
The DNA here is from genome assembly GCF_040703595.1 of Streptomyces sp. NPDC007084. Classification (NCBI taxonomy): domain Bacteria; kingdom Bacillati; phylum Actinomycetota; class Actinomycetes; order Kitasatosporales; family Streptomycetaceae; genus Streptomyces; species Streptomyces sp. NPDC007084. The sequence goes on from NZ_JBEYFY010000002.1 coordinate 71,556, forward strand.
GCCGGGCCGGGCGCCCGCTGGGACACCAGCCTTCCGGACACCGCCCGCCCGGTGTGCCACTCGCCGAAGCCGAGCCGGCCGAGCAGCTCGGAACGCCGCTTCAGCTCGGCGCTCAGCGACTGTGCGAACTCCCGCATCCGCACGGGGTCGTTGGCCGTCAGGTGGGTGGTGACATGCGGCAGGTCGGTGCAGACCCGCAGCCCTTCACCGGTGTTCCCGGCGCCGTGTCCGCCCGTGCCGTCGCGGCCCTCCATCAGGACGATGCCGAGCCGGTCGGGCCGTTCGGCGGCGGCCAGGGACGCGGCGACCGAACGCAGCAGCTCCGTACGGCCGCTGCCCGGCGGTCCCTCGATCAGCAGGTGCGGGCCCTCGATGTGCAGGTCGACGGCGACCGGGCCGCGCGGACCGGCGCCGAGGACCGCCCGGGCGCGTCCGCCGAGCGCCTCCGTGTCGTCCGCCGCGTCCGCCCAACGGGCCATCAGGGACGCCGGGGTGGCCCGAGCGAGCCCCAACTCGTCCAGCAGGCGCGCCGCCTGGGGCAGCGGCGCGGACACGCGCGTGTGCCGGTCGCCGTGCGGCCCGTCCGTCCGCAGCGGGGCGAGCGCCCGCGCGAACCGCTCGGCCCACGCGAGCGAGACGGCGTCCACGGCGGCGACGGTGCCGTGCCCGACGGGACCCCGCGCCGGATGCGCCCCGGAACCGGGGGAGATGCGACCCGCCTGCGACGCGGGCGCACCGAAGGACGCCCCACTCGTTCCTTGCCCGGCGCCCGATCCGTGCCCGGCACTCGTTCCGCGTCCGGCGCCCGACGCCGGCCCGGCACTCGTTCCGTGCCCGGCCCCAGCTCCGTACCCGCCCCCCGATCCCCGCCCGGCCCCCGGATGCGGGATGCCCAGGTGCGTCGATCCGTCGTCCCGCGACCTGGCCGCCGACGGACCGCCGTACGCGGCGCCGGAACGCGGTGACGCCCCCGCCGACGGCCCCCCGTGCTCCACCCCGGGACGCGGCGAACCGCCGTACGCACCACTCCCGCCCCGCGAGGCCCCGCCCGGGGAACCAAGGGAACCCGGTGAACCCGGGGACGCCGGAGAGCCAAGGCCACCGGAACCCGGGGACCCGGGGAAGCCCGAGGAGTCCGGGAGAGCCGCGCCGGTCCCGCCGGCCGCCACCCGCAGCAGCCGCAGCGCCGTCGCCACATCCCCGCTGAGCAGGGCCACCGCCCCGCACGCCCGGAAGGCGGGCACGACCGCGCACGCCGCCTCGTACGTCTCCGTGACCGGGGACGCCGGCGACGCGGCCGGCGTCTCTGCGAGACACAGCACATGGATACCGGCCCGCGCACCCTCGTGGGCCAGGCGCAGCACGGCCTCCCGTACGTCCGCGCCCCCGGGGTCCCCGTCCACCACGACCACCGTGAACGGGCCCTCGAAGGCGCCCTCCGTACCCTGCACGGAACCGGAACCGGAACCTGAATCGGAACCAGTGCCGAAGCCGGGGCCGGTGCCGCCCGGGCCGTCGCTCGCGGCGCGGGCCCAGGCCGGCCGGTGTGCCGCACCGCGCGGACCGTCCTCGGCACCAGGACTCTCGGGGCGACCGCCCGCGTACCCCTCGGCCCTCCGGGCGCCCGGCACACCGGCACCCTCGCCGCCGGAGCGGAGACCCCGCCGGGGCCCGCCCTCCGTCTCCGCGAGGTGGTCCTCCAGCCGGCGCAGCAGCTCGTCGGTGCGCGCCGCCGCCTGTTCCCGGTCGTACGCGAGGAGGAGCCGGCAGTCCTGGCCGTGGGCCGGACGCAGATGGGGGAGCCAGCCGAGCCAGGACCACTCGGCGGTGCGCTCGGCCACCGGACGGGCGCGGTCCGCGCTGATGAGGACGATCTCCAGCGTGTCGGGCGAGTGCAGCGCGGCGAGCTGGGCGACGACCGCGCGGGCGAGTCCCGCGAGCCTCGGCCGCGGTCCCGCGAGGCCCAGCGAGCCGGCTTCGCGGAGCCCCGCGGTCACCGGCACCACGGGCAGCGGGCCCGAGCCGTCCGGGGCCGTCCGGTCCGCCGTGCCGAGCCGCACGGTCAGGGCCTCCGGGTGACCGGGGCCGCGCTCCCAGAGCCGGGGGCCCGGGCCGAGGGCGGTGAGCAGCAGCGTGGCCGGGTCGGGCCAGGTCTCGGGTGAGCGGTGCGCGGCGGCCGGCAGGTCCCGTACCGCGAACTCCGCGTCGTCGTACGTCTCGTGCGGGGGCTCCTCCGGGCCGCCGCGGCTGCCGGTCAGCCGCCGGGCCCAGGCGCCGAGGCCGCCCCGCCTGCGGAGTCCCGCCGGCACGTCGGTGCCCCGCATCGGCGTGCCCTTGCGGCCCGCCGGGAGCCCGGGTCCGGCGCCGAGGGCACCGTCCGGATACTCCTCGGACCATCCGTCGGCGGCTCCCGCGCGGCCACCGGTCCCGGCGTGACCGTCGTGGCCGCCGCCACCCCCCGGGCGGACCGCTCCATACGCGGACCCGCCGGAGCCGGAGGTAGTACCGAGGTCGGAGCCGGAGCCGGAGGCAAAGCCGGGGCCAGAGCCGGAGCCGGGGCCGGTCGTGGCGTCGCCGCGCGGTCCGTTCTCGATCCGGGGCGCCCCGCCCTGCTCCGGCACGACCGGCGGCACCGCCCGTCCGGGCCGGCGCTCCCCGTGGACCTGGCCGGGCGAGGCGGGCCACTCGGAGGTCCCGTAGGCGTGCTGCGTCTCGCCCACCGGGGGAAGCGAGCCGCCTTGCGGGAGCGAGGCGCTCTCCCCGCGCGCGTGCGGAACCGCCCCGTGCGGCTGCCGGCTCTCCGGGGAGGCGCCCGGCGCCGCCACGGACGAGGACGACGGGGCGCCACCCGGGAGGCCGGCCGCCGTCCCGTCGGGCGCCCCCACCGACACCCGTACATGGCCCTCGCCGTCCGGGGCCGTCGCCACCGTGCCCGGGCCGCCGGGCGGGGCCAGGCGCAGGGCGGACTCGCCGACGCGCAGCAGCGCGCCCTCGGGGAAGCGGACGGGACGGCTGCCCACGCGGGTGCCGTCCAGCGTCGTACCGTTCGTGGAACCCGTGTCGGCGACCGAGACGCGGCCTTCCGGGGACACCGTGACGGCGCAGTGCAGCCGGGAGACGTCCGGGTCGTCCAGGGGGATGTCCGCCGCGGCGGAGCGGCCCACGTCGATCCGGCCGCCGTGCAGCAGATGGACCCCGCCCGCGTCCGGCCCCGCGACCACGTGGAGCTGGGCCGAGACGTCGTCCAGCTCGGGACCCGGCTCGGCCGGCGCGCCGAGACCGAGCACCGCCCCGTCGGTCAGCGGCGGCTCGCCGAGGGTGCAGCGCTGGGCGTCGAGCCGCTCCGCCCCCGCGTACAGCACGATCTGGCCCCCGCCGGGCTCCCGCCCCCGCTCGCCCTGGGCCGTGCCCCCGCCGCCCCCGACCGCCGAGGCCAGCCCCGACGCGACCGCGGCCAGCGCCGTCCCGGCGGGCGCGGTCACCAGCACATCGCAGGCCGCGGCACGCCCCCGCGGCTCCGAGGGCGGGCCCAACGGGTCTACGACGGTCAGCCGGATCTGCATCGCCGTCAGGGGTCCCTTCCGCGCAGGTGTCCGCGCCGAGGACGAGGCTGTGCTGCGGTCCCCCACCGCAGAGTCCCCCCACCGCGCACGGGCACGTCGGCCAGTACTGGAGGCATCCTCGCACCTGCCACTGACAACACGCCCGCCCCCCACCCGTAAGTGATCTTGATTGGTCGGCTCTGCCCGTAAAAGTGCCTGACCGGTGCCCGCCGTGTGACCGCTTGAGATCGGTCACGCCCACCCGCGGCAACCAAGCGACCGGACCGAGCGTCTTTCCACCGAACATGCACGGGTCGCCGCCGGACACGCACACGTGACCGCGCCGAACACGCACACGTGACCGCGCGGAACACGCACACGTGACCGCGCGGAACACGCACACGTGACCGCGCGGACGCGCTTACGCGGACCACACGGCGCGCGGGGACCTATGGGCAAGCACACGACGACGACAGCCCGGGGTCCGGGAAGGCGGCACTACAGTGGTTCGGAAACCCGCGCCGCGGCGACGCCGGTGGACGGACCGGGCGACCAGGCAACGACCAGGCAAGCAAGCAGCAGGGAGCGCATGACGTGCGGCCGGTAGGGAGCAAGTACCTCCTTGAGGAGCCGCTGGGACGCGGCGCCACAGGCACGGTCTGGCGCGCCAGCCAGCGGGAGACCGCGGGCGCCGAGGCGGCCGTCGCGGGCCAGCCCGGCGAGACCGTGGCCATCAAGGTGCTGAAGGAGGAGCTGGCCAGTGACGCCGACATCGTCATGCGGTTCCTGCGCGAGCGGTCGGTGCTGCTGCGCCTGACCCACCCGAACATCGTGCGCGTACGCGACCTCGTCGTCGAAGGCGACCTGCTCGCCCTCGTCATGGACCTGGTCGACGGCCCCGACCTGCACCGCTACCTGCGCGAGAACGGCCCCTTCTCACCCGTCGCCGCCGCCCTGCTGACCGCCCAGGTCGCCGACGCGCTCGCCGCCAGCCACGCCGACGGCGTCGTGCACCGCGACCTGAAGCCCGCCAACGTCCTGCTCAAGCAGGACGCCGGCGGCATGCACCCGATGCTCACCGACTTCGGCATCGCCCGGCTCGCCGACTCGCCCGGCCTCACCCGCACCCACGAGTTCGTCGGCACGCCCGCCTACGTAGCCCCGGAGTCCGCCGAGGGCCGCCCCCAGACCTCCGCCGTCGACATCTACGGCGCGGGCATCCTGCTCTACGAGCTGGTCACCGGGCGCCCGCCGTTCTCCGGCGGCTCCGCCCTCGAAGTGCTGCACCAGCACCTCAGCGCCGAGCCGCGCCGCCCCTCCACCGTCCCGGACCCGCTGTGGACGGTCATAGAGCGCTGCCTGCGCAAGAACCCGGACGAACGGCCCAGCGCCGAGAACCTCGCCCGCGCCCTGCGCGCCGTCGCCGCGGGCGTCGGCGTGCACGCCACCCCCGCGCAGATCACCGCGGCGGAGGGCGTCGGCGCGCTGCTCGCGCCCGACCCGTCCCCGGCGACCGTCCCCGACATGCCCGGCGCCGCCGACCCCACGCAGGTGCTCCCGCACAACGCGGGCTCCTACGACCCCTACGCCGCCACCAGCGTCCTCCCGCACACCTCCGGCGACGCCGACCCCACCTCCGTACTGCCCAGCCGGGGCGCGGCCGACCCGACCGCCGTGCTGCCGCCCGTGCCGCAGAACCAGCCCGGCGGCCAGGGCGAGGACCCGCACCCCTGGCAGAACCAGCTCCGCGCGGCCCGCGACCGCAACGAACAGACGCAGGTCCAGTACCTCGACCCGAACGAGGACCCGCTGCGCCGCCGCCCCCAGCGCCAGGTGGCCCGCCCCCAGCAGCCCCCTCAGCGGCAGCGCCCGCAGCAGGGCCAGCAGCCGCCGCCCGGATACGGCTACCCCCAGCAGCAGCCGCAGCAGTACGCGCCGCGGCACCAGCAGCCGCAGCGCTATGCCCCCGCCCCCCAGCAGCAGCCCCAGCCGCAGCGCTACGCCGAGCCTCAGCGCCCCCAGCAGCCCGCCCCGCGCCCCGCGCGCGAGCCGAGGCAGCGCAGCTCCAACCCCATGAAGATCCCGGGGCTCGGCTGCCTGAAGGGCTGCCTGTTCACCCTCGTCATCCTCTTCGTGGCCGGCTGGCTGGTGTGGGAGTTCAGCCCGCTCCAGGACTGGATCGGCTCCACCAGGTCCTTCTGGGGCCAGCTCACGCACATGTACGACGAGGTCAGCGGCTGGGTCAAGGACCTCGGCAGCGGCAACGCCCCGAGCAGCTGACCCTGCGGATTTGTCGATATCTGACGGGTGATTTCCGCCTCGGGAGTGAAGGTTGGCTCCTCGGACGCGTACTTTTAGCGACAACACGCGTCTGTAGGAGCAGTCTTGGCACGCAAGATCGGCAGCCGGTACACCGCGAACCAGATCCTGGGGCGGGGGAGCGCCGGCACGGTGTGGCTGGGCGAGGGTCCCGAGGGTCCCGTCGCCATCAAGCTGCTGCGCGAGGATCTCGCGTCCGACCAGGAACTGGTGGGGCGTTTCGTGCAGGAGCGCACCGCCCTGCTCGGCCTCGACGATCCCCACGTGGTGGCGGTCCGTGACCTGGTCGTCGACGGCAACGACCTCGCCCTCGTCATGGACCTCGTGCGCGGCACCGACCTGCGCACCCGGCTCGACCGGGAACGCCGGCTCGCCCCCGAGGCCGCCGTCGCGATCGTCGCCGACGTCGCCGACGGGCTCGCCGCGGCCCACGCCGCGGGCGTCGTCCACCGCGACGTGAAGCCCGAGAACGTACTGCTCGACATGCAGGGCCCGCTCGGCCCCGGCGGCTCCCACCCGGCGCTGCTGACCGACTTCGGTGTGGCCAAGCTCATCGACTCCCCGCGCCGCACCCGGGCCACGAAGATCATCGGCACCCCGGACTACCTGGCCCCCGAGATCATCGAGGGCCTCCCGCCACGCGCCGCCGTCGACATCTACGCCCTCGCCACCGTGCTCTACGAGCTGCTCGCCGGGTTCACCCCCTTCGGCGGCGGCCACCCCGGCGCGGTCCTGCGCCGCCACGTCACCGAGACCGTCGTCCCGCTCCCCGGCATCCCCGACGAGCTGTGGCAGCTCATCGTCCAGTGCCTCGCCAAGGCGCCCGCCTCCCGGCTGCGCGCCTCCGAGCTGGGCGACCGGCTCCGCGAGCAGCTTCCCCTGCTGGCCGGGATGCCGCCGCTGGACGTGGACTCGCCGGACGCGGAGGCCGCCGACGCGGACGAGGAGCGGCAGGAGGGCGACGAGCGCGCCGAGCCGTCCGAGCCGGCCGCCGAGCGGGTCCGGCGCGGGGCCGTCCCGCTCGTCACCGGGGCCGCGCCCGACTCCAACCGGGACACGCACACCTCGATGCGGGTGCCCGCGCCCGACGAGCTGGCCGGCGGCGCCCGGGGCACCGCCCGCGCCCCCCGGGCCGCAGGCGCGCCCCGGCCCGGGTCCGCCCGGCACCGGGCCTCCGCCCGGCGGCGGCGGATCACGCTCGGGGCGGCGGCGGTCGCGCTGGTCGCCGCGGTGGGGGTCGGCACCTGGCTCGCCACCTCCGGCGACGACTCCGGCACCCCTCCCCAGGACACGAAGAACTCGGCCCCGTCCGCCCCGTGAACCCCGGGCCGGCGCCCTGACCAGGCGCTTTTCGCCCCTCCGCCCCTTCCCGTCCCCCTATCCGGGGGCTGCCGCCCCCAGGCCCCCGCTTCGGCCTGAGCGGCCTCGTCCTCCAACGCCGGACGGGCTGTTCCCCGGCCTCTCCGGCGTTTGAGGAGCGGGGTCCGGGACGGAGCCCCAGGTACGGCACGGCCCCGGTTGCCGTAGCCGTTACGCTGGAGGCGTGGCAGTCGTCGATGTATCCGAAGAGCTCAAGTCCCTCTCCTCGACCATGGAGTCGATCGAGGCCGTCCTGGACCTCGACAAGCTGAGGGCAGATGTCGCCGTGCTCGAGGAGCAGGCGGCCGCGCCGTCCCTGTGGGACGACCCGGACGAGGCGCAGAAGATCACCAGCAAGCTGAGCCACCTCCAGGCGGAGGTCAGGAAGGCCGAGGCGCTCCGCGGGCGCATCGACGATCTGAGCGTGCTCTTCGAGATGGCCGAGGAGGAGGACGACCCGGACACCCGCGCCGAGGCCGAGAGCGAGCTGGCGGCCGTCCGGAAGGCGCTGGACGAGATGGAGGTCCGCACCCTCCTGTCCGGCGAGTACGACTCCCGCGAGGCCGTCGTCACCATCCGCGCCGAGGCCGGCGGCGTCGACGCCTCCGACTTCGCCGAGAAGCTCCAGCGGATGTACCTGCGCTGGGCCGAGCGGCACGGCTACAAGACGGAGCTGTACGAGACCTCGTACGCGGAGGAGGCGGGCATCAAGTCCACCACCTTCGCCGTCCACGTCCCGTACGCCTACGGCACCCTCTCCGTGGAGCAGGGCACCCACCGTCTCGTGCGCATCTCCCCCTTCGACAACCAGGGGCGCCGCCAGACCTCCTTCGCCGGTGTCGAGATCCTGCCGGTCGTCGAGCAGACCGACCACATCGAGATCGACGAGTCCGAGCTGCGCATCGACGTGTACCGCTCGTCGGGACCGGGCGGCCAGGGCGTCAACACCACGGACTCCGCGGTGCGCCTGACCCACCTGCCCACCGGCATCGTCGTCTCCTGCCAGAACGAGCGCTCGCAGATCCAGAACAAGGCCTCGGCCATGAACGTGCTCCAGGCCAAGCTGCTGGAGCGGCGCCGCCAGGAGGAGCAGGCCAAGATGGACGCCCTCAAGGGCGACGGCGGCAACTCCTGGGGCAACCAGATGCGTTCGTACGTCCTGCACCCGTACCAGATGGTCAAGGACCTGCGCACCGAGTTCGAAGTCGGCAACCCCGAGGCCGTGTTCGGTGGCGAGATCGACGGCTTCCTGGAGGCCGGAATTCGCTGGCGCAAGCAGCAGGAGAAGTAACAGGAGAAGTAACAGGACAAGCAGCGGACGACGCGAGAGCGCGAACGGCCGCCCCCCGGAGGGGAGTTCCGCCCCCTGCGCGGACCGCTTTGTCGACAAGGCAACTGCCGCCCACTGGGCGGCAGTTGCCTTGTCGTTGCCTTTGCCGATGTCTTGCCGCGGCTTTGTTGTGGGGGCCCTCTGGGTTTTACGTCACAGTCAGATGTCCTCACGACCGGCAAAAGACGCCGTTCCGGACATCGCGTACGCAACGACCTTGACGTTGCTGTGAAAACTGGGAAGGGTGACGCGTGGCATGCGTGTCTCCGGGGCGCATGTGAACCGGGGGGCTGAGAGAGGCCACCTGTGACGCCGTGGCCCCGGGCGCTGCTCTACTGACGATCAGCTACTGGGGGTAGCAGGCAGATGACCAAGAAGACGCGGGTCCGCGCGGCGCGGATAGCCGCCGGTGCGGTGATTGCCGCCGGTGCTTCGCTCACCGCTGCGGGTGCCGCCTCGGCGCTCGACCTCAATGTCGGCCTCGGCGCGACCACCGCCGACCCCGACCCCACGGACACCGTGACGGGCATTCCGACGACCCCGGAGCCCACGGACCCGACCACCGACCCGGGGCCGACCGAGACGGAGCCCACCGACCCGGGCACCACCGACCCGGGTCCCACGGACCCGACCACCGACCCGGCGCCCACCGATACGGAGACCACCCAGCCGGCTCCCACGGAGTCCGACCCCACCGAGGACCCGACCGAGGACCCCTCCGACGGTTCGACCGCGAGCAGCGGCACGGGCACCGGCAACAACACCGACCCCAACGGCGGCTCCTCCGCCCAGGACGAGGGCTCCTCCGCCCTCACCGACACGGGCTCGGACACCGCGCCGCAGGGCAAGAACGACGGCGAGCTGGCCGAGACCGGTGCCGGCCAGACCACGTTCCTGCTGATCGGCGCCGCCACGATGATCGCCGGCGGCATCGGCTTCCGGATGCTCCCGCGCCTCGCGGCCGGCCGCGGCACCACCCCCGCCTGACGCACCCGGCGCTGACGCACCCCGCGCACCACGAAAGGCCCGGAGCAACTCGCTCCGGGCCCTTCGTCATGTCAGGGGCAGGTCATCGCCCGCGGGCCGTGATCGCCCGCCAGAGGCTCACCCCCGGGTCACGCGGCTGCTCGGGCCGCCACGCGCGTTCTCGTACAACCGTCACGCTCGTTCTCGTACAACCCCGCTCACACGTAACCCCCGCTTACGTGTAACCCTGCTCACACGGTCCGCTCACACCGTCTGGTGGGCCACCAGCGCCAGCGCCGCGATCAGCACCGCGAGCAGGGCGATCAGCGCCATGGGGTTCAGATTCCCGAAGGGGCTCTCCTGCTGGAGCCGCTCACGGTTGGCACGGCAGACGCGGCAGCGGCCCTCGCTGACGGGCCCCGCACAGTTAGCGCACACCAATCGGTCGTACGTCATGCGCCGGCCCTCCTTGCGCTGTCTCGCGCCGCACCGACTCTCGCGTGCGTGTCGCTCTCTTAACGCTACGGGGAACGCAACCGTTCCCCCTCCACTGTGCCAGGTTCCGCGGATTTCGGCGCGGTCCGCCTTATCCTGCCCCGCCCGGAGGCCCGCCAGCGGCCCGGAGCCGGGAAAGAACCCCGCGCATCCGGAGAGAATCGCACGTCAGATCCGTGACAAAACGTGCAAGCCGCGCGCAACCCCGTACGCCGACTGCGCTCGCACACCCGGTTCGCGTATGGTCACGCACACCTACCCCCGGCGACCCGTGGTGCATCCGTGATCCGATTCGACAACGTCTCCAAGGTCTACCCCAAGCAGACCCGCCCCGCCCTCAGGGATGTCTCCCTGGAGGTCGAGCGCGGAGAATTCGTGTTCCTCGTGGGCTCCTCCGGCTCCGGAAAGTCCACCTTCCTGCGGCTGATCCTCCGCGAGGAGCGGTGCAGCCACGGCCAGGTGCACGTCCTGGGCAAAGACCTCGCGCGCATCTCGAACTGGAAGGTGCCGCAGATGCGCCGCCAGCTCGGGACCGTGTTCCAGGACTTCCGGCTGCTGCCCAACAAGACGGTCGCCGAGAACGTGGCCTTCGCCCAGGAGGTCATCGGCAAGTCCCGCGGCGAGATCCGCAAGTCCGTGCCCCAGGTCCTCGACCTCGTCGGCCTCGGCGGCAAGGAGGACCGGATGCCCGGCGAGCTGTCCGGTGGTGAGCAGCAGCGCGTGGCCATCGCGCGAGCCTTCGTGAACCGGCCCAAGCTCCTCATCGCCGACGAGCCGACCGGAAACCTCGACCCGCAGACCTCGGTCGGCATCATGAAGCTGCTCGACCGCATCAACCGGACGGGCACCACCGTGGTGATGGCGACCCACGACCAGAACATCGTGGACCAGATGCGCAAGCGCGTCATCGAGCTGGAACAGGGCCGCCTCGTCCGCGACCAGGCACGCGGCGTCTACGGCTACCAGCACTGATCATCGACCACGGAAAGGTCTGAGGAAGACGCCATGCGCGCGCAGTTCGTTCTGTCGGAGATCGGTGTCGGTCTCCGCCGCAACCTGACCATGACCTTCGCGGTCGTCGTCTCGGTCGCCCTCTCGCTCGCCCTGTTCGGCGGCTCGCTCCTGATGAGCGACCAGGTGAACACCATGAAGGGCTACTGGTACGACAAGGTCAACGTCTCGATCTTCCTCTGCAACAAGAGCGACGCCGAGTCCGACCCCAACTGCGCCAAGGGCGCGGTGACCGCCGACCAGAAGAAGCAGATCCTGGCCGACCTGGACAAGATGACGGTCGTCCAGAAGGTGTCGTACGAGTCCTCGGACCAGGCGTACAAGCACTACAAGGAGCAGTTCGGCGACTCCCCGCTGGCCAGCAGCCTCACGCCGGACCAGATGCAGGAGTCGTACCGGATCAAGCTGAAGGACCCGGAGAAGTACCAGGTCATCGCCACCGCCTTCGACGGCCGGGACGGCGTGCAGTCCGTGCAGGACCAGAAGGGCATCCTGGACAACCTCTTCGGGCTCCTCAACGGCATGAACTGGGCCGCCCGCGCGGTGATGGCGATGATGCTCGTCGTCGCGCTGATGCTGATCGTCAACACCGTCCGCGTCTCGGCGTTCAGCCGGCGCCGCGAGACCGGCATCATGCGCCTCGTCGGCGCCTCCGGCTTCTACATCCAGGCGCCGTTCATCATGGAGGCCGCCGTCGCCGGACTCATCGGCGGCGGGGTCGCCTGCGGGTTCCTGCTGATCGCCCGGTACTTCATCATCGACCACGGACTCGCCCTGTCCGAGAAGCTGAACCTGATCAACTTCATCGGCTGGGACGCGGTGTTGACCAAGCTGCCGCTCATCCTCGCGACGAGTCTGCTGATGCCGGCGCTGGCCGCGTTCTTCGCGTTGCGCAAGTACCTGAAGGTGTGACACATGCCAAGAGGGCCGTACCGTCAACCGGCGGTGCGGCCCTTCGCGTTGTCCTAGACTCACCGGCATGTCAGGCCGTGACCCGTTCTGCGAACCCCGCCGCATGTGCCGCGGGGCGGCCCTGACGTTGGTGTTCGCGAGCGTCCTCGCCGCCGGAGCGGCCACCGGATCGTTCTCCGGCGCCGCGCCCAAGACCGTGGCCGACGCCCCCCGTCCGGCGCCGGCGCACCACCAGGAGACCGTCACCCGGGCCGCCGCCCGGGCGATGGCCGACGGCAAGTCCCCCATGGAGGCCGCCGAACGCGCGGTCAGCCGCAGCGGCGACCGCTGGGGCGCGGTCTACTCCCCAGGGGAGTTCGAGGAGTTCGAGGAAGCCCTCGACGGCCGGTACACCGGCGTCGGCCTCTGGGCCCGCCGCGAGCGCGACGGACGGATCGAGGTCACCCGGGTCGCGGCCGGCTCGCCCGCCGCCGCCGCGGGCATCCACCCCGGCGACCGGCTGCGCGCCGTCGACGGCACGCGCGTGGACGGCCGGCCGGTCACCGAGGTCGTGGCGTTACTGCGCGGGGACGCGGGCGACGCCGACGCCGGCACCGAGGTCCGCCTCGGCCTGGAGCGCGGCACCCGCTCCTGGAGCCGCACCCTGCGCCGGGCCACGCTCTCCACGGACTCCGTGACCGTCAACAGACTCCGTGGCGACGCCACCGTGATCAAGGTCGCCGCCTTCACCAAGGGCGTGGGCGCCGCCGTACGGACCGCCGTCGACCAGGCACCCCGGGGCGGCGGCATCGTCCTCGACCTGCGCGGCAACTCCGGCGGCCTGGTCACCGAGGCCGTCACCGCCGCCTCCGCCTTCCTCGACGGCGGCCTCGTCGCCACGTACGACGTGAACGGCTCCCAGCGCGCCCTGCACGCCGACTCCGGCGGCGACACCGACCGGCCCCTGGTCACCCTCGTCGACGGCGGCACGATGAGCGCCGCCGAACTGCTCACCGGCGCCCTCCAGGACCGCGGGCGCTCCGTCGTCGTCGGCTCCAGGACCTTCGGCAAGGGCTCGGTCCAGATGCCGAGCCGGCTGCCCGACGGCTCCGTTGCCGAGCTGACCGTCGGCCACTACCGCACCCCCGCGGGCCGCTCCGTCGACGGCCGGGGCATCACGCCCGACCTGGAGGCGGACAGCGAGACCCTGCGGCGCGCCGAGACCGTGCTGAGCGGTCTGGGCGACCCGTCCTGACCCGCCGGGCACCGGCCCGGTAATCGGCTTTCCCCCGAGCCCCCCTGTAGTGCGAAAATGGCCAGCACTATGAGCAAGGGAATGTACGTACCGAAGGAGTCCCAGCCCAAGCAGGGCGGCCAGGCCTCCGGCAAAGCCAAGGACGGCAAGCGCAAGATCGTCGCGCAGAACAAGAAGGCACGGCACGACTACGCGATCATCGACACCTACGAGGCCGGGCTCGTCCTGACCGGCACCGAGGTGAAGTCGCTGCGTCAGGGGCGGGCCTCGCTGACGGACGGCTTCGTCCAGATCGACGGGAACGAGGCGTGGCTGCACAACGCCCACATCCCCGAGTACAGCCAGGGCACGTGGACCAACCACACCGTGCGCCGCAAGCGCAAGCTCCTGCTGCACCGCGAGGAGATCGACAAGCTGGAGGCGAAGACCCAGGAGACGGGTCACACGATCGTGCCGCTCGCCCTGTACTTCAAGGACGGCCGGGCGAAGGCGGAGATCGCGCTCGCCCGCGGAAAGAAGGAGTACGACAAGCGGCAGACCCTGCGGGAGAAGCAGGACCGGCGCGAGTCCGACCGCGCGATCGCGGCGGCCAAGCGGAGGCAGCGCGGCGCGTGAGCCGCGTCCTCGGGACGCGGGGCCGAGGCGGCGCGGCGCGTGAGGGCGGGCCCGCGGGAATAGGCTGGCACCGTCGTGCGTTGGTCACGTACGATGGCAACGCACCTCACAGCGGGTGCGGGTTCCTCCTCGGAGGGGCCGGGCGTCACTGGGAAGCCGGTTAAGGCGGCTCCCGCCGGCGCTTTGAAAAATCAACATGGGGATGATCGGTTTCGACAGCGGCTGTTGAAGCAGGGGAAGCGTGTCGAGGAAGCGGCAATGATCTCGTAAACCATATGTCGCAAAAAATAATCGCCAATTCCAAGAGCGATTCCCAGTCCTTCGCCCTCGCTGCCTAATAAGCAGTGAGTGAAGGACCCTTAATGGGTGTCAGCCCGGGAGTGTTCCCGACCCGGACCCTGGCATAATCTAGGGAACTAAACCAGCGAGCCCGGTCACGGGGTTCGCTGGGAAATCAAACAGTGACTGAGCCCGTCGGCGACTTGTTCGCGTGATCGCCGGGGCTGAGAAAATCACAGCGAACTGCACACGGAGAAGCCCTGATTTTGCACCGTTGGACGCGGGTTCGATTCCCGCCATCTCCACTCATCCCATGTGGGCACAGGCCCCGCGGCTTCCGAGCCGCGGGGCCTGAGTCATGCCGGGGACCGGTCGCGTGCGTGAAGGGCCTGAACGGCCGGAGGGGGGCGAGGGTGACGGGTCGGCACGAGCCGTACAGCGTCAAAGGGCAGGGCGTCGGAGAGCAGGGCGTCGGAGGGCAGGGCGTCGGGGGGCAGGACCCGTACTACGTCCGCTACGACGGGGACTTCGGGCTCAGCGGGCTCGCCGAGGCGTTCGCCCTCGCGCCCGCTCCGGAGCATCCCCGCGCGGCACGCGGCCTCGTCACGGCGAAGCTCGACGCGTACGACCGGGAGACGCCCGTGGGGACCGTCGCCCATCTCGGCGCGGACGAGCGGCGCATCCTCGGGTTCGACACCAGCCACGACGAGTGGGGATACGCCGACGACCTGCGCACCGACGTGCGCACACTGCTCGACGCGTCGCTGCCGGACGAGACGATCCGCCTGGTGTGGCGGGCGGCGGCCGAAGACGGATGGGATCCGGCGGAGCACGGGATGAGCGCCGGTGACTGGCTGCGGAGCGTCGAGGAGATCTGCGCCGCGCGTGAGCCCCGGCGGATTCCCGGCCGGCGACCGGCCCCTTCCGCGCTGTGGGACGCCCGGCCGCCGTCGGCCGACGCGGTGCGAGGTGACGTGGTCGCGGAGATACGGGCCTGCCGCGAGCGCCCGGCCGGCTCACGGCCGGCTGCCCCTGCCCGCCTGTCTCCTGACATCCTCTCGGCGCTCGAAGAAGTCGCGGTCCCTGCCCCCGAGCTGGCCTTCCGGCTGCTGCTCCGCACCCTGAAGGCGTGCGCCGTGCGGATCGACAAGGAACGGCACGACCGGTTCCATGCCTTGGCCGACGGGTTCGGCCACCACGCCGGTCTGGTCGACACCGGCCTCGACGTCGCATGGGCGCCCCTCGACCCCGCCCGCCGCGACACCACCTGGGACTTCGGGCTCTCCGCACTCGCGGGGAAGGCGCGCGAGGACTGGGCCGGGCGACGGGAGGACATCCGGGCACAGGCCGAGGCGGACGACATCGGGCAGACCCCGGGTTCCGCGGCGGCCGTCCTCCTGGACGACGTGCTCCGCCTGCTGCGGTCCCAGCTCACCGACGCGGCGCTCTCCGCTCTGTGGTGCGCCGCCGCGGACCGGCCACGGGGCACGACCGGCGGGCGGGAGTGGTTGCGGCTGATCGCGGAGGTGTGCCGCGTGCGGCTGCGGGAGGCCGCCCCCGCGTACGT
Source organism: Streptomyces sp. NPDC007084 (assembly GCF_040703595.1). Lineage (NCBI taxonomy): Bacteria > Bacillati > Actinomycetota > Actinomycetes > Kitasatosporales > Streptomycetaceae > Streptomyces > Streptomyces sp. NPDC007084. Next base: position 87,185 of record NZ_JBEYFY010000002.1, read on the forward strand.
ACCCGTCGTACCGCCCGTTCGTGCGGGACTGGACGACTCGGCTCCTCTCGCTCGCAGGGGGCTGGACGACTCGGCGGCCCTTGCTCGTCGGGGACTTGGCGGCTCAACGGACCCTGCTCGTCAGGCACTTGACGAGTCCGGGTCGTCGGCGCCTGTCGATCTTGTCGATGCCGTCCTGCGTGAACTCAGGGAGGTGGCGCCCGTGTTGACGAGCGGCACCGTCAACTCTCGCTGTCCCGTGCCTGAGACAGAGGGCACCGAGGTCATGGACGCGCTGGAACACGTGGTCACCCACGTCGATCCCGACCTCGGCTTCCGGCTGTTCCTGCGGGTGCTGGCCGCGCTGTCGGTGCCCCTCACGCGGGAGCGGTACGAGCGGTACCAGGCGATCGGGGAGCGCCTCGGGTACGGCGAGTATCACGTCTCCTGCGTGGACTACCTGGTCGAGACCGGCTGAACGGTTCCGGCGGAGGACGCGCCCAGCGCGGCGATCGTGAACGCGAGGGCGGCCGCCAGGACCGGTACCGCGTAGCCCGCCTCCGGGGACAGGTGTTCCACGACCCAGCCGCCGGTCGCGGAGCCGCCGGCTATCCCGCCCAGCAGACCGGTCACCGCCAGGGTCATGCCCTCGTTCAACCGGCCCTCGGGCGTGCGCCGTTGGACCAGCGTCATACCCGTCACCATCGTCGGCGCGGTCGCCATGCCCGCCACCAGCAGTGCCCCAGCGAGCAGCGGCAGCGAACCCGTCAGCGAGACGGCGAGCAGCGGCAGCGTCAGCAGGACGGCCATGGCGGCGACACAGCGCGGGAAGCGGCGCTCGGCGAGCGACTCCGGAGCCGCCCCGGTCTGCAGCACCGAGCCGTACAGCAGCCCCGACACGCACGACCCCGCCGCCTGGAGCGCGAGTACCGCGCCGGCCGCCGACTTGTGCCCCCGCGCGTCCGCGAACGCGATCGTCACCACCTCCATCGCGCCGAACACCGCGCCGGTCGCGAGGAAGGCGAGCAGCAGCGCGGGCATTCCCGGCGCGCGCACCGGGGATGCGGACGCCGTCCGTGGCCGCGGCGGCGGCTCCGTCGACCGCTGCGCCGCGAACAGCAGGACGCCCGTCATCAGCAGCACCGATCCGGCCAGCATGCCCGCCTCCGGGAACAGCGTCCCGGACAGGACGGCCGCGAGCACCGGGCCCAGCATGAAACAGAGTTCGTCCACGGCCTGCTCGAAGGAGTTCGCCGTGTGCAGCGCCGCCGGGTCGCCCGCCAGCAGGTGGGCCCAGCGCGCCCGGGACATGCCGCCCGTGTTGGGAGTGGTGGCGGTGGCGGCGTACGCGGCGAACAGAGTCCAGTCCGGGGCGCCGAACCGTACGCACAGCATGAGACCGGTCCCGCCGAGCAGCGCGACGGCCGTCGCGGGCACCGCCACCCGGGCCTGCCCGTACCGGTCCACGAGCCGCGCGGTCCACGGGGCGACCACCGCCGTCGCCGCCAGGCCGGTCGCGGTGACGGCGCCCGCGAGCGCGTAGGAGCCCCGGGCGCTCGCGATCATGACGACGGCGCTCACGCTGAACATGCCCATGGGCAGCCGGGCGACGAGGTTGCCGAGGGTGAAGGCGCGGGTGCCCGGGCGCGCGAACAGCAGGCGGTAGGGGGTGAGGGGTGACATGCGGCAACCGTCGCCCGGCGCCCCGGACGGGGTCCAACACCTATTCCGTGGTGATTGACGCGCCCGGGTTGTAAGTTCGCGTGGTGCCTGGTCGAACCCCTGTTCCCGGAGCGTCCCCCTCCGGACCGCCTGTTCCCCGAGTTTCCTCCGGGTCCTTTCCCGGAGTGTCCCGCGCAGTCTCCTCCGGGTCTTCCTCCGGAGGCTTCACCGGCCCCGCTCGTGGGCACCTGGACCCCCGCCTGCTGCGGGCGTTCGTCGCCGTCGCCGAGGAGTCGCACTTCACCCGGGCCGCCGCCCGGCTGTACGTCGCCCAGCAGGCGCTGAGCCGGGACATCCGGCGCCTGGAAAGGGAGTTGGGGACCGAGTTGTTCGTCCGGACCACCCGGCAGGTGGCGCCGACGGTCGACGGTGAGCGGCTACTGCCGTACGCGCGCCGCGTCCTGGAGGCGCACGACGCCCTGCTCGACGCGTTCGTACGTCCCGGCGGCGCCGAACGGCCGCTGCTCGTGGACGTCAACTCTCCCGGCCTGGTCGGCGGCCGTGTCCTGCGCCGGGCCCGCGAACTCGCCCCCGACAGCGAGCTGATGGCCCGCTACGAGAGCGGACTCACCGGTGCCGCCGCGGAACTGCTCGCCGGCCGGCTGGACGTGTCGTTCGGCCGCTTCGCCGGACTCGACCCGGCCGTCCGGGCCCGCCTGGAGCACCACTTCGTACGGTACGAGCCGATGGCCGTTCTGCTGCCGGAGGACCACCGGCTCGCGGAGCTGGAGGAGGTGCCGCTGGCCGCGCTCGCCGGCGAGACCGTGTACGCGGGGGACGGCAACCCCCGCACGCTGGAGTGGACCGACCTCGCACGTCACCTGTTCGAGGGGCGGGGGATCGAACTCGCGTCACCCGCACCGGTGGCGGTCGGGCCCGAGGAGTTCCAGCGCGTGATGGCCAAGTCCCGTACGCCTGTTCTGGCCGTGGTGGACTTCCCCGCGCTGGCCGGAACCGTGCTCCGGCCGCTGGTCGACCCCGTCCCGCTGTCACCCGTGTCTCTGGTGTGGCGCAAGGGGTGTGCGCACCCGGGGATCGACGCCCTGCGGTGCGCCGCCGCCCGGCTCGCGGCCGAGGAAGGATGGCTTATGAGCCATGAGGAAGGGTGGGTTCCGCGCGGAGAATCACTCATTCTGATGAGCCATGTGTAAGACCCGACCCCGCGAGTCCCGCACGGCGCTACCTTTCTTCCTCCGGGCGCAGTGTGATATTTGGGGTGCTTTTGACCGGGTGGGGGCCCGGTCCTGACGGCGAAACGACGCAGGGCCCGGAGCCGTCGCGCACCCCGTGAACAGTCCCGTGGGGGGAAGCGCGTGCGCGTGGAGAACTGGCGAGAAGACGCTCAACCGAATCGGCGAAGCGCCGATCAGCGGGACGGGCGGACAGCCGAACCGTCCCCGGGGCCAGGAGCCGCGGACCCGGTCGTATGGCCGGCGGCCGCAGGCGCAACGACATCGTGGCCGAGCGGGGGAGTGGGCATCAGTCCTGAGCGTGGTGAACGGGAGCGGGAACGGGCCGGGGGTGCCGAGGGCTTCGGGAGGCGTTCCGGAAGGGCGCCGGAGCCGGACGCCGATCTGCCGGCGGGGCGCGCGTCCGACGCGGGGCTTCTCGCCGGTGCGGCGGCGGGTTCGGGGCGGCGGTCCGGGCGGGCGGTGGAGGCTGGGCTGCTGTCCGGGCGGTCGGCGGGTGCCGGGTTGCCGTCCGGGCGGGCGGCGGGTGGGGGGCCGCTTGCCGGTCGGGGTGATGCCGTGGCCATGGCAGATGTCGATGCCGGCGCCAGTGTCGGTACGAGTGCCAGTGTCAGTACCGGTGTCGGTGTCGGTGCCGAGGTGAGACCGTCGGGCGGGCGTGCCCGGGCGGGGAGGTCGGGACGGTCGCGGTTCGCGTTCGGGGGATCCGCGGAGGGCGGAGCGTCGTCCCGCCGGGGGGCCGAGGGTGGTTCTTCGTCGCGTGGCCGGCGGGCCAAGGGGGTCAAAGAGGCCCAGAGGGGCAAGGAGGTCAAGGGGGCCAAGGGGCGGTCCGTGTTCGACGGCCCGCAGGGCGCCGAGGGTGTCGACGCCTCCCACCCCGCAGGCTCCACCGACTCCAACCGCTCCGAGCCGCCGACCGAGGTGCTCACCGGTTCCGTGGTGACCCAGCGGTCGTCCTCGGACCCGGGGCCCACGGCGCCGGGCTCCGGTACGGCCCCGCCCTCCTGGGAGCAGCCGGGCGTCCCCGGGCACAACCACGATCCACACGAGGTGACCGTGCAACTCGACGGCACGGGACGCCGGTTGGACGACCGGCTGGTCAAGCAGACCGAGGGCGGCGCGGCCGGGCAGGAGTCGGACGGGCCCGTCTTCGTGGACGAGTCCGGCCGCCGAAGCCGCCGTTACCGCCGCCTCGGCATCCTCGTCGCCGCGGCCTGCGCGGTCTACGCCGTCGTCATCGTCGCCACCCTCCTGTCAGGGAACTCGAACGCGCCCTGGCTGCCGGTGCCCGGCCAGAAGAAGGACCAGCCCGCGCGCAAGGTCGACACCAAACCGCTGCCCTCCCACGCGGTCGACCCGTCCGCGCCGGGAGAAGCCGCCGCACCGGGCGCGGTCGCGACCGCCGAGGACGGCACGACACCCGAGCCGGGCAAGTCCCCGAAGGCCAAGGCCTCCGGCGCCTCCAAGGCCCCGGGAGCGTCCGGCGAGCCGAAACCCAGCGCGTCGGCGACGAAGAAGCCGAAGCCGGGCGTCACGACCAAGGGGCCGGGGTCGGGGCTGGACCCCAAGCCCAAGCCGTCGGATACGGTCGTCAACCCGCCCGCGGAACCGAACCCGCCGACCTCGACGGAGACGACACCTCCGCCGGACACGGAGCCTCCGGCCGGCAGCGGCGGTGGTGGTGAGGCTGGGGGAGCAGGCGGCGTACAGCCCGCGGGCTTCACCCCGTCGGCGCCGGCCCCGAGCGACTCCGTCTCGTCGGCGCCTGCCGCGCCGAGCGACGCGTAGGCGGCCGATTCGGCCGGTTTCGCCGGTTCCGTCACTTCCGGCCGTTCCGTCGGTCTGTCGGATGGTGCTGAACGGTGCCTGTGCCGGGGGGAGTTGGCCGGAATCGCGCCAACCTCCTTTACCGGAAGGGAGGTTGTTGCCCCGGCGCACCTGCGGCGTGGCCCGTGACGGCCGTAGTCGCGAGTGCCGCCCCACCCCCGGGCTCGTAACCCCCGTACTCCTGCTGGCTATCCGCCACCCGCCACCCGCTACCCGCCATCCGCCTCTCGCCACCCGTCACGGCCGCGCGGCACCCCGCACTTCCGCTACCGCCACCCGACCCTCTCCCCACACGTTCCCGGAGCACCCTCTCTGATGGCATCCCGTACCAGCCGTCACGGTCCGGCGTCCAAAGCGCCGGGTCCTGGCCCACGCACCACCCAGAAACGTCACCGTGACGCCCGGCGCCGGCGGCTGCCGATGCGCCTGCTGCTGCCGATGTTCATCCTGCTCGCGATGATGGCGATGCTGATGCTGCGCGGCTATGTGCACAGCGAGATCCTCGCCGACCACCGCGTCCGACCGGAGGCCGCCACCGACCAGGTGCCGGAGAAGATCCTCGACGGCGGCCCGGTCATCGACACCCGCGGCGGCCGTACGACCAGCCTGCGCATCCCCGACCACCGGCTCGTCCTCACCTTCGACGACGGACCCGACCCGACCTGGACGCCGAAGGTCCTCGACGTCCTCAAGGCGCACCACGCCCACGCGGTCTTCTTCGTCACCGGCACCATGGCCTCGCGCTACCCGGACCTGGTCGAGCGGATGGTGCGGGAGGGCCACGAGGTTGGCCTGCACACCTTCAACCACCCCGACCTGTCGTACCAGTCGAAGGGCCGCATCGACTGGGAACTGTCGCAGAGCCAGCTCGCGTTGGAGGGCGCCGCCGGAATCCGTACGTCCCTGTTCCGGCCCCCGTACTCCTCCTTCGCCGACGCCATGGACAACCGGTCCTGGCCCGTGACGAAGTACATCGGCACCCGCGGCTACATCACCGTCGTCAACAACACCGACAGCGAGGACTGGCAGAAGCCGGGCGTCGCCGAGATCGTCCGCCGGGCCACCCCCAAGGGCGGCAAGGGTGCGATCGTCCTGATGCACGACTCCGGAGGCGACCGCCACCAGACCGTGCAGGCCCTGGACACGTTCATCCCCGAACTCCAGGAGCGGGGCTACGACTTCGAGAACCTCACCGAGGCCCTGAACGCGCCGAGCGCGCACACCCCGGTCACCGGGCTCGACCTGTGGAAGGGCCGGGCCTGGATCTTCCTCGTGCAGGCCGCGGAGAGGATCACCGACGTCCTGGTCGTCGGCATCGCCGTCATCGGCGTGCTCGTCTTCACCCGGTTCGGCCTGATGCTGCTGCTCTCCGCCACCCACGCGCGCAAGGTCCGCCGCGCCGGCTTCCGTTGGGGCCGCACGCCGGTCACCGAACCGGTGTCGGTGCTGGTCCCGGCGTACAACGAGGCCAAGTGCATCGAGAACACCGTCCACTCCCTGATGGCGAGCGAGCACCCCATCGAGATCCTCGTCATCGACGACGGGTCGAGCGACGGCACCGCCCGCATCGTCGAGGACCTGGAGCTGCCGAACGTCCGCGTGGTGCGCCAGCTCAACGCCGGCAAGCCCGCCGCCCTCAACAGGGGCCTGGCGAACGCCAGTCACGACATCATCGTGATGATGGACGGCGACACCGTCTTCGAACCCGCGACCGTCCGCGAACTCGTCCAGCCCTTCGCCGACCCGCGCGTCGGCGCCGTCGCCGGCAACGCCAAGGTCGGCAACCGCGACTCCCTCATCGGCGCCTGGCAGCACATCGAGTACGTGATGGGCTTCAACCTCGACCGCCGCATGTACGACCTGCTGCGCTGCATGCCGACCATCCCCGGCGCCGTAGGAGCCTTCCGCCGTACGGCACTTGAGCGCGTCGGCGGGATGAGCGAGGACACCCTCGCCGAGGACACCGACATCACGATGGCCCTGCACCGCGACGGCTGGCGGGTCGTCTACGCGGAGAACGCGCGCGCCTGGACCGAGGCCCCGGAGTCCGTCCAGCAGTTGTGGTCCCAGCGCTACCGCTGGTGCTACGGAACCATGCAGGCGATCTGGAAGCACCGGCGCGCCCTGATCGAGCGGGGCCCCTCCGGCCGCTTCGGGCGGGTCGGCCTGCCCCTGGTGTCCCTCTTCATGGTGCTGGCCCCGCTGCTGGCCCCGTTGATCGACATCTTCCTGCTCTACGGCGTCATCTTCGGCCCGACCCAGAAGACGGTCGCCGCCTGGCTCGGCGTCCTCGCCATCCAGGCGGTGTGCGCGGCGTACGCCTTCCGCCTGGACAAGGAACGCATGACCCACCTGATCTCGCTTCCTCTCCAGCAGATCCTTTACCGGCAGTTGATGTACGTCGTGCTGCTCCAGTCCTGGATCACCGCCCTCACCGGCGGCCGTCTGCGCTGGCAGAAGCTGCGCCGCACCGGCGTGGTGGGGGCGCCGGTATCGGCCCCGCGCCAGCGGGAGCCGCAGGACGGGAACGAACGGAGGCCGGTCGGATGACCGACACACACGAGTACCCGGCGGGCTCCACGCCGCCGTTGGGATCACCGAGGGTCGGAGTGCCACGGCAGCCCGGGGGCACGGGGGGCCGGAGCGAGGGTGGGGGAGCGAGTACAGGCGCGAGTACGCGCGCGAGTGCGGGAGCGAGTGCGGGAGCGAGTACGGGCGCGGCGCACCGGCGTATGAAGGCGGGAACCGAAACGGGAACCGGAATGGGAACCGGAGGGGAGGTGAGGGCGGCGGGGGTGCCGGTAAGTCCTGAGGTGCCTGGGGCTGCGGCAGCGGCTGGGGCGGGGGCTTGGGCGGAACCGGGGCGGGGGCCGGCCCCTGGCCCGCTGTCCACGGCACCCCGCCGCCCGGGCCGGGACCGCTACCTGGACCTGCTCCGTTCCATCGCCCTGGTCCGCGTGGTCGTCTACCACCTCTTCGGCTGGGCGTGGCTGTCGGTCCTGTTCCCCTCCATGGGCGTGATGTTCGCGCTGGCGGGCTCGCTGATGGCACGCTCGCTGAACCGGCCGGCGTGGAGTGTGATCCGGGGACGCGTCCGACGGTTGCTGCCTCCGCTGTGGGCGTTCAGCGCGGTGGTGCTGGCGCTGATGTTCGCCGGCGGCTGGAACCCCGCGCACGACCCGGACACCGGGGGCGGCGCGTGGGGTGTCGTCGACGTCCTCAACTACATCGTCCCGGTGGGCGCTCCGCCGTACCCGGAGCACATCGGCTCCGAGTCGGGCCTGCTGGAGGCGACTTGGGCGGAACAGGGCGCGGGCCCGCTCTGGTACCTGCGCGCGTACCTGTGGTTCGTCGTCGCGTCCCCGGTCCTGCTGTGGGCGTTCCGGCGGGTCCCCTGGGCGACGCTGCTGGCTCCGCTGGCACTGACGGCGGTCGTCGGCACCGGGCTGGTCACCATCCCCGGTGAAACGGGCAACGCCGTCACCGACTTCGCCGTCTACGGCGCCTGCTGGGTCCTCGGCTTCGCCCACCATGAGGGCAAGCTCGCGCAGATCCCGCGCTACGTCGCGATCTCGTGCTCCGCCCTGGTGATGGGCTTCGCCCTGTGGTGGGCGTCCGGCCATCTGGGCCCCGAGGGCTGGGACTTGAACGACATCCCGCTGGCCGACGCGCTGTGGTCGTTCGGGTTCGTGGTGATCCTGCTCCAGTACAGCCCGTCCTGGCAGGAGTTGCCGGGCCGCCTCGCCAGGTGGGACAAGCCGATCACGCTGTCGAACAACCGCGCGGTCACGATCTACCTGTGGCACAACATGCTCATCATGGCCACGGTCCCGATCATCGACCAGATGTACGCGCTCCCCTTCATGTCCGGCGACAGCGCCGCCGCGGCTCTCGACTCCACGTACTCCCTCTGGATGTTCATCCTGGTCTGGCCTCTGATCGCCCTGGCCATCCTCGCCTTCGGCTGGATCGAGGACATCGCCGCGAAGCGCCCACCACGGTTGTGGCCGGATGGGAGGAAGGGGAAGCGGAGGGGGAGGGGGGTTCGGGGGAGCTGATTCGCGCTGGTGTCGTCCCGTGGGCCCCGGATAGCGTGTTGCTGCCCTTTCGTACCCCACGTCGCACAGGAGCCTGCCGTGAACCGCCGTCCCCGCCTGCTTGCCACAGCCGCCGTCGGCGCGACAGCCGTACTGCTTTTGACCGCGTGCGGGGGCAGTGACGGCGAGTCCAAGGCCAACGACAAGATCGCGGGGGCGGACACCGGCAGCTCGGCGCCGGCTTCGCCGAGTGCGAGCGCGAGTGCTTCGGTGGATGCGGGGCGGCCGAAGATCGTGTTCCCGTCCGACGCGCGGAACGTGTTCGAGGGGCAGAAGACCGGAGACGCGAAGAAGGACGCCGTGCTGGCGGACAACGCCGAGCGCGTCAACTCCATCGACGACGCGATCTTCCGAGGACGTGTCAACACCGAAGCGCTGGGCTTCTACAGCGCCCAAGGGGCCCTGGACAGTGCGAGGTCGTTCGTTCGGGGCTACCTGGACCACAACCACTCGTGGACGGGTATCACGCGGTACTTCGACCGCGAGGTGAGCTTCCGGAGCGATGGCAGTGCCGTGGTCGTCTACTGCTCGGACGAGAGCAAATCGTTCCTGAAGGACCGCAAGACGAACAAGCGCGAGAACACGCCCACCTCGGCCGACAGCTACGTGCTGTACAACACCAAGTTGGTCAAGAACGCGGACGGCGTGTGGCAGACCACGAACGTGATCTCGAAGCGGGGAGCCGACCAGTGCCAGCCCTGAAGCGAGTAACCGGTTCGGCGACCTTCGTCGTGCTGCTCTGCCTTGCGGCGCTCAGCCCCCAGCTCTCGTACGCCGGTGGACGTGGCGACGAGGGCAACGAGAACACCTCGCCGATGCCGAGCGGCAACGTCACGGACGACGGCAAGCTGTCCGCCACCGCCGGAGCTGTCGTCTTCGATCGTTCGAAGAACGGGTCCGGAGCGTCGACGGGCCGAGTGACCGCTGCTTCGAGCAATTGGACGCCGCCCGCTTGCTATTACGCGCCGAAGTACACACCCGCACAGATGGAGAAGTACAAGGAGGCCATCTGGGGTGTCGATTCGACGGGTTACCAGTGGGACGCGTCGCAACGCGAGAAGTATGTGAACGGGCATCCGTACAAGGACTTCAACAAGGACAAGGCCGGCAAGGGCTACTGGTGGGACTCGTACGTCACCCCAGGCCGTGAGGGCGACCCCGGTGCGACGGACTGCAACGAGGACGTCTTCTGGGTCGATACCGGCGACACTCCACCGGCGAACATCCGCCAGGCGATCACTCCGGAGATTCTGGCGCAGTTGGCGTATGCGGAGATTCGGGTGCCGTCGACGGAGGTGGATTTGGCGCCTGCGGGGGTGACGAAGGTGAATTTGCCGACGTGGGCGTGGTTGGACACGGCGGAGTTCAGGCCGGTGTCGGTGACGGCGTCGGTGCCGTTGCTGAATGTGTCGGCGACGACGGTGGCGGAGCCGGTTTCGTTGAGGATCGAGCCGGGGACGGGGGATGCGGTGACGTATCCGGCGTCGGGGGTGTGTGAGATTGCGGGGGGCCGGATCGGTGAGGCGTATGCGAAGGGGCGGGCGAGGGAGACGCCACCCTGTGGGGTGAAGTATCTGCGTTCTTCGGGGGGTGGCTCGTTCTCTTTTCGGGCGACGGTTACGTGGCGGATCCATTGGACTGGTACGGGTGTTGCTCAGGCGCAGGACTTGCCGGATGGCACGTTCGGTGCTGATCAGGACGTGGTCGTACAGGAGATCCAGTCCGTCAATCGCTGAGTCCGGCGTGTGTTCCGGACTCGCTGAGATCCGGAAGAGGCACAGGGCGTGGCGGAGCGGTTGGCCGTTGACGGCGATGAGCTGTCGCACTTCATGAAGATGCTCAGGGCGTCGACCGACTCGCTGAAGGGCATGCGCAAGGCGCTGGAGGACGCCACGGTCACCGGTCTGGGCACGGACGACCTGGACCGGGCCTGCGAGGACTTCCAGGAGAACTGGAAGTTCGGCACCGACCAGATCGGTGAGCAGACCGAGGACCTGGCGAAGATCGTCGGAAAGAGCCGGGACAGTTACCGCGAGGTCGACAAGGCGCTGGAACGGGCCTTGGCGCACAGCAGGAACGGCCGTGGCGCCGGCGGTGGTACGCGGTGACGTACCCGCCCGGAGACACGGGAGCCGCCCTCGATCCACGATCCCGCGCCGACCGCTCGCGCCCGCAGGGCCTCAAGTCGGCACCCCCCATCCCGAACCCGCACTTCCCCCATCTCGGGTTCAATCCGGTACCCGGCAGCACGGACACCGTGGCGGGCCTGCGCAAGAAACTCACCGGCTGCGCGAAGGTTCTCGAAGAGACCCATGGCCTGGTGACGAGGCTGATGGACGGCAGCTATTGGGAGGGTGACGCGGCGGTCGCTTTCCGGGAGCAGCTCGACGGTGGTCCTTTGCCGCTGAATCTGAAGAACGCGGCCCACTCGATTCGCAAGGCGGCGCGTCAACTTGACCGCTGGGAGGCCGAACTCGACGACTTCCATCGGCGGGCCAAGCGGCTGGAGGCGGACGCCAAGGAGGCCCAGGCCGCGGTGGACCGCGCGAAGGGGCATGCCGCCCAGGCGGGCGAGGACCCCGACCTCCACCAGAAGAACTCGGCGAACACCGAGGCGCGGAAGGCCCTGACCAAAGCGAACCAGGCTGTGGACGACGCCGAGGACGCCTTGGAGAAGGTCCGCTCCAAGGCGCGGGAACTGGCCTCCGAACACGAGCACCAGGCCCAGCGGCGGGCGGCCAAGATCCGCGACGCGACGAAGAAACTCGCTCCGCACGAACCGGGCTGGTTCGACTCCGCCCTCGACTGGCTGGTGGACAACCTGCCGGACATTCTGAGTGCGGTGGGGGCTGTTGTGGGGCTGGTGGCGTTGTTCGTTGTTTCGGGTGGGACGGCGGCGGCGGTTTTGTTGCTTGCGGCGTCGGTTTTGAGCGCAACATCCCTGTCGTGGCGCATCACTCAGGATCCAGCGGTGTGGGCCTCGCTCAAAGACGGTTTTACCAAAGGTGAGCTGGATACGGACTTCTGGAGCAACTTCGTGACGGTAGGAGGCGACGTACTCGGCGTATTTCCGGGCCTGGGTGCGGCATGTAAGGGGGCGGTCGCCGGCCTGAGAGCCACCGGCGAAGCAGGGGAGGCCCTGGTCATCGGGCAGCGCGTATCGCGCTTCGGAAGCGTGACTATGGAGAACACCAAGGCCATTTCCGACCTTGACAACTCATTGCTGGGCTTCACGATCAGGGGCGCCCGAGCAGCTCAAGTGACGAGAGCTGTCGAGGTCACTTCAGCCGGGGTCGGCGTAGCCACGGCAGGCTTCGGCCTGGCCATGTCTGCCGTAGACACCGACGACGACGGAATCAAGGACGGATCCGTCGCGGGTATCGACGGACTTCGACTCGGAATTGACAGCGGAGCGCTCATTGATGTCGCTCGCCATGTCTTTTAGGGTAAGTCAAAGGGATCTCACTCGATGAACGCGACCAACTACACAACTGCCTGGGATCATCCGGCAACCCGACGTGCTTGGATCCAGCACGTAATCACCACCGGTCTGCGACTGGTTGGCTGGATCGCAGTCTGGGTTGGCTCTCTAGGGTTCCTAGTCTCCTTTCTGAGTCCGGGCTACGGTTTCCTGTTCATCCCGGTGCTGCTGTATTCAGCGTTCCGAGCCGTCCTCCAACTCGCCTACATCCGGCCCTCGCTCTACATCCGGCGTGTTCTCCAGCAGTACCCCTGGCAGCTCCTTACCGGCATTCCCCGTGGCCGGAACAAGCATCCCCAGGTGCAACAGGACGAGATGTGGCTGGAGTTGCCCAACCCGGAGCGGCCGGAAGAGCAGATCCCGCTGCTGTTCCTCTCCGGGATGCGTACCTTCTGGTGGATGCGACGGTTCGGGACCGCCCGTACGAAACCCGAGCTGAAGGCGCAGATCGAACCGCTCTGGTTCGCCGGAGACCCCCGGTTCATCGCCGTCATCGCTGCCACCGGCCGCAACGACAACGCCCCCCGGCGGTTGCACCTGCTCTACCAGCTCACGGCCACGGGTCACCGTGGCATCGAGCCCGTCGACTGGGACGCGAGCCCCGCCGCGCTGGAACGGGCCCGCCGTTCCGGAGCACACGTCCCCAACACGGTGAGCCCTCACCCGCACGTCCGCCCGCACTGACTCGCCCTTGGCAGGACCCGATGACCACAGCACCAGCACCGCACATCACCGTCGCAGAGTCGGCCGAAGACCCCGAGGCGGACATCTGGTTCGCCGAGCCGACGGGGTTCACCGCGGTACCTCTCGAAGCGTTGCTTCCGTCGGCGGAGTCGCCGTCGGGCGGAGACCTGAACTCGGTCCTGGAGCCGCTTCTCCTCGCGGCGCCCGACGAACTGGCTCGGCAACAGTTCATCGCCCGGCTGGCCCAGGGCCGGCAACTGCTCGGCGCCCTGGGTGAAGCAGGAGTCGTCCACTGCTCGATCGGTCTGCATCGTGACGATGTCGAGGGAGCGGGCGCGGGCGGCGGCGGGCTGCTGCTGTCGTTCCTCACGCTCTCCTGGAGTACGACGGCAGCGTCACCCCGTGCGGTGACGGCCGCTCGCGCGGTGAGCGACCTCGACAGCCAGACGGGCGTCGAGTACGCCGAACTGCCCTGCGGTCCGGCGACGTTCAGCGAGACGCTTCGGACTCCCAGGGCCGGTTACGGTCTGCCGGAGCTGCCGCTGCTCCAGTTCTACGCCCACCTGCCCCACCCGGACTGCCGACGGCTGGCGGTGTTCACCCTGAGCACCACGGCAGTGGCGCGTCAGCGGGAGTACAGGGTACTTCTCCGCCAGATCGCGGGTTCGGCGTGCTTCGTGAGTCCGCTGGAGTGAGTTTGCGGTGGCCAAGTCGGTGACGCATCCCACTCCGGTCGGTCACTCAATAGAGCTATAAGGGAGGGCAGTTGATCCCTGATTGCGCCGCTACGTCCGTCCCTGATCCGTTCGCTTGACGCCGTTCGCTCTGGTGTCGTCCCGTGGGCCCCCGATAGCGTGTTGCTGCCCTTTCGCACCCCACGTCGCACAGGAGCCTGCCGTGAACCGCCGTCCCCGCCTGCTTGCCACAGCCGCCGTCGGCGCGACAGCCGTACTGCTTTTGACCGCGTGCGGGGGCAGTGACGGTGAGTCCAAGGCCAACGACAAGATCGCGGGGGCGGACACCGGCAGCTCGGCGCCGGCTTCGCCGAGTGCGAGTGCTTCGGTGGATGCGGGGCGGCCGAAGATCGAGCTGCCCTCGGATCTGACGTACACCTTCGATTGGCCCAAGACGGGGGACAAGAAGAAGGATGCGGTTCTCTCGGACAGTGAGCAGTCGATCAAGGCAGTTGCCCTTGCCATCGCCAATCAGGACGCTCTCGACAAGGGCTACCTCTTCTATCACGAGGGCGAAGCGGCCGCAGCCACCCAGACGTTCATTGAGGCCTACGTCAAGGCCAAGGCCCGTACAACGGGTGCTTACCGCTACTACGACGCCGCGGTGAAGGTGAACGGCTCGGACAGCGCGTCGCTCGTGTACTGCGAGGACCAGGGCAAGGCGTACGACATGTACCTGAAGTCAAAGAAGATCAACAAGACGGCTGTCACGAAGAACAGTTACGTGCTTTACAACACCCAGCTCCACAAGAACGAAAAGGGCGTCTGGGTCATCGAGAAGCTTCTTTCCCAGAGGGGGAGTTCTAAGTGCCAGCCCTGAGGACCGGGTCACGCGTTCTGATCACCTCCGCGCTGATCGGCTCGATCTCCTTGAGTGCCACCCCAGCGATGGCCGACAACGAGATAGGTGGTGGTACGCGGAATCCTCCTCCCAACGGCCAGGCGCACGGTGACACGGATGGCGAGGGCAACCTGTCCGCCACAGCGGGCGTCGTGGTCTTCGATCGTTCGAAGAACGGCTCCGGTAACTCGACCGGTGGAGTGACCTCCTCGTCAGGTGACTGGACGCCCCCTGCGTGCTACTACGCCCCGAAGTACACGCCGGATCAGTTGCAGAAGTATCTGGAGCCGATCTGGAACGCGGAGTCGACCAGTCCCGAGTGGGATGCGACGCAGCGGGACAAGTACGTCAACGGTGGCGAGGCGAAGGATTTCAACAAGGACAAGGCCGGCAAGGGCTATTGGTGGGACTCGTATGTCACGCCGGGGCGTGAGGGCGACCCGGGGGCGCTGAAGTGCGACAAGTCCATCTTCTGGGTGGACACCGGTGATGCCCCGCCCGCCGATGTCCCGGAGGCGATCACTCCGGAGATTCTGGCGCAGTTGGCGTATGCGGAGATTCGGGTGCCGTCGACGGAGGTGGATTTGGCGCCTGCGGGGGTGACGAAGGTGAATTTGCCGACGTGGGCGTGGTTGGACACGGCGGAGTTCGGGCCGGTGTCGGTGACGGCGTCGGTGCCGTTGCTGAATGTGTCGGCGACGACGGTGGCGGAGCCGGTTTCGTTGAGGATCGAGCCTGGGACGGGGGATGCGGTGACGTATCCGGCGTCGGGGGTGTGTGAGATTGCGGGGGGCCGGATCGGTGAGGCGTATGCGAAGGGGCGGGCGGGGGAGACGCCACCCTGTGGGGTGAAGTATTTGCGTTCTTCGGGGGGTGGCTCGTTCTCTTTGCGGGCGACGGTTACGTGGCGGATCCATTGGACGGGTACGGGTGTTGCTCAGGCGCAGGACTTGCCGGATGGCACGTTCGGTGCTGATCAGGACGTGGTCGTACAGGAGATCCAGTCCGTCAATCGCTGAGTCCGGCGTGTTCCGGACTCGCTGAGATCCGGAAGAGGCACAGGGCGTGGCGGAGCGGTTGGCCGTTGACGGGGGCGAGTTTGAGCACTTCGTGAAGATGCTCAACTCGTCCGCCGATTCAGTGAAGGGCCTGCGCAAGGCGCCGAAGGAAGCACTGCGGAAGTCCGGGAACGCGCCCGCGAGGGGCGCGAAATGACCTACGCGCCGGGGATCGACCCCGATCCGTCCGCCAACTCCGCCAACTCCGCCAACTCCTCCGACTCCGCCGCACGGCACAACGGTGACCTTCCGCAGGGCCTGAAGTCCTCGCCGTACGACCCGGACATTCCGAACCCCGACTACCCGCACCTGGGGTTCAATCCGGTCCCGGGCAGCCCCGACACCGTGCGTGCCCTGCGCAGGAAACTCGGCAACTGCGCGAAGGTTCTCGAAGAGACCCATGGCCTGGTGACGAGGCTGATGGAGGGAAGTTACTGGGAGGGTGACGCGGCGGTCGCTTTCCGGGAGCAGCTCGACGGCGGTCCTCTGCCGCTGAATCTGAAGAACGCGGCCCACTCGATTCGCAAGGCAGCACGGCAACTTGACCGCTGGGAGGCCGAACTCGACGACTTCCAGCGGCGGGCCAAGCGGCTGGAGGCGGACGCCAAGGAGGCCCAGGCCGCGTTAGACCGGGCGAAGGGGCATGCCGCCCGGGCAGGGGAGGACCCCGACCTGCACGGCAAGGGGAGCCGCGGGGACTGCGCGCGGAAGGCGCTGACGCGGGCGAACGCTGCGGTGGACGATGCCGAGGACGAGTTGGAGAAGGTCCGCGGCAAGGCGCGGAGGCTCGCGGAGGAGCACGAGGACAAGGCTCGTCTTCGAGCCGGGAAGATCCGCGACGCCACGAAGAAGCTCGCGCCTCATGAGCCGGGCTTCTTCGATGAGGCCCTGGACTGGCTCACCGACAACCTGCCGGACATCCTGAGCTGGACGGCGGCCCTGATCGGCATCATCGCGCTGTTCGTGGTAACGGGTGGTACCGCCGCGGCTGCCCTGTTGCTGGCCGCTTCCGTGCTGAGCGCAGGCGCCGTCAGCCTGCGGCTTTCCGATCCCGCCGTGCGTGCGTCCCTGTGGGACGGTTTCAGGCATGGGGAGTTCGACGCGGACTTCTTCAGTAACGCGATCGGGCTGACGGCTGACGGGCTGGGCATGCTTCCGGGCATCGGAGCAGTCGGAAAAGGCGCGGCCGGCACGCTGCGCGGCGCGCGGGGTGCCGAGGAAGCCCTCAGCCTCGGACAGAAGTTGAGCCTGTTCGGAGAGAAGACCATGGCCGGTGCCCGGGAGTTCACCGATCTGGAGAACCCGTTGCTGGGCAAGGTGATTGTCAAAGCCCCGCAACTGACCAGGGCGGTCGAGCTCGGTGAGAAGGCCGCGCCCTGGGCGGGGTTCGCCACCGCCACGTACGGTCTCGCCGCCGGCTTGGCCGACACTCTTGACAATGACACGGCAGCGAATATCGGTACCGCGCTCGACGGGGCTTTCCTGGGTCCTGTCGACGGCGGGGAGGCCATTGACCTGCTCCGGCGTGCCTTCCAGTGACCCGAGACTCTCGACCGTCTCCAGCGAAAGCAGAACAGACATGAACCCCGCCGATCACCCGACCGCCTGGGACCACTCGCTCACACGGCGGGCCTGGGGCAGGCACATGGCTAGGAACGCGGTCGGTCTTGTGGGTTGGGCAGGGGCGTGGGTGGCGCTGCTGGGGATCTCGACGGAGTCTCCGGGATGGGTCGTCTGGATCTTCATGCCCTACTTCCTCTATGGGCTGTATCGAGTCTTCGTGCAGCTCGCCTGCTTTCCGTGGGCTTTCCGCATGCGGCGCATCCTCAGGGAATATCCCTGGTCGATCCTCAAGGACGTTCCGCGCGGACTAAAGAGGCATCCGGAAGCGGGCGACGACGGGATGTGGTTCGAGTTCCGGAATCCGCGGAACCCCGGCGAGAAGGTGCCGCTGGTCTTCATCAGGCATCACCGCTCGCATTGGTGGTTGAGGCGGATCGGCGGCCCCCGTACCGAGCCGCAACTGAAGGCGGAGATCGAACCGCTTTGGTTCTCCGGTGACCCTCGATTCATGGGAGTCGTCGCGGCCCCGTCCCGGGATGGAAACGCTCCGGTCCGACTCCATGTGCTGTATCAGCGAACGGCATTCGGCAGGACTTCGGCGGGCCCCGCGTGGGCGGCCGATCCGGAAGACGTGGAGCGCGCACGTCGTGCCGGTGCCCAGGCTTCCGTCCCCACTCCGCAAGCGCAGAAGATCTGAACCATGACCACAGCGCCCTGCACCCTCCACCCGAGCGTCTCCGAACCCGGCCCGGGTCTGTGGTTCGCGATCCCCGCAGGTTTCACACCGGTGCCTCTCGATTCCCTGCTGGGAACGGCGGGTGAAGCTCCCGGGGCTCGTATGGCCGCGGTTCTGGCACCCCTGCTTGATTCCGCTCCCGATGAATCCACCCGGCGGCAACTCGCCACACAGCTTGGCTCAGTCGAGTGGATGCTCCGGACCCTCACGGCGGAGGGCACGGTTCATTGCTCTCTCGGCCTGCACCGAGACGACACGGGTGGCGGGGGGAGCGGCGGTCCGCTCCTCTCCCTCTTCACCGTCACCTGGGTGCACACCGCGTGGGCCCGCAGAACTGGGCCCAGTATCCGCGTGCGGTATCTCCCACCGACGGCCGGATACGGCCGGATACGGCGGATATGGAGGGTCCGGACACGGAGGGTTATGGCGAGCATGGGGAGGGTACGCGGCCCCCGCCTCGTACGGTGCGCCCCCCGGGATTCGGCAGCCCCGCCGCGCCCCCTCCCCCACCCCCTCACCCGTAACGCCCCCGTCACCCCCCTGAACCTCCCACGTCATGGGGCGTTGGCAGGCTCCCGAAGTCTCGACCGGTGTCGGCGTCATCGGCTCCGGGGTGTGAGGTGAGAGCCGGAGTCATGTACGACGAACAGCAGGGGTCGGGGCACCGGCCGCTTTCCGGGTTCACCGTGGGAGTGACCGGGGTGCGTCGGGCCGGGGAGCTGGGGGAGTTGCTGCGGCTGCGCGGGGCCGCCGTCGTGCACGGGCCCGCCCTGCGGATCGTTCCTCCGGCCGATGACGGTGAACTGCGGTCGGTGACCGAGGCGTTGGTGGTCAGAGCGCCGGACGTCGTCGTCGCCACGACCGCCGTCGGGTTCCGGGGCTGGGTGGAGGCAGCCCGTGGCTGGGGACTCGGCGACGAACTGCTCCGGCGGCTGCGGGGCGCCGCGCTGCTGGCCCGGGGTCCCAAGGCCACGGGCGCCATACGGGCCCAGGGGCTGACCGAGGAGTGGGCGCCGGTCTCCGAGTCGATGTCCGAGGTGCTGGGGCGACTGCTCGGCCAGGGTGTCGAGGGGCGCCGTATCGCCGTACTGCTGCACGGGGAACCACTGCCCGGGTTCCTGGAGTCCTTGACGGCCGCCGGTGGCGAGGTCGTGCCCGTGCCGGTGTACCGGTGGACGCCGCCCGAGGACACCGGGCCGCTCGACCGGCTGCTCGACGCCGTCCTCACCCGTGGCCTGGACGCGCTCACCTTCACCAGCGCGCCCGCCGCCGCGTCCCTGCTCTCCCACGCCGAGAAGCGTGGGCTCCGCGCGGATCTCGTCGCCGCGCTGCGTCACGACGTACTGCCCGTCTGCGTCGGCCCGGTCACCGCACTGCCCTTGCAGGCCCAGGGCGTCGAGACCGTGCGGCCCGAACGGTTCCGGCTCGCACCCCTCGTCCAGGTGATCTGCCGGGAACTCCCGCACAGGGCAAGGGTGTTGCCAATCGCCGGACACCAGGTGGAGATTCGCGGGCACGCCGTACTGGTGGACGGCGCGCTGCGGCCCGTACCGCCCGCCGGGATGTCGTTGCTGCGGTCGCTCGCCCGGCGCCCCGGCTGGGTGGTCGCGCGGGCCGAACTGCTGCGCGCGCTGCCCGGCGCCGGACGCGACGAGCACGCCGTGGAGACCGCGATGGCCCGGCTGCGTACGGCACTTGGCGCGCCGGCGCTGATCCAGACGGTGGTCAAACGGGGCTACCGGCTCGCCCTCGACCCCGTGGCGGACTCCAAGTACGCCGACCTCGGAAGCGTTCCGGGACGCGCCCGTTGATGATCACGCGGCAGTCGGGCACCGGAAACGCCTCGTCGACCTGGCCGCCTCCCGCGAGATGCCCTGCCCCCGTCACGGGCGGCCGGGAAAACCGGGTGCGGTCCGCCGAACCGGGCTGATAGGCAGGCGATGTGACAGACAGAATCGAGTACTCCGCCCTGCTGCGACTGATCGACGAGCGGTCCGCCGCGTTCCGGAGCGCGGTCGCCGCAGCGCCCGGCCTCGACGCGCCGGTGCCGTCCTGCCCAGGGTGGACGTTGTTCGATCTGGTGCGGCACCTGGGTACCGGCCAGCGCTGGTGGGCCGCGATCGTCGCCGCGGGCCCGGCGGAGGCTCCGCCGGCCAAGGACGCCGCGGAGGTGCCGCGCGAGCCGGAGGCGCTGCTGGCCTGGTACACCGAGTCCAACGAACTGCTGCTGAGCGCCCTGCGCGCGGCCGGCCCGGAGCGCGAGTGCTGGGCCTGGTGGGCCGCGGGCGTGTCACCGGCGAACTCCTGGGGCGTCGCCCGGCGCCGGGTGCACGAGGTGCTGGTGCACACCTACGACGCCCAGCTCGCCGCAGGCGCCGTGCGGCCGATGCCGGCGGACGTCGCGATCGACGGCGTGGCCGAGTTCCTCGACACCTGCAACTCCACCCCGGAGGCCTGGCCGCACGAGCCCGCCAGCATCCACTACCACGCCACCGAGGGCCGCTCCTGGCTCCTCACCCTGGACGCCACCGGCGCCTGGCCCGCACCCCTCCCGGCCGACGCCGCCCCCGCCTCCGCCTCCGCCACCGGCACGGCCGAGCAACTGCTCCTCTTCGTCTGGGGCCGGCTCACGCTGAGCGACCTGAAGACCGAGGGCGACCAGCGGGTGTTCGAGCGGCTGATCGCCTGGGAGCCCGAGGAGTAGCCGGCCGTTACCGGCGCCGGAACACGTACAGCGCACGGGTCAGACAGGCCAGCGCGACCGTCGAGAACACGGCCCGTACGACGTTCCAGGCCACCCACGTGTCCTCGAACCGGGCCCGTACGGCGGCCGGGTCGGCGATCCGGGCCGGGGAGCCGGCGTTCGCCAGCTCGTCGTTGAGCGGGATGTGCACGGCCACCGTGACGAGGAAGACGAGCGCGTAGGCGGCGAGGGCGGCGTACACCCACCACCGGTGCGGCGCCCCGCGCGACTGCCACGCGGCGACCGCCGTCAGGGCGAGCGCCCCGAGGAAGCTCAGGAAGAACACCGGGTTCTGGATGACGTCGTTGATGTTCCGCATGACCTCGATGAACACCCGGTCGCCGCTGCGGGCCAGCGCGGGCATCACCGCGCAGGCGAAGATGTAGAAGACCCCGGCGATCAGGCCCATCGCCACGGTCGCCGCACCCAGAACACCCCCGGCGCCCAGAACACTCCCGGCGCCCAGACCACCCCCGGCGCCCGGACCACCCTGGACGCTCGAATCACCCCCCGCGCTCGGACCACTCACACTTCTCGGATCACTCACACTCCTCGGACCACTCACGTTCCTCGGATCGCCCACGTTCCCCGTGTCGTTCGCGTCGGTCGTCATGTCCGTCAGTCAACCGGCGCGGGCCGGCCACCGACATGGCCGAGGAGCGCGCCCGCATAAGCGGGCGTCCACCCCCTCGTGTCCGGTACGGGCCGGTACGGAGTCTTCCGGCACGGCCTGCGGGCATGCACTGTAGGAGGGATGACGGCGGGTGACCCCAAGGCGGTGACAGGCGCATGGCAGCGGGCACGGCAGCGGGCACGGCCACGGCCTCGTACGACCTGCGGTTCGACTCCGGGCGGATCTGCCTGGACCTGACGGCGACCACGCATCCCGGCGAACGGCTCGACTGCGCGGGCCGGTTGGCCGCCTGGGTCGTCGCCTCGGGGCTGGTACCCCCGGGCACCCCGCTGACCGGCGTGGACGCCCGCTGGCTGCTCGGCTTCCGCGAACTGCGCGGCCACATCGCCCGGTTGGTGCGCGGCGAACTGGACGGCCGGCCCGCCGACGGCGCGCTCGCCCGGGTCAACTCCGCCGCCCTCGTGGCCCCGCCCGCCCCCTGGGCCGTCCGCGCCGGCGACGGCTCGCTGCACCGCCGACTGCACTCCGAGCCCGGCTGCGCCGAACTGCTCGCCGTGGTGGCCCGGGACGCCCTCGATCTGCTCACCGACCCGCCGGCGCGGGCGAGTCTGCGCCAGTGCGAGGGCGACAACTGCCCGATCGTCTACCTGGACACCTCGCGTGGCCGACGGCGGCGATGGTGTTCCAGCGAGGTCTGCGGCAACCGCGAGCGGGTGGCCCGCCACCGCCGCCGCGCGGCCCTCGCCCGCACCTGACCCCCACGAGCGGCCCCCGGGCACGACCCTCGGCACGACCGGCCTCCCGGGGCACGACCCCCGGCACGACCGGCCCCCCGGGGCACGACCCCCGGCACGACCGGCCCCCCGGGGCACGCCCCCGGCACAACCGGCCCCCGCCGGCGCGGATCGCCCCCCACCCCGCCCGTCCCCACCACCCCACCCCTCCGTAACCTCCCTCTGACCCCACGTGATCAATACGCTTCCTTTTCGCCGTCTTCACAACTCAAACAGAAAAACCCCTGTGCACTTTGAACACCCGCCTGCCGGCACACGTACCCGGTGATGAGCGACCGACTGGGGGAACCCCCGGACACCGGAGGTAGGCGTGCGCAAGGATTCCGCCGTGGCTGATGAACGCAGGCCAAGGGCCCGACATCGCATGTCTCAGCAGTCCTCGTCGACCGAACCCGACGAGGAGCTGATGCGTGCGCTGTACCGGGAACACGCGGGGCCCCTGCTGGCCTACGTGCTGCGGCTGGTCGCGGGAGACCGGCAGCGCGCCGAGGACGTCGTGCAGGAAACACTCATCCGTGCCTGGAAGAACGCCGGCCAGCTCAATCGAGCGACCGGTTCGGTACGCCCCTGGCTGGTGACGGTCGCCCGGCGCATCGTCATCGACGGCCACCGCAGCCGGCAGGCCCGGCCGCAGGAGGTCGACCCGTCGCCGCTGGAGGTCATCCCCGCGGAGGACGAGATCGACAAGGCGTTGTGGCTGATGACACTGTCGGACGCGCTGGACGACCTGACCCCTGCTCACCGGGAGGTTCTGGTCGAAACGTACTTCAAAGGGCGTACGGTCAACGAGGCGGCCGAGACCCTCGGCATCCCCAGCGGCACCGTGCGCTCCCGGGTGTTCTACGCCCTGCGGTCGATGAAGCTGGCGCTGGAGGAGCGGGGGGTGACAGCATGAACACGTACGGGGGTTACGGAACAGGTGGTCCGGGAGCCATGCAGGGTCCGCGGGGACAACAGGGCCCCGGAGACATCCACGAGACCGTCGGCGCCTACGCGCTGGGGATTCTCGACGACGCCGAGGCAAGCGCTTTCGAGGAGCACCTCGCGGGCTGCGAGTGGTGCGCCCAGCAGCTCGACGAGCTGGCCGGGATGGAGCCGATGCTCGCCGCGCTCGCGGACCTGCCCGCCTCCCAGGGCAGCCCGGCCATCGCGGAGTCCCTCTCGGCCCGCCCGAGCCCACGGCTCGCGGAGCGGCTGGTGGACGAGGTCGCGGCCCGCCGCGCCCACAAGCGCCGGCGCGGCATGTACCTGGTGGCGGCCGCTGCCGCGCTGATCATCGGCGGTCCGCTGACGGTCATGGCGGTGAGCGGCGGCGACAGCGGTACGGCCATGCCGCAGGCGCACGCCACCAGCCCCGCCAAGGCCGCCTTCGAGGTGATGACCGACAAGAAGCAGGCCACCGACCCGGCCACCAAGGTCAACGCCGTGGT
Source organism: Streptomyces sp. NPDC007084 (assembly GCF_040703595.1). Taxonomy (NCBI): domain Bacteria; kingdom Bacillati; phylum Actinomycetota; class Actinomycetes; order Kitasatosporales; family Streptomycetaceae; genus Streptomyces; species Streptomyces sp. NPDC007084. Next base: position 110,698 of record NZ_JBEYFY010000002.1, read on the forward strand.
CGCCGTCGAGCCGAAGGACTGGGGCACCCACGCCGTCCTCCAGCTCAAGAACGTCAAGGGCCCGCTGAAGTGCTCCCTGATCGCCGTCGGCAAGAACGGCGAGCGCGAGACGGTCACCTCCTGGGCGGTCCCCAAGTGGGGCTACGGCATCCCCGACGCCAAGTCCGAGGAGGCGAAGCAGCCGCTCTACGTGCACGGAGGCGCCGCCTTCACGCCGAACCAGATCGACCACTTCGAGGTCATGACCTTCGACGGGAAGCGGCTCGTGGAGGTGGACGCGTGAGCGGACCCCGGGCGCGCACGTAGCCCGGCGGGCCCCCCTTCGCGTACGGTTGACGGCTGCCCAGCACGTCAGAAGGGGGCCCGGTGGCCGCTCAGGCTCAGCAGGAATCCGCGGTCGGTTCGGTCCGTCCGCCCGTACCGGAGAAGTCCGTCCAGGACGACTCCGTACGGGACCGGGAGATCGGCGTCGAACAGGAACATCTGGACCGGGTCTACCGGCGCCTGGAGGAGAAGATCCACGAGGCCGAGTTCCTGATGAACGACGCCGCCCAGCGCGGCCAGGTCGGCACACCGGGGGCGCTCGCGGAGCGGGACGCCCAGGTGTTCCGCGCCGGTATCCACCTCAACCGGCTCAACAACGAGTTCGAGGACTTCCTCTTCGGCCGGATCGACCTGCTCCTCGGGAAGGACGGCAAGAAGGGCCCCGACGGCGCGTACACAGCGGTCGAACCCGCCGAGGGCGCGGTCCGCGAGGACAACACGGCCGACATCGCGGAGACGCTCCACATCGGCCGTATCGGCGTCCTGGACGCCGACTACTCGCCGCTGGTCATCGACTGGCGGGCGCCCGCCGCGGCCCCGTTCTACCGCTCCACCCCCGTCGACCCCGGCCGCGTGGTGCGCCGGCGCGTCATCCGCTCCAAGGGCCGCCGGGTGCTCGGCGTCGAGGACGACCTGATGCGCCCCGAGCTGACGGCCACCCTGGACGGCCGTGAACTGTCCGTCGTCGGGGACGGCGCCCTGATGGCCGCGCTCGGCCAGGCCCGCAGCCACACCATGCGGGACATCGTGGCGTCCATCCAGGCCGAACAGGACCTGGTCATCCGCGCCCCCGCCGCCTCCGTCACCTACGTCGAGGGCGGCCCCGGCACCGGCAAGACCGCCGTCGCCCTGCACCGGGCCGCCTACCTCCTCTACCAGGACCGCCGCCGGTACGCGGGCGGCATCCTGATCGTCTCCCCGACCCCGCTGCTCGTCGCCTACACCGAGGGCGTGCTCCCCTCCCTCGGTGAGGAGGGCCAGGTCGCCATCCGGGCGATCGGCTCGCTGGTCGACGGGGTGAGCGCCACCCTGTACGACTCCCCGGCGGTGGCCCGCGCCAAGGGCTCGTACCGGATGCTGAAGGTGCTGCGGAAGGCGGCCCGCGGGGCGCTGGAGACACCGGCCGGGGCGAGCGGCGCAAACCGGGCGGGCGGTTCCGGTGACGGCGGCTCCGGGCAGCTCGCCTTCGGGGAGGCGGAGACCGCGGCGCCCGCCGGGCCGCCCGACCGGCTGCGCGTGGTGGCCTTCGGACGCCGGATCGAGCTGGAGTCCGCCGAGCTGGACCGCGTCAAGCAGAACGCGCTCGGCGGGACCGCGCCGGTCAACCTGCTGCGCCCGCGCGCCCGCAAGCTGCTGCTCGACGCGCTCTGGGCGCGCTCGGGCGCCGGGACCCGGCACACCGACCCGGAACTGGCGGCCGAGCTGCGCTCCTCCTTCGACGAGGACGTCACCTCCGAGGACTCCTTCCAGTCGTTCCTGGACGCCTGGTGGCCCGAGCTGACCCCGCGCGGTGTGCTGGCCGCGATGGCCGACGAACGGCGCCTCGGCCGCTGGGCGCGCCGCGTCCTCAACCCGGGCGAGGTGCGCCGGGTCGCCCGCTCGCTGAAGCGGGACGGGTTCTCGGTGCACGACGTGGCGATGCTCGACGAGCTTCAGGCGATCGTCGGTATGCCCGCGCGGCCCCGCAAGCGGCGCGATCTGGACCCGCTGGACCAGCTCACCGGCCTGGAGGAGCTGATGCCGGTGCGCGAGGAGACGCAGCGCGAGCGCGCCGAGCGGCTGGCCCAGGAGCGCACCGAGTACGCGCACGTCATCGTGGACGAGGCCCAGGACCTCACGCCCATGCAGTGGCGGATGGTCGGCCGGCGCGGCCGGCACGCCACCTGGACGGTCGTCGGCGACCCGGCCCAGTCCTCCTGGTCCGACCCCGACGAGGCCGCCGAGGCCCGTGACGAGGCCCTCGGCACCCGCCCCCGGCGCCGGTTCACACTCACCGTGAACTACCGCAACCCGGCCGAGATCGCCGAGCTGGCCGCCAAGGTCCTCGCGCTCGCGATGCCGGGCTCCGACTCGCCCTCCGCCGTCCGCTCCACCGGCGTCGAACCGCGCTTCGCGGTCGTACGGGACTCCCTCGCGCAGACCGTGCGCGCCGAGGCCGCCCGGCTGCTCGACCGGGTCGACGGCACGGTGGGCGTGGTCGTCGCCATGAACCGGCGCGAGGAGGCCGCCCGCTGGCTCGCCGGCCTCGGGGACCGGGTGGTGGCCCTCGGCAGCCTGGAGGCCAAGGGTCTGGAGTACGACGCGAACGTGGTCGTGTCGCCGGCGGAGATCGCGGACGAGTCGCCGGCCGGCCTGCGGGTGCTGTACGTGGCCCTCACCCGGGCCACCCAGCAGCTCACCGTGGTCTCCGCCGACCGCGACGACCCGGACGCGTCCGGCGTCCCCGACCTGCTCAGGGACTGACGCCCGCCGCCGACCCGCACCGCCCGCCCGTACCGCCTCGACGTCCCGCCCGCCCGGCCCCCCGCGCCGGGCGTGTCCCGCCCCGCCGAAAAGAACTCCCGGGACGGGAATTGCCTTACGGGGATCCTTTGTTACCTTTGACGTGACACCGGCCCGATCCAAGCCCCCGGGCCCAACCTTCGTCGCTACGAGCGACCACTTGCCGCGAGGCGAGCATGGCGGGTCGGTGTCATTGAACGGCGTCCTCCCCGGAGGACCGGAAGAGGCCCACGTCCGATGACGTGGGCCTCTTTCGTTGTCCCGGCAACTCTCGTATGGTGGAATCCGTTTTCCGAAAGTGCGGTCCGTGGCGAACAAAACGTTCGCAATCCGGGGCGACTACCACGTACTCAGGGGTAGGTGCGACGATCGGACGGCACAAACGCAGTGACACGGTGAAAGCAGAGGAAGTCGGCCATGGCAACGGCGCCCAGCGTCTCCTACTCGATGACGGTCCGGCTGGAGGTGCCCGCCAGCGGAACGGCGGTCTCCCAGCTCACCACGGCCGTCGAGTCCAGCGGAGGCTCGGTGACCGGCCTCGACGTGACCGCGTCCGGCCACGAGAAGCTCCGGATCGACGTCACCATCGCGGCGTCGTCCACCACGCACGCCGACGAGATCGTCGAACAGCTCCGGCACATCGAGGGCGTCACCCTCGGCAAGGTCTCCGACCGCACGTTCCTCATGCACCTCGGCGGCAAGATCGAGATGCAGTCCAAGCACCCGATCCGCAACCGTGACGACCTCTCCATGATCTACACCCCGGGCGTGGCCCGGGTGTGCATGGCGATCGCCGAGAACCCCGAGGACGCCCGCCGCCTCACCATCAAGCGCAACTCCGTTGCGGTCGTGACGGACGGCTCCGCCGTGCTGGGCCTCGGCAACATCGGCCCCAAGGCCGCGCTGCCCGTCATGGAGGGCAAGGCGGCCCTCTTCAAGCGCTTCGCCGGCATCGACGCCTGGCCGCTGTGCCTGGACACCCAGGACACCGACGCGATCGTGGAGATCGTGAAGGCGATCGCCCCCGGCTTCGCGGGCATCAACCTGGAGGACATCTCCGCGCCGCGCTGCTTCGAGATCGAGGCCCGGCTGCGCGAGGCCCTGGACATCCCCGTCTTCCACGACGACCAGCACGGCACCGCCATCGTGGTCCTCGCCGCGCTGACGAACGCCCTGCGGGTCGCGGGCAAGGCCATCGGCGACATCCGGGTCGTCATGTCCGGCGCGGGCGCGGCCGGCACGGCCATCCTCAAGCTGCTGATCGCCGCCGGGGTGAAGAACGCCGTCGTCGCCGACATCCACGGCGTCGTGCACGCGGACCGCTCCGACCTGGTCGCCGCCGCCCCCGACTCGCCGCTGCGCTGGATCGCCGACAACACCAACCCCGAGGGCCTCACCGGCACCCTGAAGGAGGCCGTGCACGAGGCGGACGTCTTCATCGGTGTCTCGGCCCCGAACGTGCTCGACGGCGACGACGTGGCCAAGATGGCCGACAACGCCATCGTGTTCGCGCTCGCGAACCCCGACCCCGAGGTCGACCCGGCGGTCGCCCGGCAGACGGCCGCGGTCGTGGCCACCGGCCGCTCCGACTTCCCCAACCAGATCAACAACGTCCTGGTGTTCCCGGGCGTCTTCCGTGGCCTCCTGGACGCCCAGTCGCGTACCGTCAACACGGAGATGATGCTCGCCGCCGCGGCCGCCCTCGCGGACGTGGTGACCGAGGACGAACTGAACCCGAACTACATCATCCCCAGCGTCTTCAACGACAAGGTCGCGGGCGCGGTCGCCGGAGCGGTGCGGGACGCCGCGAAGGCGGCGGGGGTGACGGACGCGGCCGCCGCGACCGCGTAGCCGAAGCGACCGCGGCCGGGCCGCGCGACCGGTCACAACCGGCCGCCGGCCCCGCTGTGACGGCCGCCACGGCCGCCCGGAACCCGGCGCGTCGCGGAACGCGGGGCCACCGGCCGCCTCTATGGTGGCGGCCAGGCTTGGGCCTCGCGGGCCTCTCCGTGTGACCCCCAAGGGTGTTCGTTCGACTCCCAGGGGTGCCGGATTGGCTTTCCCGCCGCAGGTGGGGGCAGGATGCCTCTTCGGGCGCGACGGTCTGGCTACGGACCCGGGTCCGGAGGCCGACCGAGGACCCTGGCAGCATCGGCTTCACTGTGCCCGATATGCGGCTCCGCCGCGTGGCACGCCTCAACAGCAAGAAGAACACGGGAGTACAACATGAACCGCAGTGAGCTGGTGGCCGCGCTGGCCGACCGTGCCGAGGTGACCCGCAAGGACGCCGACGCCGTTCTGGCCGCTTTCGCCGAGACCGTCGGCGAGATCGTCGCCAAGGGCGACGAGAAGGTCACCATCCCCGGCTTCCTGACCTTCGAGCGCACCCACCGTGCCGCTCGCACCGCGCGCAACCCGCAGACCGGCGACCCGATCCAGATCCCGGCCGGCTACAGCGTGAAGGTCTCCGCGGGCAGCAAGCTCAAGGAAGCCGCCAAGGGCAAGTAGGTCCTGGCCGGTACGTCCCCGTCACGGGAGGCGTACGAGGCGCGGAACGACGATGGGGCGGCCCCTTTTCAGGGGGGCCGCCCCATCGTCGTACGTACCGCCCTGCCCGCTAGCCGAGCGCCTTGCCGGGCAGCTCGACCTTCGCGCCCAGCTCGACGAGCTTCTCCATGAAGTTCTCGTAGCCGCGGTTGATCAGGTCGATGCCGTGGACCCGGGACGTGCCCTGGGCCGCGAGGGCCGCGATGAGGTACGAGAAGCCGCCGCGCAGGTCGGGGATGACCAGGTCGGCCCCCTGGAGCCTGGTCGGGCCCGAGACGACCGCCGAGTGCAGGAAGTTGCGCTGCCCGAAGCGGCAGTTCGAGCCGCCCAGGCACTCGCGGTAGAGCTGGATGTGCGCACCCATCTGGTTGAGCGCGGAGGTGAAGCCCAGCCGGGACTCGTACACCGTCTCGTGGATGATGGACAGGCCGGTGGCCTGCGTCAGCGCGACGACCAGCGGCTGCTGCCAGTCCGTCTGGAAGCCCGGGTGGACGTCCGTCTCCAGGGCGATGGACTTGAGCTGCGAGCCCGGGTGCCAGAAGCGGATGCCCTCGTCGTCGATCTCGAAGGCGCCGCCGACCTTGCGGTAGGTGTTCAGGAACGTCATCATCGACCGCTGCTGGGCGCCGCGGACGTAGATGTTGCCCTCGGTCGCCAGCGCCGCGGACGCCCAGGAGGCGGCCTCCAGACGGTCCGGGAGGGCCGCGTGGGTGTAGCCGCCGAGCGTGTCCACACCGGTGACGCGGATCGTCCGGTCGGTGTCCATCGCGATGATGGCGCCCATCTTCTGCAGCACGCAGATGAGGTCCTCGATCTCCGGCTCGACGGCCGCGTTCGAGAGTTCCGTGACGCCCTCGGCGAGCACCGCGGTCAGCAGCACCTGCTCGGTCGCGCCGACCGACGGGTACGGAAGCTGGATCTTGGTGCCGCGCAGCCGCTGCGGGGCCTCCAGGTACTGGCCGTCCTCCCGCTTCTCGATCTTCGCGCCGAACTGGCGCAGCACCTCGAAGTGGAAGTCGATCGGCCGGCCGCCGATGTCGCAGCCGCCGAGCCCCGGGATGAAGGCGTGGCCGAGCCGGTGCAGCAGCGGGCCGCAGAAGAGGATCGGGATGCGCGACGAGCCCGCGTGGGCATCGATGTCAGCGACGTTCGCGCTCTCGACGTGAGACGGGTCGAGGACCAGCTCGCCGGGTTCCTCACCCGGACGGACGGTCACACCGTGGAGCTGCAGCAGGCCGCGGACGACCCGCACGTCGCGGATGTCGGGGACGTTGCGCAGTCGGCTCGGACCACTGCCCAGGAGGGCGGCGACCATGGCCTTGGGTACGAGGTTCTTCGCACCGCGGACACGGATCTCGCCCTCAAGCGGGGTTCCGCCGTGGACAAGCAGGACATCGTCGTTGACGGTCATGTATCTCGCGTTCCGATGAGTTGGGCAGGTGTGAGTCGTCGGCAGGCCGGTCGTACGGGAGCCGAACAGCAAGGGTAATGGCCGCCCACCCCCCCTCTGTAAGCCCACGGACCCCGCGGACGCGTCATAGCTTCGCCACAACACGAACCGTTCCGAAACGGGCACGCGGGGTCACCGCCCCCCGGTGTGCGCGGGCGGTGCCTCCGCGCGCCCTGAGCTGCGTTCACTCCCGTACGGGTATTGGCTCCCCACCGGAGGGGAATGTGCGGGATCATGTCTGGCATGACCGAGGTGTCCTCGCTCACAGGGCGGCTGCTCGTGGCCACGCCCGCCCTGGCGGACCCGAACTTCGACCGCGCGGTGGTGCTGCTCCTCGACCACGACGAGGAGGGCTCCCTCGGTGTCGTCCTCAACCGGCCGACCCCGGTGGGCGTCGGGGACATCCTGGAGGGCTGGGCGGGCCTCACCGGAGAGCCGGGCGTCGTCTTCCAGGGCGGGCCGGTCTCGCTGGACTCGGCGCTCGGGGTCGCGGTCATCCCCGGCGGGGCGTCGGGGGAGCGGGCGCCGCTCGGCTGGCGGCGGGTGCACGGGGCGATCGGTCTGGTCGACCTGGAGGCCCCGCCCGAGCTGCTCGCCTCGGCGCTCGGCTCGCTGCGCATCTTCGCCGGATACGCCGGCTGGGGCCCGGGCCAGCTGGAGAACGAACTGGGCGACGGCGCCTGGTACGTCGTCGAGTCCGAGCCCGGTGACGTCTCCTCGCCGGCGCCCGAGCGGCTCTGGCGCGAGGTGCTGCGGCGGCAGCGCAGCGACCTGGCGATGGTGGCGACGTACCCCGACGACCCTTCCCTCAACTGATGGGCGCGGCCCCCAGTACCCTTGGCTCCATGAGCACTCTTGAGCCTGAGACCCAGCCCCAGCGAGGCACGGGGACGGGGACCCTCGTAGAGCCGACGCCGCAGGTGTCGCACGGCGACGGGGACCACGAGCGCTTCGCCCATTACGTCCAGAAGGACAAGATCATGGCGAGCGCGCTGGACGGCACGCCCGTCGTGGCGCTGTGCGGCAAGGTGTGGGTGCCGGGCCGCGACCCGAAGAAGTACCCGGTGTGCCCCATGTGCAAGGAGATCTTCGAGTCCATGGGCGCCGGCGGCGACCAGGGCAAGGGCGGCGGCGACAAGAAGTAACACCCGGCTCCCTCCGGCGCGGTACGCCGCGTGGACCGAGTGAGGCCGCGGCGCCCCTGACGAGGGGCGCCGCGGTTTTGTCGTGCGCGGGGCCGGACGGGTCGCGGGCGGGGTCGCGCGTTGTTGTGCCGTGGGGGCGGGCGCGTTCGCCGCGCGGGGTGCCGGGCGTTGCACGGAGTGCGTCCCGTGGTCACAGAGTGGTTGAGACCTCTTGTGGGCATGTTCCTGTACTCCATAGCCTCCGGGGTGTTGTGCAGAGCAAAACCGCCATTGCGCATGCTGCAACGCGCGCACCCCCACCGGAGGATGCTCGATGAACTTCCCCGCCCCCCGAGTCCGCGCTCCCCGCGTACCCGCCCCCCACGTCCGCGCCTCCCGCGTACCGGCCTCCCGAATCCGCGCCCCCCGCATCCGCGCGGCCCGTACCGCCGCCGCCCTCGCGGCCCTCGTCGTCGCCACCGCCTGCGCCCCCCAGACCTCCGGCGACTCCGCCTCGGGCAAGGACGAGAAGAGCGGCACCCTGCGGGTCTGGCTCTTCCAGGAGGTCGGCAACAAGCCCAAGGAGAAGGTCGTCGACGCGGCCGTCACCGCCTTCGAGAAGAAGCACGACGGCACCCGGGTCGAGGTCGAGTACATCCCCGTGGAGACCCGCGCCCAGCGCATCAAGGCCGCCTTCAACGACCCGAAGAGCGCCCCCGACGTCATCGAGTACGGCAACACGGACACCGCCGGCTACGTCAAGGACGGCGGACTCGCCGACGTCACCGGGGAGTTCGCGGCCTGGGACGACGCCAAGGACACCGACCCGACCGCCCGGCAGTCGGTCACCGTCGACGGCAAGGTCTACGGCGCCCCCTACTTCGTCGGCGTCCGGGCCCTGTACTACCGCACGGACGTCTTCAAGGAACTGAACCTCACCGTCCCGAAGACCCAGGCCGAACTGGCCGGCACCGCACGGAGGATCCACGCCGCGAAGCCGGACCTGTACGGCCTCGCCGTGGGCGGCGCCTACACCTACGGCGCCCTGCCGTTCGTCTGGGCCCACGGCGGCGAACTCGCCCGCGGCAAGGGCGGGTCCTACTCCGCCGCCATCGACAGCCCGGAGGCCCGCGAGGGCATCAAGGCCTACACCTCGCTCTTCGGCGCCGCCAACTGCCCCGCCGCCAAGTGCGCCGGCATGGGCGGCAACGACACGGTGACCGCCTTCGCCGCGGGCAAGGCGGGCATGGCCATCGGCGGCGACTTCAGCCACGCGGCCGTCGAGGCGGGGAAGGTGAAGGGCAAGTACGCGGTGGTGCCGCTGCCCGGCGTGCGCCCCGGCTCGGTGGCGCCCGCGTTCGCCGGCGGCAACAACCTCGGGGTCCTGAAGAGCACCGCCCACCGCACGCTGGCCGTCGCCCTGATGGAACAACTCGCGTCCAAGAAGACGCAGAGCGACCTCTTCGACGCGATGGGCTTCCTGCCCACCTACACCGACGTCCGCGAACAGGCCGCCGCCCGCGAGCCGTTCGTCGCCCCCTTCGTGAAGACCCTCGCCTCGGGCGCCCGGTTCGTGCCGGCCTCGCCCGCCTGGGCCCAGATCGACGCCTCCCTCGTCCTGCCGACGATGTTCCAGGAGATCGTCAGCGGCAAGAAGGACGTGGAGCGCGCCTCCGGCGACGCGGCGAAGAAGATGAACGACGCGTTCGGCACCGCGGGCTGACCGGATGACGACCCCCGACACCCTCGCCGAGCGCCCCGGGCGCGCAGCGGTCACCACGGCCGCCCGCCGCGCCCCGGGGCGCCGCGGCGGACCCACGGCCGGCCCCGCCACACGCGGACGGGCCGGCTGGACCCCCTGGCTCTACCTCGCCCCCGCCCTGGCCGTCCTCGGCGCCCTGCTCGTCTACCCGATCTGGCAACTCGGCCTGATCTCCTTCCTGGAGTACACCCAGGCCCAGGTCAGCGGCGGACAGCCGACCAGCTTCGTCGGCCTCGACAACTACACCGAACTGTTCGCCGACCCGCAGTTCCGGCAAGTGCTCCTCGCCACCGTGCTGTTCGCCGCGGCCTGCGTGGTGTCGACGCTGGCCACCGGCTGCGCCCTCGCGGTACTGCTCACCCGCGTACGGGCCGTGCCGCGGCTCGCGCTGATGCTGGCCGCCCTCGGCGCCTGGGCCACCCCGGCGGTCACCGGCTCCACCGTCTGGCTGTTCCTCTTCGACCCCGACTTCGGGCCCGTCAACCGGGTGCTCGGCCTCGGCGACCACTCCTGGACGTACGGCAGGCTCAGCGCCTTCGCCCTCGTCCTGCTCGAAGTGGTCTGGTGCTCCTTCCCGTTCGTCATGGTCACCGTGTACGCGGGCATCCGCGCCGTCCCCTCCGAGGTCCTGGAGGCCGCCGCCCTGGACGGCGCCTCGCAGTGGCGGATCTGGCGTTCGGTGCTCGCGCCGATGCTCCGGCCGATCCTGGTGGTCGTCACCATCCAGTCGGTCATCTGGGACTTCAAGGTCTTCACCCAGATCTACGTCATGACGGGCGGCGGCGGCATCGCCGGGCAGAACCTCGTCCTGAACGTCTACGCCTACCAGAAGGCGTTCGCCGCCTCCCAGTACAGCCTCGGCTCGGCCATCGGCGTGGTGATGCTGGTGCTGCTGCTCGCGGTCACCCTGGTGTACCTGCGGCTGCTGCGCCGGCAGGGGGAGGAACTGTGAGCCTGCTCAACGGGGTCGTCCTCAAGGGGGTTGTCCTCAAGCGGGCCGTCCGGCGTCCCCGGCGACCGTGGCGGCTCGCCGCCGAGGCGACCGCTCTGCTCGTCGCCGTCGTGGTCGCCTTCCCCCTCTACTGGATGGTGCTCGGCGCCTTCAAACCGGCCGGGGAGATCCAGTCCACCGAACCCCGGCCCTGGACGGCCTCACCCACCCTGGATTCCTTCCGGCGCGTCTTCGGGCAGCAGGAATTCGGCCGCTACTTCCTCAACAGCCTTGTCGTGGCGGGCTCCGTGGTGATCGCCTCCGCGCTCATCGCGTTTCTCGCCGCGACCGCCGTGACCCGATTCCGCTTCCGATTCCGGACCACCCTGCTGATCATGTTCCTGGTGGCCCAGATGGTGCCCGTCGAGGCCCTGACCATCCCGCTGTTCTTCCTCATGCGCGACACCGGCCGGCTCAACACGCTGGGCTCGCTGATCCTGCCGCACATCGCCTTCTCGCTGCCCTTCGCGATCTGGATGCTGCGGGGTTTCGTCAAGGCCGTTCCCGAGGCGCTGGAGGAGGCCGCCCACATCGACGGGGCGAGCCGCGCGCGATTCCTCTGGCAGATCCTTTTCCCGCTCGTCCTGCCCGGTCTCGTGGCCACCAGTGTGTTTTCCTTCATCTCCGCCTGGAACGACTTCCTGTTCGCCAAGTCCTTCATCATCAGCGACACCTCGCAGTCCACCCTGCCGATGGCGCTGCTCGTCTTCTACAAGCCGGACGAACCCGACTGGGGCGGTGTGATGGCCGCTTCCACCGTCATGACGATTCCGGTGCTGATCTTCTTCGTACTCGTACAACGACGACTCGTCTCCGGCCTCGGCGGAGCGGTAAAGGACTGATGGACTGATGGCACTGACGGACGTTTCGGATACGGGGCTGATTCCCGCTCCTCTTGCCGTCGAGGACGGCGGACGCGGCGCGTTCACCCTCGACGCGGACACCACGCTGGCCGCCGCGCCCGGCACCGAACGCACCGAACGCTGGCTGCGCTCGACGCTCGGCGCCGCCCTCGGACTGCCCCTGCGACCTGCGCCGCGAGACGCCCGGGGCGATGTGCGGCTGCTCCTCGACGACACCCTGGGCGCGGAGGCCTACCGGCTCGACATCGGCGACGGCGGCGCCGAGATCCGGGGCGGCGACGCGGCCGGCGTCTTCTGGGGCGCGCAGACGCTGCGTCAACTCGTCGGCCCCGACGCCTTTCGCCGCGCCCCCGTCGCTCCGGTGACGCGCCGGGAAATCGCGGCCCGCGCCATCGAGGACGCGCCCCGATTCCGCTGGCGCGGTCTGATGCTCGACGTCGCACGGCACTTCATGCCGAAGGAAGGCGTCCTGCGCTACCTCGACCTGATGGCCGCGCACAAACTCAACGTCTTCCACTTCCACCTCAGCGACGACCAGGGATGGCGTGTCCAGATCAAGCGCTACCCGAAGCTGACCGAGACCGGTTCCTGGCGGGCCCGCTCCAAATTCGGCCACCGCGCCTCGCCGTTGTGGGACGACAGACCGCACGGCGGCTTCTACACCCAGGACGACATCCGCGAGATCGTCGCCTACGCGGCCGACCGGCATATCGCCGTCGTCCCCGAAATCGACATCCCGGGACACTCGCAGGCCGCCATCGCCGCGTATCCGGAACTGGGCAACACCGACGTCATCGACACGACCTCCCTGACCGTCTGGGACAACTGGGGCATCTCCCGAAACGTACTCGCCCCCACTGACACCACCCTGCGCTTCTACGAGGGCGTCTTCGAGGAACTCCTCGACCTGTTCCCCGCGGACCCCGCCCGCTTCCCGGAGTTCTCGGGCTTCTTCCACATCGGCGGCGACGAGTGCCCCAAGGACCAGTGGAAGCAGTCGCCCACCGCGCAGGCGCGCATCAAGGAACTCGGCCTCGCCGACGAGGACGCGCTGCAGTCCTGGATCATCCGGCACTTCGACGAGTGGCTCTCCGCGCGCGGGCGCCGGCTCATCGGCTGGGACGAGATCCTGGCGGGCGGGCTCGCGCCGGGCGCCGCCGTGTCGTCGTGGCGCGGCTACCAGGGCGGGATCACGGCCGCGCGCGCCGGCCACGACGTCGTCATGTGCCCCGAGCAGCACGTCTACCTGGACTACCGCCAGGCCGCCGGCGAGGACGAGCCGGTGCCCATCGCGTACGTGCGCACCCTGGAGGACGTCTACCGCTTCGAGCCCGTTCCCGCGCAGCTCACCGAGGACGAGGCGCGGCACGTGCTGGGCACCCAGGCCAACCTGTGGTCGGAGGTGACGGAGGACCACACGCGCGTGGACTACCAGGCGTTCCCCCGGCTCGCCGCCTTCGCCGAGGTGGCCTGGAGCCGCCTCCCGGCCTCCGCCGAACGGGACTTCGCCGGATTCGAGCGCCGGATGACCGGCCACTACGCGCGCCTCGACGCCCTCGGGGTCGGCTACCGCCCGCCGGCCGGACCCCTGCCGTGGCAGCGGCGGCCCGGAGTCCTCGGACGCCCGATCGAGGGACCGCCCCCGAACGTGTGAGGGGCGGCCGACCGGTGTGCCCCGCGCCCGTCTCCCTGGCACGGTGACTCCCGTAAGGAAAAAGCCCCCAAGGATCACCGAAGAGTGGCAATCGACACTCACCGGTGATGCCGTGCCAAAACGGACCATCTCCCCAGCGACGGGGGCGAATGCCTCCTAGCGGACCCCCGCGCCGAGCGCCGGGGAAGATGTGCCAGAGTTGCCACGTCCGCCCTGTCAGCACGTACCGTACGGCAGCACAGGTGGGACCAGGTGGGGCAGCGGGAAGGGGCAGCCGGTTTGACCACGCACGCACCGCAGGCGGCGCAGGCCGTGACGCTGCCCGTGTCGCTGGACGAGGCAGTCGCGGCACTGTCCGCCATGCCCGCCGCCGTCCCGGTGGCCGGCGGCACCGACCTGATGGCCGCGGTCAACTCCGGGCAGCTCAGGCCGGCCGCGCTCGTCGGCCTCGGCCGGATCAGCGAGATCCGCGGCTGGCAGTACCAGGACGGGCACGCGCTGCTCGGCGCCGGCCTCACCCACGCCCGGATGGGCCGCCCCGACTTCGCCGCCCTCATCCCGGCGCTCGCCGCCGCCGCGCGGGCGGCCGGACCGCCGCAGATCCGCAACGCGGGCACCCTGGGCGGCAACATCGCCTCGGCCGCGCCCACCGGCGACGCGCTGCCCGTACTGGCCGCCCTGGAAGCCACGTTGATCATCGCGGGCCCGGGCGGAGGCCGCCGCGAGATCCCCGTGTCGCACCTGCTCGCGGGCGTGGACATGCTCCGCGGCGGCGAACTCATCGGCTACGTGCGCGTGCCGCTGCTGCACGCCCCCCAGGTCTTCCTGAAGGCCACCGGACGCACCGGACCCGGGCGCGCCATCGCCTCCGTCGCGCTCGTCCTCGACCCCGCCCGGCGCGGGGTGCGCTGCGCCGTCGGTGCCATAGCGCCGATGCCGCTGCGGCCCCTGGACGCCGAGGCGTGGGTGGCCCAGTTGATCGACTGGGACAACAGCCGGGCCATCGTCCCGGAGGCGCTGACCGCGTTCGGGGAGTACGTCGCGGCGGCCTGCATCCCCGACCCCGTCCCGGCCGAGGACGGCACCGTGCAACAGCTTCCGCCCGCCGTACTGCACCTGCGGCGCACCGTCGCCGCGCTGGCCCGACGAGCACTCGGGAGGGCGCTGTCGTGACCGACGACCAGCACGAGGAAGGCGCCCGCCACAGCGGGGGCCGCTGGGACCCGCTGCCCCAGGGCGACTACGACGACGGCGCGACCGCCTTCGTCAAGCTCCCCGAGGGCGGCATCGAGGCCCTCCTCGCCTCCAGGGAGCCGCTCGCGGCGCCCGGACACGGTTACGTGCCCCCGCGGATCGACGCGGCCCCCACCCCGCCCGAGGGCGCCGACCCGGCGGCCGGCGAGAACTGGGGCACGCGGCACACCGGCTCCTGGCCGGACCCGAACGCCGGCCGGCAGGACGCCGGGCAGCACGGAACCGGCGTCCACGACGACCGGTTCGCCTACCAGCCGGGCGGCACCGGGCAGTGGGAGTACACCGAGTACACCGAGTATGCCGACGAATACGCTGGCACCACCCGTGAGGACACCGGGCACGGGACGGTGTACGAGGGCGGACACGCCGGGGAGCACGGCTCGGCGGACGACGGCCGACACACCGGTGAGCACGGCGTGCCGTACGCGAGCCGTCAAGGCGGCGGACACGCCGGCGGACATGAGGCCGGGCACACCGGCGAGTACGCGGCCGGGCACCTCGGTGAGCAGGGGGCCGGGCACGATGTGACCGGGCAGTGGTCGATCCCGGTCGCCGGCGGGGATCTCCCGGACGAATCGGGCGAGTTCACCACGTCGGCGCTCGTCGAGCAGTGGGGCGGCACCCCGCCCGCGACGCTGCCCGGCGGCGCCTCGGCGCCCTGGGCGAGCGAGATCGGCCGGCCCTGGACGGCCGAGCCGCGCGAGGTGGCCCCTGAGGCCCCCGCGGACCCCGCCCCGCAGTCACCCCCGTCCCCGGACTCCCAGGCCCCCCAGCGGCCCGCCGAGCCCTCTCACGAGGCCGCCGGGTTCAGCGCCGCCGAAGCGGTGACCGGGCGGCACCCGGAGACGGCCGAGGCGACCGATGTGGCCGAGGTGTCCGAGGGGGTCGGGACGGCCGAGGGTTCCGGGACATCCGAGGTGTCCCGGACGTCCGAGGTGTCCCGGACGTCCGAGGTGTCCCGGACGGGCGAGCTGTCGGAGGTGCCGGAGGCGTCCGCGCCCGACCCGGCGCACCGGAGGCCCGAGGCACATGAGGCCGTCGGCGCCGACGGGTCCGGCGACCTCGCGGCGCCCCCGGCCCACGAGTCCGAGGCGGTCGCCCCCGGGGACGGCCGCGCGGGAGACACCGCCGAGGAGACCCCGGACGCGGATCACTCCGACCGGGAGCACTCCGACCGGGAGCACTCCGACCGGGAGCACCCCGACCGGGACCACCCGGACCAGAACCACCCGGACCAGAACCACCCGGACCAGAACCACCCGGACCCGGACCACCCGGACCCCGCCCCGCACGACGACCACCCCCTCGCCTCCTACGTGCTGCGCGTCAACGGCGCTGACCGGCCCGTCACCGACGCCTGGATCGGCGAGTCCCTGCTCTACGTGCTGCGCGAGCGGCTCGGCCTCGCGGGCGCCAAGGACGGCTGCTCACAGGGCGAGTGCGGCGCCTGCAACGTCCAGGTCGACGGCCGGCTCGTCGCCTCCTGCCTGGTGCCCGGCGTCACCGCCGCCGGCAGCGAGGTGCGCACCGTCGAGGGCCTGGCCGCCGACGGACAGCCCTCCGACGTACAGCGCGCCCTGGCCAAGTGCGGTGCCGTGCAGTGCGGTTTCTGCGTCCCCGGCATGGCGATGACCCTCCACGACCTCCTGGAGGGCAACCCGGCGCCGACCGAACTGGAGACCCGCCAGGCCCTGTGCGGCAACCTGTGCCGCTGCTCCGGCTACCGGGGTGTCCTGGACGCCGTCCGCGAGGTCGTCGCCGAGCGCGAGCACACCTCGGCGGCGGCCGAGACCGCCGCCGAGAGCGCCGACGTGGACGAGGCCCGCATCCCGCACCAGGCGGGCCCCGGCGCCGGCGGCGTCCACCTCTCCGCCTACGAGGACTCCGGCTACGAGGACTCCGCCCACGAGGGCGACGGTGGTTACGGCTCCCCGGCGCCGCACGAACAGCCGTACGGCCAGGACGGAGGCCAGGCGTGACCAACCAAGCCGCGACCGCGACACCGGCGACGCCCGACACGGGCCCCGAGCCCCTGCCGCACGGACTCGGCGTCTCCCTGCCGACCGCCGAGGCCCGCGCCAAGACCGAGGGCACCTTCCCGTACGCGGCCGACCTGTGGGCCGAGGGACTGCTGTGGGCCGCCGTGCTCCGCTCGCCCCACCCGCACGCGCGCATCGTCTCCATCGACACCCGCCACGCGCGCGAGATGCCCGGCGTGCGCGCCGTCATCACCCACGAGGACGTCCCCGGTAGCCCTCTGCACGGCCGCGGCAGAGCCGACCGGCCCGTGTTCGCCTCCGACGTCGTACGCCACCACGGCGAGCCCATCGCCGCCGTCGCCGCCGACCACCCGGACACCGCGCGGATGGCCGCCGCCGCCGTCATCGTCGAGTACGAGGTCCTCGAACCGGTCACCGACCCGGAGCAGGCCTTCGAGGCCGAAGCGCTGCACCCCGACGGCAACCTGATCCGGCACATCCCGCTGCGCCACGGCGACCCGGACGCGGCGGGCGACATCGTGGTCGAGGGCCTCTACCGCATCGGCCGCCAGGACCCCGCCCCCATCGGAGCCGAGGCCGGACTCGCCGTGCCGCGTCCCGACGGCGGCGTCGAGCTGTACGTCGCCTCCACCGACCCGCACACCGACCGCGACACGGCCGCCGCCTGCTACGGCCTGGACCCCGCGCGCGTGAAGGTCGTCGTCACCGGCGTCCCCGGAGCCACCGCCGACCGCGAGGACCAGGGCTTCCAGCTCCCGCTCGGCCTGCTCGCCCTGGCCACCGGCTGCCCGGTGAAACTCACCGCCACGCGCGAGGAGTCCTTCCTCGGCCACGCCCACCGCCACCCCACGCTGCTGCGCTACCGCCACCACGCCGACGCCGAGGGCAGGCTGGTCAAGGTCGAGGCGCAGATCCTGCTCGACGCGGGCGCCTACGCCGACACCTCCGGCGAGTCCCTGGCCGCCGCCGTCTCCTTCGCCTGCGGCCCCTACGTCGTCCCCAACGCCTTCATCGAGGGCTGGGCCGTCCGCACCAACAACCCCCCCTCCGGGCATGTGCGCGGCGAGGGCGCCCTCCAGGTGTGCGCCGCCTACGAGGCCCAGATGGACAAGCTCGCCAAGAAGCTCGGCGTCGACCCCGCCGAACTGCGCCTGCGCAACGTCATGGCCACCGGGGACGTGCTGCCCACCGGCCAGACGGTGACCTGCCCGGCACCCGTCGCCGAACTGCTCCAGGCCGTCCGCGACTTCCCGCTGCCCGCCCTCCCCAAGGACACCCCCGAGGACGAGTGGCTGCTCCCCGGCGGCCCCGAGGGCGCGGGCGAACCCGGCGCCGTACGCCGGGGTGTCGGCTACGCGCTCGGCATGGTCCACATGCTCGGCGCCGAGGGCGCCGACGAGGTCTCGACGGCCACCGTGAAGGTCCACGACGGCGTCGCCACCGTGCTCTGCGCGGCCGTGGAGACCGGCCAGGGCTTCACCACGCTGGCCCGGCAGATCGTCCAGGAGACCCTGGGCATCGACGAGGTGCACGTGGCGCCCGTCGACACCGACCAGCCCCCGGCGGGCCCCAGTTGCCGCGGCCGGCACACCTGGGTCTCCGGCGGAGCCGTCGAACGCGCCGCCAAGATGGTCCGTACGCAGCTCCTCCAGCCGCTGGCGCACAAGTTCGGCATGTCCACCGAACTCCTCCAGATCACCGACGGCAAGATCACCTCGTACGACGGTGTCCTGTCGACCACCGTCACCGAGGCGATGGACGGCAAGGAGCTGTGGGCGACCGCCCAGTGCCGCCCCCACCCGACCGAACCCCTCGACGAGGCCGGCCAGGGCGACGCCTTCGTGGGCCTCGCGTTCTGCGCCATCCGCGCGGTGGTGGACGTCGACATCGAACTGGGCTCCGTACGGGTCGTGGAGCTGGCGCTCGCCCAGGACGTGGGCCGCGTCCTCAACCCGGCCCAGTTGACCGCCCGTATCGAGGCGGGCGTCACCCAGGGCGTGGGCGCCGCGCTGACCGAGAACCTCCGCACCGCCCGCGGCCTGGTCCGGCACCCCGACCTCACCGGCTACGCCCTGCCGACCGCCCTGGACACCCCCGACATCCGGATCGTGAAGCTGGTCGAGGAGCGCGACGTGGTCGCGCCGTTCGGCGCCAAGGCGGTCAGCGCGGTGCCGGTCGTGACGTCCCCCGCGGCCGTCGCGGCGGCCGTCCGGGCCGCCACCGGCCGCCCGGTCAACCGCCTCCCGATCCGCCCGCAGGCCGCCGTGGTGACGACGCCGTGAGCACGCCCGAACCCGCGAACGGCGACACGGCCCCCGCCGACCAGCCGCGCTACGAGCCCCCGCCCAGCGTCGGAAAGCTGCTGATCTGGGTGCTGCTCTTCGTCCTGGCGGCGGTGGTCGTGGTGTTGGGCGGCGTGTACTTCACCTGAGGGCGCGGGGTCCGGGGCGCGAGTCCGTGAGGCTCGGCCAGGGCCCCGACCGGCCCCGGGAGGGGGCCCGCCCCTGAGCCCGCCGCGTTGTCAGTGGGGCGGCGTATGGTTTTCGCCAATGGGGAACTGCCGTGGAACCACCGGCCGTTCCCCTCGGGGGAAGCACAAGCGTTCACATGCGCGGGGGAGCCATGAGCACGACTGACACCGATGTCGGCGGCGCGATCACACTGTCCGACCACGAGCTGGATCCGTACGTCACCCACCTGCCCACGCGGCACCTCCTGACGGGCGCCGGACTGCCCGCCGAGAGCGCGCTGCTGGGGTTCGACACCCTCCGGGAGTACGGCCTGCGCACCCTGGCCGACCTGGCGGGGGACGCCGACCGGCTCGCGGAGGAGCTGCGCGACCGGCTCGTCATCGGGGCGCTGCGCAGCCTGGACCGGGACCTGGAGTCGCTGCTGCTCGACGGGACGACGGGCGAGGTCTCCTCGGCGTACGTCCCGAGGAACCCGGCGCACCTGGACCTTTCGCCGCTGGCCCCCTCCCTGGAGGCGCTGCTGCGCTTCGCGGCGGCCACCGAGGAACTCACCGCCCCGGGGAGCCGTCCGGCCCCCTTCGGCCCGAAGGCGGTGGCGGAGACCTCGGACCGGCTGGGCGCCGTCTTCGCGGACACGGCGGACCGGGCGGGCGCGGACGTGGCGCCGTACTGGCGGATGGCCGCGCTGATCCGCCCGCTGGCCCGGATCGCCGGCCCCGGCGAGGGCCTCGTGCTCGCCCTGCCGAAGCGGCTGCTGGACGAGGAGTTCGGGGTGGGCGCGATCATGCGCTTCGAGGACCTCGACTTCCCGCGCGCGCTGACGCACGAGCCGACCCGCCGCTTCCTGCGGGAGACGGGACTGCCCGAGGACGGGCTGCTCTTCCAGCTGGACACGGAGGTGGCGCTGCCGCCCCTCACCGAGTACTACGCGGACGAGCGCCCGCAGGCGTTCGCCGCAGCCCACCTGCCGGTCACCGCCGGCCGGCTGATCCGCCTCGGGCGGCTCGCGGAGGACACCAGCCTGGTGGTGGACGGGGCCACGGGCGCGGTGCTCGCCTGGAGCGAGCCGGACCTGACCCTGCGCCCGCTCAACGCGGACATCTCCACGCTGGCGTTCACCCTCTGGCTCCTGCACCGCGAACGCACCCTGGACGCGGTCCACGCCCTGAGCGATTCCCACGACCACCTGGCGGCGACCCTGACCCAAACCCTGGCCACGGTCGACCCCATCGCCTGCGACCCCACCCCGACCCTCCCCGGCGACGACGGCCTCCGCCACTGGCCGAAAATATTCGAGAACCGGGAGGCCGGCGTGCTGTACGCGTAGCGCGGGCGGTCGCCACCCGGAAACGAGAACCGGCCGCCCCCGAAACGGGACCGGCCGGCCACAGGGAGGCCGTGGCGGGAATCGAACCCGCGTAACTCGCTTTGCAGGCGAGTCCCTGAACCACTCGGGCACACGGCCGTTCTCAGGTGCGGCACGGCTCACTCGTTCCGAACCTGATGGGTCGACCGTAGGCGCGTGGGGTGCCCGGCTCAAGGGGGGCGGGGGCGCCGCAACGGGACTGCCATACGCCGTTCACGAACGCGAGGCGCGGAGGCGGCCGGGTCCTACGACCAAAGGACCGGGGGATCACCTACCTCCGACAGGAGTCAGTGCGGGCTGCGCACCTTACGCTGACGGTCATGGCAGCCCTGGACACCCCCGACACCGTGACCGTTCCCGCCCGGGGCGGGGGCGGTGTGCTGAGCCGGGACCACCGGGCGCTCAGCATCGGGATCGTGTCCGTCGTGCTGGTCATCGCCTTCGAGGCCACCGCCGTCGGTACCGCGATGCCCGTCGCCGCCCGGGAACTCCACGGAGTCGCGCTCTACGCGTTCGCCTTCTCCGGGTACTTCACCACCAGCCTGTTCGGGATGGTGCTCGCCGGGCAGTGGTCCGACCGGGACGGGCCGCTGGGGTCGCTCACCGCCGGCATCGGCGCGTTCGCCGCGGGGCTGCTGCTCTCGGGGACCGCCGCCGGCATGTGGGTGTTCGTGCTCGGGCGGGCCGTCCAGGGGCTCGGCGGCGGGCTCGTCATCGTCGCCCTGTACGTCGTCGTCGGCCGGGCCTATCCGGAGCGGCTGCGGCCCGCGATCATGGCGGCGTTCGCGGCGGCCTGGGTGGTGCCGTCCGTCGTCGGCCCGCTCGCCGCCGGTGCGGTCACCGAACACCTCGGCTGGCGCTGGGTGTTCATCGGCATCCCGGCCCTCGTCGGCATCCCCCTCGCCCTCGCCCTGCCCCAGATCCGGGAGCGGGCCGGCGGACCCACCGAGGGGGCGGAGGAGGGGTCCCTCTCCGGCCGCCCCCTCGACCGGCGGCGGATCCGGCTCGCGTTCGGGATCGCCTTCGGGGCCGGCCTCCTGCAGTACGCCGCCCAGGATCTGCGGGCTCTGGCGGCCCTGCCCGCGCTGGCCGGCGTCGCGCTGCTCGTGCCCGCCGTGCGCGGACTGCTGCCGCGCGGCACCTGGCGGGCGGCGCGCGGGCTGCCGTCCGTGGTGCTGCTGCGCGGGGTCGCGGCCGGTTCCTTCGTCGCCGCCGAGTCCTTCGTGCCGCTGATGCTCGTCACCCAGCGGGGACTGTCCCCGACGCTCGCCGGGCTCTCGCTCGCCGCGGGCGGGGCCACCTGGGCGCTGGGCTCCTGGGTGCAGGCACGGCCGCGCGTCGAGCCGTACCGGGAACGGCTGATGTTCCTCGGCATGGTGCTGGTCGCCGCGGCCGTCGCGACCGCGCCCAGCGTGCTCGTTCACGCCGTGCCGGTGTGGACCGTCGCCGTCGCCTGGGCGTTCGGCTGCTTCGGGATGGGGCTCGTGATCGCCTCGACCAGCGTGCTGCTGCTCCAGCTCTCCGCCCCGCACGAGGCCGGTACGAACTCGGCCGCCCTCCAGATCTCCGACGCCCTGTGCAACGTGCTGCTGCTCGCCCTCGGCGGAGCCGCCTTCGCGGCGCTCGGCGGCGGTGCCGTGGCCCACACGGAGGCCGGCCCGGCCTCCGGCGCCCACAGCTCCCACCCGGCCGCCTTCGCCGCCGTGTTCCTGCCCATGGCGGGCGTGGCCCTGGCCGGGGCGTGGGTGACCACACGGGTCCGGCGACGGTGATTCCGGTCCGGGAGCCGGGGTCCGGGGCCCAGGGATGGTGATTCCGGTCCGGGGGCCGGGGGCCGGGGCCCAGGGATGGTGATCCCGGTCCGGGGTCCGGGGTCCGGCGATGGTGCTCCCTGGTCCCGGGTCCCGGGTCCCCGGTCCCGGGTCCCCGGTCCGGCGACGGTGATCCCGGAGGCGGGTCCCGGGTCCGGCGACGGTGATCCCGGGTCCGCGCTCCCGGGTCCGGCGATGGTGCTCCCTGGTCCCCGGTCCAGGGTCTCCGGTCCCGGTCCGGCGACGGTGATCCCGGGGGAGGGACATCGCGGGCCGGGCGTGTCGCGGTGTCTCCGAGCCGGCACGCGACCCGCCGCACGGGCCCTGTGCAGGGGTGACTCCGGACCGTCATGTGACCTCAGTCCCATCCACCCGGGACCCGGTGTCGTCCGCGCGTGGACACGCCGTGGGCGCCGGTAGGGTGGCCCGGTTGTCATACGTAGCCGAGCCGACCGCCCGTCTGCCGTCACCGCCACATCCGACGCGCCGCGCGCGGACCCGGACGCTCCCAATCGACACCCAGACCGGAGACCGTGACTACCACCGCCGCCAGCGCCTCCGCGCACTCGCATCACCTCTCGCCCGCCTTCCCCGGCCGCGCCCCCTGGGGCACCGCCAACAAGCTGCGCGCCTGGCAGCAGGGGGCGATGGAGAGGTACATCCAGGAGCAGCCGCGCGACTTCCTCGCCGTCGCCACCCCCGGCGCCGGCAAGACGACGTTCGCGCTGACCCTCGCCTCCTGGCTGCTGCACCACCACGTGGTCCAGCAGGTGACCGTGGTCGCGCCGACCGAGCACCTGAAGAAGCAGTGGGCCGAGGCGGCCGCGCGGATAGGGATCAAGCTGGATCCCGAGTACAGCGCCGGGCCGCTCAGCAAGGAGTACCAGGGCGTCGCCGTGACGTACGCGGGTGTCGGTGTGCGGCCGATGCTCCACCGCAACCGCTGCGAGCAGCGCAAGACCCTGGTGATCCTGGACGAGATCCACCACGCCGGTGACAGCAAGTCCTGGGGCGAGGCCTGCCTGGAGGCGTTCGAGCCCGCCACCCGCCGGCTCGCGCTGACCGGTACGCCCTTCCGCTCCGACACCAACCCCATCCCCTTCGTGACGTACGAGGAGGGGCGCGACGGCATCCGGCGGTCGGCCGCCGACTACACGTACGGCTACGGTTCCGCGCTCGGGGACGGCGTCGTGCGGCCCGTCATCTTCCTCTCCTACAGCGGCAACATGCGCTGGCGCACCAAGGCGGGCGACGAGATCGCCGCGCGGCTCGGCGAGCCGATGACCAAGGACGCCGTCAGCCAGGCCTGGCGCACCGCGCTCGACCCGCGCGGCGAGTGGATGCCCAGCGTGCTGCGCGCCGCCGACCAGCGGCTCACCGAGGTGCGCAAGGGCATCCCGGACGCCGGCGCTCTCGTCATCGCCACCGACCAGGACTCGGCCCGCGCCTACGCCAAGCTGATCCGGGAGATCACCGGCTCCAAGGCCACCGTCGTCCTGTCCGACGACACCGGCGCCTCCAAGCGCATCGACGACTTCGCGGCGAGCGACGACCGGTGGATGGTCGCCGTCCGCATGGTGTCCGAGGGCGTGGACGTGCCGCGCCTCGCCGTCGGCGTGTACGCGACCACCATCTCGACGCCGCTCTTCTTCGCGCAGGCCGTCGGCCGTTTCGTACGGTCCCGGCGGCGCGGCGAGACGGCGTCCGTGTTCCTGCCGACCGTCCCCGACCTCCTCACCTTCGCCAACGAGATGGAGGTCGAGCGCGACCACGCCCTCGACAAACCGAAGAAGGAGACCGAGGACGACCCGTACGCCGAGTCCGAGAAGGAGATGGAGGAGGCGAACCGGGAGCAGGACGAGGACACCGGCGAGCAGGAGCAGTTCTCCTTCGAGGCGCTGGAGTCCGAGGCCGTCTTCGACCGCGTCCTCTACGACGGGGCCGAGTTCGGCATGCAGGCCCACCCGGGCAGCGAGGAGGAGCAGGACTACCTCGGCATTCCCGGGCTCCTCGAACCCGACCAGGTGCAGCTGCTGCTTCAGAAGCGGCAGGCCCGGCAGATCGCGCACAGCCGCAAGAAGCCGGACGAGGAGGCCGACCTCCTCGAACTGCCCGCCGAGCGGCGGCCGGTGGTCTCCCACAAGGAGATGCTGGAACTGCGCAAGCAGCTCAACACGATGGTCGGCGCGTACGTCCACCAGAGCGGCAAGCCGCACGGCGTGATCCACACCGAGCTGCGGCGCGTCTGCGGCGGGCCGCCGAGCGCGGAGGCGACGGCCGGCCAGCTACGGCAGCGGATCGCCAAGGTCCAGGAGTGGGCCACCCGGATGCGGTGACCCCCGGAGCCCCCCGGGGGTGGGGTGGGGTGTGGGGTCCCGGACGGAGGTCCGGGGCCCTTTCCGCGCGTGCCGGCTTCCGCGCGTGCCGGCTTCCGCGCGTGTCCTCCCGCCGGGCGGCGGGCGGCGGGCGCCGGTCGTCTGCCGCCTGCCGCCTGCCACCGGTCGGGGGTCGCCGGACCGCGCGGGGTTGGGCGGGGCCGGCCGGGGGCCGCGACATGGAGAACCGGTTACCTGCGGGGTGCCGGTATGCGGAACCCCGCGACGGGTGCCGGCAGTCCCCTCTTTCAGAGCGCTCGGACCTTCGGCCGGGCGTGCGCACTCGCCTGTGCGCTGCGTACGCGCGCGGTGTACGCGGAGTCCGCGCGCCCGTGCGTTCCGGGACAAACGGAATCAGTCCGTACGAGTCGATGCCCGGATTCTGGACGGAGACTTCCGCTCAGCGGACCGGCTCGCTACTGTCCCGCTACGCACACGCCCCGTGGCAGCGCCGCCGCGGAGCGCAGCCGTGAAGCGACTCCGCCCGGGGAAGAGCCCGGGTCGCCAGCCGACCGGCGGCCGCTGAGCGCGTCGCCGACGGGACTCGGTGACGCATCGCCGAGCGGGCCGTCGACCTCACCACTAAGGAGTGGGCGTCGTGACCGCGGAGACCTCCCAGACGCTCGACCGGGGACTGCGCGTCCTCAAGTTGCTCGCCGACACGGATCACGGGCTGACCGTCACCGAACTCTCCAACAAACTGGGCGTCAACCGGACCGTGGTCTACCGGTTGCTCGCCACGCTGGAGCAGCACGCGCTCGTACGCCGGGACCTCGGCGGTCGCGCCCGGGTCGGACTGGGGGTGCTGCGCCTCGGGCGCCAGGTGCACCCGCTGGTCCGCGAGGCCGCCCTGCCCGCGCTGCGCGCGCTGGCCGAGGACATAGGGGCGACCGCGCATCTGACGCTGGTCGACGGGACGGAGGCGCTCGCCGTCGCCGTCGTTGAGCCGACCTGGACGGACTACCACGTGGCCTACCGCGCCGGGTTCCGGCATCCGCTGGACCGGGGAGCGGCGGGCCGCGCGATCCTCGCCGCGCGGCAGGCCCCGGTGGGGGAGCCCGGGTACACGCTGACCCACGGCGAGTTGGAGGCCGGCGCGAGCGGGGCCGCGGCGCCGCTCATAGGGGTGACGGGGGTGGAGGGCAGCGTGGGCGTGGTCATGCTCGCGGACGCGGTTCCCGAGCGGGTGGGTCCCCGCGTGATGGACGCGGCCCGCGAGGTCGCGGACGCCCTCCGCTGACGCCGAAGCCGAAGCCGAAGCCGAAGCCGAAGCCGAAGCCGAAGCCGAAGCCGCACCGGCACCGGAGCCGACGCCCACGCCGAAGCCGCAGCGGCACCGAAGCCGACGCAGAAGCCGCACCGGCACCGGCCACCAAACTCGACGCAGAAGCCGGCCCGAGGGCGCCCCACAATGACACCGGCCGGAGAGGCTGGGGGGGTGTGTCTCGCGCCCACGCGGATCAGGGAGCGGACCCAGGAAACCGGCCGCCTGACGCTGACACCGGCACGGGACCCCGGGGCCGCCTTGTGCCGGCGTCGACCGGGGACCCCGGGGCCGCCTTGTGCTGGCGTCGGCCTGGGACCCCGGCATCTCATGACGCCCCCGGGACCTGTCCGGAGGGGCAGGTGGGGCGGGACGTTAGATTGACCCCGTGCTCTCTCGCCTCACGCGCCCCCAGGCCGTCGCCGTCTGCGCCCTCCCCGTCGTGGCCCTGCTCGCCACCGCGGTGTTCGCGCCGCTGCCCTTCTCCCTGGCGCAGCCCGGCCTGACGGCGAACGTCCTCGGCGAGAACAAGGGCGACCCGGTGATCACCATCACGGGCGCGCCCACCCGGAACACCCGGGGCCAGCTCCGGATGACGACGATCGAGGCGACCGGGCCGGACGCGAAGGTCTCGCTCGGGGACGTGCTCAGCGGCTGGTTCGCCACCGACAAGGCCGTGATGCCCCGTGACTCGGTCTATCCGAGCGGCGGCAGCGTCAAGGAGATCGAGCGGCACAACGCGAACGAGATGAAGAAGTCCCAGGACACCGCCACCGAGGCCGCCCTCGGCTATCTGCACGAGAAGGGCGACGTCAAGGTCACCCTGAAGCTCGCGGACGTCGGCGGTCCGAGCGCGGGGCTGCTCTTCTCGCTGGGCATCGTGGACAAGCTGGACGGCGACGGCAGCGGCGGCGACCTCACCGGCGGCCGGGTCGTCGCGGGTACGGGGACGATCGACGCCGACGGCAAGGTCGGCGCGGTCGGCGGCGTCGCCCTGAAGACGCAGGCGGCCCGCCGGGACGGGGCGACCGTCTTCCTCGTGCCGAGGGCGGAGTGCTCGGACGCCAAGACGGAGCTGCCGAAGGGGCTGCGGCTGATTCCGGTGACCACCCTCAAGGGCGCGGTCGACTCCCTGGTGGCCCTGGAGAAGGGCAAGGGCTCGATCCCGAGCTGCTGACTGCCGCGCCCGCGGCGACCCCGTACGACCGCCCGGTCACCCGAGACCGCCGCCCCGCCCGCTTCCGCGCCCCCGCCTCCGCTTCCGTTCCCCCCCCCCCCCCCACACACACTTCCGCCCCCCGGGCTTCCGCCCCGCAACTCCGGCTTCCGCTCTCAGTTCTCCTTCACGAACCCCTTCGACGTCATCCAGTCCAGTGCCACCTGGTGGGGGTCCTGGCCCTCGACGTCCACCTTGGCGTTCAGGTCCTGGGCGACCGTGTTGTTCAGGGCCTTCGTCACCGGCTCGATGACCTGGGCGATCTGCGGATACTTCTTGAAGGTCTTCGCGTTGACAACCGGCGCCGCGTTGTAGTTGGGGAAGAACTTCTTGTCGTCCCGCATCACCTCCAGGTTCATCGACTTGATGCGCCCGTCGGTGGTGAACACCTCCCCGTAGGTGCAACTGCCCTTCTTCACCTGGGTGTAGATGATCCCGGTGTCCATCTGGGTGACGTTCTTCGCCGGGACCGACATGCCGTACGCCTTCTCCATGCCCGGCAGTCCGTCGGCCCGGTTGGCGAACTCGCTCTCCACGCACAGGGTGACCGCGCTGGGGTCGGACTTCGACAGCGCGGCCACCTCCGAGAGCGTCCGCGTCCCGTACTTCTTGAAGTTGGCCTGGTTCATGGCGAGCGCGTACGTGTTGTTGAGGGCGGACGGGGGCAGCCAGATCACGCCGTTCTTCGGGTCGACGTCGTGCACGGCCTGCCACTGCTTCTGCGGGTCGGGGATCGGCTTGCTGTTGCCGAGGTAGGTGATCCACGCGGTGCCCGTGTACTCGTACGTGGCGTCCGCGTCGCCGTTCTTGATGGCCTCGCGGGTGCCGATCGAGCCCTGGATGCCGGTGCGGTCGACGACCTTCGCGCCGGCCGCCTGGAAGGCGATGCCCATGATCGCGCCGAGGACGAGCTGCTCGGTGAACTCCTTGGACGCCACCGTGAGCGTCGCGCCCTTGAGCGGCTCGCCCCTGCCGACCGTGCCGGGCCCGACGTCGTCGGTCATCGGGGAACCGCTGGTCAGCCCGCAGCCGGAGGCCAGCACCAGCAGCCCGGCGACCCCCGCGAGGGCACGCGTCCTCCTCGTCGGCCCCTGCGCGCCCGCGCTCCCGGTCCCCTTCGCGCCCGCGCCCCCGGTCCCCTTCGCGCCCCCGGCTCCCGCCCGCTTCACGTCCCCACCTCCAGGCCGCGCGGCCGCAGCAGCAGTTCCGCCAGTGACGCCAGCCAGTCGACCAGCAGCGCGAGCGCGACCGTGAGGATGGCGCCGAGGACCAGGACCGGCATGCGCTGGGTGGTGATGCCGGTCGTGATGAGGACGCCGAGTCCGCCGCCCCCGCCGAAGGTGGCGAGGGTGGCGGTGCCCACGTTCAGGACGAGCGCCGTCCGCACCCCGGCGAGGATCAGCGGGACCGCCAGCGGCAGTTCGACCCGGGTGAGCACGCCCAGCGGCGACATGCCGATGCCGCGGGACGCCTCCAGCAGCGTCGGGTCGTTGGCCTGGAGACCGGCGATCGTGTTGGAGAGGACCGGCAGGATCGCGTAGATCGTGATGCCGATCAGCGCCGACCGCTCGCCGGTGCCGAGCCAGATCACCAGGAGCGCCAGCAGACCGATCGCCGGTGTCGCCTGCCCCATGTTGGCGAACGTCATCGCGACCGGGGTCGCCTTGCGGAACGCCTTGCGGGTCAGCAGGATGCCCAGCGGGATCGCGATGACCAGCACGAAGAACGTGGAGATCACCGTCAGCTGGATGTGCTGCCACAGGGCCTTGGACACCTGGCCGTTGGACAGCGCGTTCTTCGAGATCGGGTCGAGGTCCGCCTGCTGGAACCACAGCCAGGTGCCCAGCAGCAGGGCGACCAGGAGAGCGGGCAGGAACGTCAGCTTCCGCCAGCCGATCCGCCGCCGGGGCGGCCCGGCCGACGGCGGGGCCTCCCGCTCGCCCTCGCCGTCACCGCCGCTGTCGTCGCGGAAGGCGAGCCCCTTGACCTCGTGCTCGCCCTCGGGGCGCTGTTCGGTGGGCGGGATGTTCACGCCTTCGCCTCCCCGCCGTCGACGCCCTCCTGCTCGAACTGGGTCTGCTGGGCGCGCGCCTCCTCCAGCTCGTGCTGGTGCTCCATGGCCTCCAGCCGGTCGGCCTCCAGGAGTTCGTGGACCGAGTTCATCAGGGTCTCCATGTCGACCACCCCGGTGTACTCGCCGCGCCGCCCGGTGACCGGCACCCGGCCCGAGTTGTCCGTGAGGACCGCCTCCAGGGCGTCGCGCAGGGTGGCGTCCCGGGTCACCGTGTCGTGCACCAGGGTGCCCGCGCGCGCCAGCGAGCCCCTGGCCCGCATCAGGTCGCCGCGCCGCAGCCACTTGTAGGGGCGGCCCCGTCTGTCGAGCAGCAGGATCTCGTTCGTCCCGCTGGAGCGGAGCTTGCCGAAGATCTCCTGGAGCGGGTCGTCGACGGTGACCGTCGGATAGTCGGTGATCTCCACATCCCGTACGCGGCTGAGGTTCAGCCGTTTCAGGGCGGCCCCCGCGCCGACGAACCCCGACACGAAGTCGTCGGCCGGGTTGGTGAGGATCGCCTCCGGGGTGTCGAACTGGGCGATGTGCGAGTGCTCGCGCAGCACCGCGATCCGGTCGCCGAGCTTGATGGCCTCGTCGAAGTCGTGGGTCACGAAGACGATCGTCTTGTGCAGCTCGTGCTGGAGCCGGATCAACTCGTCCTGGAGGTGGTCCCGGGTGATCGGGTCCACCGCGCCGAACGGCTCGTCCATGAGCAGCACCGGCGGGTCCGCGGCGAGCGCCCGCGCCACCCCGACCCGCTGCTGCTGGCCGCCGGAGAGCTGGCGCGGGTAGCGGCCCTGGAACTCGGAGGGGTCGAGCCCGACCAGGTCGAGCATCTCCTCGACGCGGGCCTTGATCCGCGCCTTCGGCCAGCCGACCATCTTCGGCACGAGCGCGATGTTCTGGGCGACCGTCATGTGCGGGAACAGCCCGGAGGACTGGATCGCGTACCCCACCTTGCGGCGCAGCTTCACCGGGTCCATGTCGGTGACGTCCTCGCCGCCGATCCGGATCCGGCCGCCGCTCGGCTCGATCAGCCGGTTGATCATCTTCAGGGTGGTCGACTTGCCGCAGCCGGACGGCCCGACGAACACCACGAGTTCGCCCGCCTTGATCTCCATGTTGACGCTGTCCACGGCCGCGCTGCGGCTGCCGGGGTAGCGCTTGGTGAGGTTCTCCAGCTCGATCGTGGCGCCCGTGGTCGAGGAGGCGGCGGCCCCCGCGGCACTCCCCGGGCGCCCGACGGACCCGGTCGAGCCGGTGGCCCCGGTGGAGCCGGTGGACCCGGCGGACCCGGCGGACCCGGTGGAGCCGGTGGAGCCGGTGGAGCCGGTCGGCCCGCTGGAGCCGGACGCGCCGACGGAGCCCGTACCGCCGGCGGAATCCGTACCGCGGGTGGAGCCGGTACCGTCGGCGGAGCCCGTGGCGCCGGTGGAGCCCGTGCCGCCGGTGGGGCCGGAGGTGCCGGCGGGGTCGGAGGTCTCAGGCACGGATCCCCCTCGGGATGGTCAGCCGGCCGATCAGGACGTACGCGGCGTCGAACAGCAGCGCCAGGATGATGATCCCGACCGTGCCGGCGAGCACCTGGTTGAGCGCGTTCTTGCTGCCCAGCGAGCTGATGCCACGGAAGATCTCGTTGCCGAGGCCCGGACCGGAGGCGTAGGCCGCGATGGCCGCGATGCCCATCAGCATCTGGGTGGAGACCCGGATGCCGGTGAGGATCGGCGGCCAGGCCAGCGGCAGTTCCACCCGCAGCAGCCGGGCCGCCCGCGACATGCCGATCCCGGTGGCCGCGTCGACCAGCGAGGGATCGACGCCGCGCAGACCGACGATCGCGTTGCGCACGATCGGCAGCAGCCCGTACAGCGTCAGGGCGATGACCGTCGGCGGGACGCCCAGGCCCACGATCGGGATCAGCAGACCGATCATGGCGAGCGAGGGGATGGTCAGGATCGCGGAGGTCGTGGTGGTGGCGAGGTTGCCCGCCCAGTCGCTGCGGTAGGTGAGGACGCCGATCAGCACCCCGATGAGCGTCGCCACGACCATGCACTGGAAGACCGCGCTGGCGTGCTGCCCGGCGTCCGTGAGGAGCTGCTCATGGCGGCTGCTCAGGTACTCCCAGAAGTTCACGCCATGTCACCCCGGTCGCTCGGTTCACTGCTCGGTCGCCGCTTGTTCCACCAGCGGGATGATCCGCAGCGGAACGGGGTTCTCCATGACGATCGCCGTGGAGGCCCGGACGATGCCATCAAAACCGACAACCCGGTCGATCACCCGCTGGAGATCGGCGTTCGACCGGGCCACCAGCCGGCACAGCATGTCCCCGCTGCCGGTCGTGGTGTGCAGCTCCAGGACCTCCGGCACCGTCGCCAAGTGCGCCCGCACGTCGGCGCCTTGGCCCTGCCGGATCTGCAGCGTGGCGAACGCCGTGACCGGATAGCCGAGCGCCGCCGGGTCGACCTCGGGACCGAAACCCCGGATGACGCCATTCGACTGAAGCCGGTCCATCCGGGCCTGCACGGTGCCCCGCGCGACCCCGAGCCGGCGGGACATCTCCAGCACGCCGATACGCGGCTCCCGCGCCAGCAGCACCAGCAGCCGCCCGTCCAGATGATCGATCGCCACAGCGCCCTCCGGGATGGTCATCGTGTACAGAAAGCCCGCAACTCTGGGCCATTCGCTGTACATGTTGTTCAGCGGATACGCGAACTATTGCGCACCTTGCGGAACGGCGGGAGTCTGCGGCCATGACAGCGACCTCCGCGAACACAGACCACGCTCCCGACACCGCCCGGCAGGCCGACCCCTTCCCGGTCAAGGGAATGGACGCGGTCGTCTTCGCCGTCGGCAACGCCAAGCAGGCCGCGCACTACTACTCCACGGCCTTCGGCATGCGGCTCGTCGCCTACTCCGGACCGGAGAACGGCAGCCGCGAGACGGCGTCGTACGTCCTGGAGAACGGCTCGGCGCGCTTCGTCCTCACCTCCGTGATCAAGCCGGCGACGCCCTGGGGCACCTTCCTGGCCGAGCACGTGGCGGAGCACGGCGACGGTGTCGTCGACCTCGCCATCGAGGTCCCGGACGCCCGCGCCGCCTTCGCTTACGCCGTCGAGCACGGCGCCCGCGCGGTCGTGGAACCCCACGAGGTCAAGGACGAGCACGGCACGGTCGTCCTCGCCGCGATCGCCACGTACGGCCAGACCCGCCACACGCTGGTCGAGCGCACCGGCTACGACGGCCCCTACCTGCCCGGCTACGTGACCGCCGACCCGATCGTCGAGCCGCCGGCCCAGCGCACCTTCCAGGCGGTCGACCACTGCGTCGGCAACGTCGAACTCGGCCGGATGAACGAATGGGTCGGGTTCTACAACAAGGTCATGGGCTTCACGAACATGAAGGAGTTCGTGGGCGACGACATCGCGACCGAGTACAGCGCCCTGATGTCGAAGGTCGTCGCCGACGGCACGCTCAAGGTCAAGTTCCCGATCAACGAGCCCGCCGTCGCCAAGAAGAAGTCCCAGATCGACGAGTACCTGGAGTTCTACGGCGGCGCGGGCGTCCAGCACATCGCGCTGAACACGAACGACATCGTCCGCTCCGTCCGCACCATGCGCGCGGCCGGCGTCCAGTTCCTCGACACCCCGGACTCGTACTACGACACCCTCGGCGAGTGGGCCGGCGAGACCCGCGTCCCCGTCGAGACCCTGCGCGAGCTGAAGATCCTGGTCGACCGGGACGAGGACGGCTATCTGCTGCAGATTTTCACCAAGCCGGTCCAGGACCGTCCGACCGTGTTCTTCGAGATGATCGAGCGGCACGGCTCGATGGGCTTCGGCAAGGGCAACTTCAAGGCCCTGTTCGAGGCGATCGAGCGCGAGCAGGAGAAGCGCGGCAACCTCTGACCGGACCCGTACGGGGGCGCCTGTCAACAGGCGCTCCCGTACGGCCGGTTGGCCCCTCTCGCGCCGGTCCGGCGTCAACTGGAGCCGGGAGTGGTGGCCATGGGCCTGTCCGGCTTCAACCAGCGAGCTGTGTACGAGAGTTCAGCGAGCCGGCGCCCCGGACGCCCCCGCACCCGCCGCCCCCGCACCGCCCGCCTCCGCCCCTGCCCCCGCACCTGCGGCCTCCGCCCCCGGTGGCCCCGCCGCCCCAGCCTTCCCGGCGTCCTCCCCGCCCTCCCCGGCGCCTTCCGCCGTCCCGGACGGGTCCGGGAGTCCCTCTGCCGAGGGTTCGCCCAGTTCCGCCAGGGCCTCTCGCGCGGCGGGCGCCAGCAGCGGGGAGAAGGACGGGTTGATGCGCAGCGCCTCGGCGAGATGCCGGCGCGCCGGGCCGGCCTTGCCCAACTCCCTTTCGATCTGCCCCCGGTGGTACGCGTACAGCGCGCTGCGCACCTCGCCGCCGTGCTCCTGGTCCATGGTCCGGACGGCGAACGTCAGCGCCTGCGCGTCGTCCCCGGCCCGGTGCAGCGCCCAGCCCAGCGCGTCCGCCACCGCGATACCCGGCTGCCGGTCCCACTCGGCGCGCAGCCGCCGCACCGCCTCCCGGGGATCACCGTGGTCCGCCTCCAGGAACCCGAGCACCAGCTCGTCGTCCACGCCCCCCGCGCCGTCCCGCCGCACCAGCTCCCGCACCAGGTCGTACTGCGCCCGCGCCGCCCCCGGCAGCCCCAACTTCTCGTACAGCTCGCCCAGTTCCAGCGCGGAGTGCGGCGCGGGCCGCTTGGCGAGCGCCGTCTGATAGGCGCGCAGCGCCTCCGAGGTACGCCCCAGCGCCGCCAGCGCGCGCCCCTGGCCGGCCAGCGCGCCGTGCTCGTCGGGGTCGGCGTTCAGCGCCGCCCGGTAGTGGTCGAGGGACTCCTGAACATCCCCGCGTTCCCAGGCGAGTTGGCCGCCCTGCTGGAGGAAGGCCGCCTCCTGGGAGGGCGTCGTCGCGGCGGCGGTCGCGTCGGCGATGGCCGCCCCCGCGTCCTCGCGCCAGCCCCGGTCCCAGTAGACGCGCGCCGCGACGGCCCGTGTCACCGGCCCGGACCGCAGGCCCAGCAGCTTGTCCAGCGCCTTGCGCGCCGCCTTGTGGTCGCCGAGCCCGCTGTAGGCGTCCACGAGCGCCGGATACGCCGTCCACCGTTTCGGCGCCGCCTTCACCGAGGCCTCGCCCCACTGCTTCGCCGCCCGGAAGTCACCGCGCGCGATCGCCAGCCCGGCGAGCCCGTCCAGCGCGGCCGTGTTGTCCTTCGGGCGGACGTCCAGCGAGGTGCGCAGCGCCTTCTCGGCCTTCGGGTAGTACGCGGCCGTCGCCGTCCGCCGCGCCTGCTCCGCGTAAGCGGTCCCGAGCACCGCCCAGGACTGGTCGTCGCGCGGATGGGCCCGCAGATGCCTCTCGCGGTCGCCGATGAGCGCGGTCAGGTCCGGCAGCGCGGCCGGCGCCCCGGCCCCCACCGCGGTCATCGCCCGGGCCACCGGCCCAGGCGACGGCGGCACCGCCCCGCCCGGCCCGGACGCGGGCAGCAGCACCAGCACACCGCCGAGCACGGCACAGCCGACGGCCGCCCCGATCAGGGTGCGCCGGACGGCCGGCGAGGGACGGTCGGACAGCCGCCGCCGGGCGGCCACCGCGCCCCGCCCGAAGGGCGACCGGCGGGCGATCAGCGCGCCCCGCGCGAACGGCGACCGGCGGTCCCCGGCGGACTCGCCGGTGGACGCCCCTGCCGACCCCCCGCTCCCCGTACCACTCCCGGCGTCCCCGGACCCGGCGGGCACCGGCTGTCGCTCTTCGATGTCCATGCCGCTCACTGTGCGTCAGTACGAAGACCACACCCCGGCATGCCAAGCCCCGCACGGATGGGGTTCACACCGATGGCCCCGGGTGCGACCCTGTGATCATGAGCCGTATCGAAGCCCCGCGCGATGAGGACACGGCCGTGACCGGCGGCCTCGTCGACCGTCTGCTGGGCGGCCTGCCGGCCGAGGCCGTCCTCACCGACCCGGACGTCACGGCCGCGTACGCCAACGACATGGCGAGCTTCTGCGCGGCGGGCACCCCCGCCGTGGTCGTCCTGCCCCGCACCGTCGAGCAGGTCCAGCACGTCATGCGCGTCGCGACCGAGCTGCGCGTCCCGGTCGTCCCGCAGGGCGCCCGCACCGGCCTGTCCGGCGCGGCGAACGCCTCCGAGGGCTGCGTGGTCCTCTCCCTCGTGAAGATGGACCGCATCCTGGAGATCAACCCGGTCGACCGCGTCGCCGTGGTCGAACCCGGCGTGATCAACGCCGTGCTCTCCCGCGCCGTCAACGAACACGGCCTGTACTACCCGCCGGACCCGTCGAGCTGGGAGATGTGCACCATCGGCGGCAACATTGGCACGGCCTCCGGCGGCCTGTGCTGTGTGAAGTACGGGGTGACCGCCGAGTACGTGCTCGGGCTCGACGTCGTCCTCGCGGACGGGCGGCTGATGTCCACCGGCCGCCGCACCGCCAAGGGCGTCGCCGGCTACGACCTCACCCGCCTCTTCGTGGGCTCCGAGGGCTCGCTCGGCATCGTCGTACGGGCGACCCTGGCCCTGAAGCCGCAGCCGCCCGCGCAGCTCGTGCTGGCGGCGGAGTTCGGGTCGGCGCGGGCCGCCTGCGACGCCGTCTGCCGGATCATGGAGGGCGGTCACGTGCCGTCCCTCCTCGAACTGATGGACCGTACGACCGTCAAGGCGGTCAACGACCTCGCCCACATGGGCCTGCCCGAGACCACCGAGGCGCTGCTGCTGGCCGCGTTCGACACCCACGACCCGGCGGCCGACCTCGCCGCCGTGGGCGCGCTCTGCGACGCCGCGGGCGCCACCCAGGTGGTCCCCGCCGAGGACGCGGCCGAGTCCGAACTGCTGCTCCAGGCGCGGCGGTTGTCGCTCACCGCGCTCGAAGCGGTCAAGGGCACCACGATGATCGACGACGTGTGCGTGCCGCGCTCCCGGCTCGGCGACATGCTGGACGGCATCGAGCGCGTGGCCGAGAAGTACGCGCTGACCATCGGCGTCTGCGCGCACGCCGGCGACGGCAACACGCATCCGACCGTCTGCTTCGACGCCACCGACCCGGACGAGTCCCGGCGGGCCCGCGAGTCCTTCGACGAGATCATGGCCCTCGGCCTCGAACTCGGCGGCACGATCACCGGCGAGCACGGCGTGGGCGTCCTGAAGAAGGAGTGGCTGGCCCGCGAGATCGGGCCGGTCGGCGTCGAGATGCAGCGGGCGATCAAGACCGCGTTCGACCCACTCGGCCTCCTCAACCCCGGAAAGCTCTTCTGAGACCCCTG
Organism: Streptomyces sp. NPDC007084; assembly: GCF_040703595.1. NCBI lineage: Bacteria > Bacillati > Actinomycetota > Actinomycetes > Kitasatosporales > Streptomycetaceae > Streptomyces > Streptomyces sp. NPDC007084. The sequence goes on from NZ_JBEYFY010000002.1 coordinate 147,021, forward strand.
GAACCGGTGGGACCCCTGAGACCCGTGGGATCCTTGGGACCCCTGGGACTCCCAAGGCCCCTGGGGCTCCTGGGAATCCTGAGAATCCTGAGCCTCCTGAGATCTCCGAGTCCCCCGAGGCTCCCGGGGCTCCCGGGGCTCCTGGGACCCGGCCGGCGGGACGGGCGCGGGACACCGCGCGGACTACTCACCGTCCGTGGACTCGTCCGAGGGCCACGGGTCGCGCAGCCACAGGTCGTCGGCCGCCCCGGCCGCGCCCTGTTCCAGCGTGGCCGACAGCCTCGGAGAGGGCGCGAGCAGCTCGGCGAGGCCGGCGTCGATGCCGAGCTGCTCGGCCTCAGAGCCCGGGGGGACCGCCCTCAGCGTGCGCTCCAGCCAGGCCGACACCTGCGCGGCGGGCGCTTCGAGCAGCGCGTCGCCGTCCGGTGAACTCAACGCCATCAGGACCACGGAACGGCCCCCCACCTTCGTCGGCCACACCCGCACGTCCCCGTGACCGCACGGCCGGAACACCCCCTCGACCAGCAGCTCGCGCGCGAACGTCCAGTCGACCGGGTGGTCCGAGCCGATGTGAAAGGTGATGTGGACGGCGTACGGGTCGTCGGAGCGGTAGCTCAGCCGCGCCGGCACGGGGATGCTGCGCTCGGGCGACAGGACGAGCCGGACCTCCAGCTCGCGTTCCACCACGGTGTGCATGTCGATGCCCTTCCCTTCGTCGTACGGGCCTCACGGCGGGCCCGTACGAGTGGAGAGCGCGTCCGGGCCGGACCATTACGCGAGTCGGGAGAAGTTTTTTTTCCGGGCCTGCCTTTCTCTGTCCGCCCGGCCCCCCCTCGCCGTGTCCCCGGGCCCGCTCGCCCCGTCTTCGGACACCTGCCGGACAGCTTCGCCACTTGCTTGGCGGAAGGTGGCGGATCCTGCCCGAAAGGGGGTGGGTACGGCGGGACCGGCCGTGACGGGCGCCCCGTTCTGGTAGATGTGGACCCCCGACACGACCACCCCCGAGCAGATACGGGACGACGGACATGAGCGCCCCAACCCCGGCACCCGGCGACGACAGGCCCCGCGAGGGGTACTACCCGGACCCGTCCATCCCTGGATACGTCCGGTACTGGAACGGTGCCGCCTGGGTGCCCGGCACCAGCCGCCCCGCGCCGTCCGCCGGCGAACCGCTCGTCGCCCCGGCCGGAGTGCGCCCCGCCCAGGTCCCCGGGCCCGCCCCGGCGCCGGCGGAGGAGACCGGCCCGCACTTCTTCGACGAGGACCCCGAGCCCCGTACGGCGACGCCCGCCGAGGCGCAGCACGGCAGCCGGCCCGAGCCCGCCGCCGCCTGGGGCGCCGACCGCTCCCGGCAGACCGGCTTCGGCGGCGAACCCGACCGGCGGGTGTCCTGGGGCGCGCCGCAGGTGGCCGACCCGCGGGTGCCGCGCTCGGCGGGACCCGCCGACCCGGCGTCCCGGTCCGACGGTGTGGTCCACGCGGACGGCACCACGACCATCCCGCCCGCCGAACCGGCGCCCGGCGCCCAGGCCCCGGCGTCCGGCGGCCCGGTGGTCTTCCGCCGCCCCGCCGACCCGGTCCGGCCCGCGGACGCCGAGCACCCGGGCGCCGCGGCCGGCACGGCGCCGAGCGGTACGAGCGCCACGAGGGGCTCCGACGGTACGAGCGGCCCCGGCGGTACGAGTCGTCCGGCGGCGGCGGGTTCGGGCGCCGCCGACGGGCGGGCACTGCCCGGTGCCGGGCGCCCCGGCGCCTCCACCGGCACCCAGGACCCGCCGCCCTCCGAGGGCACGATGGCCATGCGCGCGCTCTCCCCGCGCGCCGAGCGGCCGGGCGCGGCACACGGCGAGGGCACCGGTCGGGCCGGCACGAACGCCGGAAGTACGGACCAGAGGAGTACGGACCAGAGCAGTACGGACCGGGGGAGCGCGGGCAGGGGGAGCGCGGGTCAGGGGCGTACGGCCCCCGCCCCGGGAGCGGCGTCCGCCGCCTCCGCCCCCACTCCCTCCCCGGCCCCCTCCGCTTCTCCGGCGGCCGGGAGCGGATTCGGCGCCGGGCAGGCCGCCCAGGCCGCCGCGGCACAGGCATCCGCTCCGGCCCCGGCGTCAGCCCGCCCCCCGGCCCCCGCCGCGCACTCCGCCCCCGCACCCGCCGTGCCCCAACAGTCCGGTCCGGCCACGCCGATGGCCTCCGGGTCCGGTGGCGGTCAGCCCTCCTGGGCGCAGCAGGTGCACCGGCTCGCGGGTGACCCGGCCGAGCAGGGCGGCCCGGTCGCGCCGTGGAAGCCGCCGGTGGAGGACGTGTTCCAGGCGGCGGCACGCCGGCAGGCGGCGGCCCGTCCGGCCGGCCTCGGCCGACGGCTCGTCGCCCGCCTGTTCGACAACGTGATTCTCGCGGCGGTCACCGGCGTGGCCGCGGTACCGCTCGGCACCCGGGCGATCGACCACATCGAGCAGAAGATCGACGCGGCCAAGCTGTCCGGCGAGAAGGTCACCGTCTGGCTCCTCGACGGCACGACCTCCGTTTGCTTCGGCGGCATCCTCGCCGTGCTCCTCCTCTTCGGCGTCCTCTACGACGCCCTGCCCACCGCCAAGTGGGGCCGCACCCTCGGCAAGAAGCTGTGCGGGGTCGAGGTGCGCGACATCGAGGCCCACGAACCGCCGGCCTTCGGCCGGGCCCTCGCCCGCTGGCTGGTCTTCAGCGTCCCGGGTCTCCTGGGCATCGGTGTCCTCGGCATCCTGTGGGGGCTGTTCGACAGGCCCTGGCACCAGTGCTGGCACGACAAGGCGGCCCACACCTTCGTGGCCGGGCCCTCCTAGGAACCCGTCCCCCGGACGGCCCCTCGCCGGATGCGGAGGGGAGGGGTTCGCGGTCGACTCGGGCCATGAGCAGCGAACCGCCGCCCCCGGGCCCTGGCCAGCCATCGGACGACGACCCGTTCACGAAGCAGCCCCCGCCCGCGCAGGGCGGGGGTTCCCCGTACGACCCGCCCCCCGGCGGCCAGCCGCCGCCCTACGGCGCCCAGCCGCCCCCGCCGGGCGGCCAGCCCCCGCCCTACGGCGGCCAGCAGCCCCCGTACGGCGGGCAGCAGCCCCCCGGCGGCGGTGGCCCCTACGGCGGCGGCCCCTACGGCGGTCAACAGCCGCCCGGCGGTGGCCCCTACGGCGGCCGGGGCGGGGACCCCTACGGCGGTGGCGGCCCCTACGGCGGTGATCCGCTCGCCGGGATGCCGCCCCTCGCGGAGAGCGGCAAGCGCGTGCTCGCGAGGATCATCGACATGATCATCGTCGGGATCGTGGTCTGGCTGCTGTCCTGGGCGTTCGGCGTCACCGAGTACAACGTCGACTCGGACAAGATCGAGTACGGCAAGTCCTTCGGCCAGTCCCTGGTCGCCGCCGTGCTCTACATCGCCTACGACACGGTGATGATCAGCAGGACGGGGCAGACCCTCGGCAAGAAGCTGTTCAACCACCGGGTCGCCAACCTCGACAACGGCTCCACGCCCTCGGTGCAGACCTCGCTGGTGCGCGCCCTGGTCCTGTGGCTGCCGTTCGCGTTCTGCTGCGCCTGTATCTGGACGGCGATCGCGGGCGGCTGGAGCTTCTTCGACAAGCCCTACAAGCAGGGCCTGCACGACAAGGCGGCCAAGACGGTGGTGGTCCGCACCGCCTGACGGCCGGTCGGCGGCCGGTCGGCGGACGGGCGGGCGGCCCGAACCGCGAACCGTGGACGGCGAACGGCGAACGGCGAATGGCGGGCCCGTGAGGTACGGGCCCGCCATTCGCCGTTCGTCGTTCGTGGTCCGGGATCGACGCCTTGGGGGCGTCCCGCGCGCGGCCTCAGCGCTCCGCGTGCGCGCGCACCGGACGGCGCCCGTGCGTGGTGCGTACCGGACGGCGCCCGTGCGCGGAGGAGACGGCGACGGGCGCGGTCTCGCTTCGCTCCGCGGCCGGCTCGCGCACGGGCGGAGCGGTGGCGCTGGCGGACGGAGCCTGCCTGGGGAGCGGGACCGTCAGGGCGACGAGCAGTCCGAGAGCGAGTGCCGAGAGGGTGATCAGCACGATCCCCACGCTCGAACTCGTCTGTGACAGCAGCAGCATGGCGAGCGTGGAGAAGATCACGGTGCAGGAACCGTAGGCGAGCTGTGCGGCGGTCGGACGCGGCATGGCAATCGTGTCCTCGGATGGGGGTTCTCCCCCCGGGTGCCTCTCGCGACGGGGGAGGGTGCGGACAGGGATCGAGGGTGGACAACGACGTCGACCGGGCGTTTCGCCGATCTCCGGCGCTCCGCCCAGCGACTCTATTCGCCTGCATGCCCGACGGGAACGACCGGTAAGCGTGACCTTACCCACGGTGCCGGTGCACAGGGGGCGCACGGAGTCATCACGTCCACCAAGTGGACGTTCCGGCGCGCCGGTTGGGGGTGTCCGGGCGCGTTCGGATAGCGAACGACCGCTCCGCATAATGCACTTGCCAGGTTCAAGTCAAGATCTGTTTTTTCTTTGGTAACTCCGGTCAAATGTCGTCACTTGAATCGCGTTGCGCGCGCGGACCTCCATGACCCGGAACCCCCCTCCGCGTGAACGGACGCGGGGGAGGACATCAAGTGACCAGCAGACCATGGACGTTCAGAGCAGCGGCGGTGGGCGTAGCCCTCGCGGCGGCCACCGCCACGTTCTCGACGTACGCCGTGGCGGAGGCCGACTCGGCCGCCAAGGCACCGGTCGTGGACCGCCACGACCCGCAGCCGGTCAGGAACACGGTCGATCACGACCTGGACGGCCCGCTGAGCAAGACCCAGAACGCCCAGCGCCAGGAGGCGCTGAACCAGGTCATATCCGGCGGCGCCTCGGTCAAGGACCGCAACGGCTCGAAGGTCGTGCAGCTCAAGAGCAAGAAGGGCGCCGGCAAGTACGTCGAGCTGGGCCGCGAGAAGACCGACAAGATCTTCACGATCCTGGTGGAGTTCGGCGACAAGACGGACCCCAAGTACGGCGGCACCGCCGGTCCGCTGCACAACAAGATAGCCAAGCCGGACCGCAAGAAGGACAACAGCACGGCCTGGCAGGCGGACTACAACCAGAAGCACTTCCAGGACCTCTACTTCGGCACCGGCAAGAAGACCGAGTCGATGAAGAAGTTCTACGAGCAGCAGTCCTCGGGCCGCTACTCGGTGGACGGCGAGGTCGCCGACTGGGTCAAGGTCCCCTACAACGAGGCCCGTTACGGCAACAACGCCTGCGGCGCGACCAACTGCCCGAGCGTGTGGAACGTCGTCAGCGACGGCGTCACCGCCTGGGTCGCCCAGCAGAAGAAGGCCGGCAAGACGGACGCCGCCATCAAGACCGAGCTGAAGCAGTTCGACCAGTGGGACCGCTACGACTACGACGGCGACGGCAACTTCAACGAGCCGGACGGCTACATCGACCACTTCCAGATCGTGCACGCCGGTGAGGACGAGTCCGCGGGCGGCGGCGTCCAGGGCACCGACGCGATCTGGGCCCACCGCTGGTACGCGTTCGGCACCGACGCGGGCGCCACGGGCCCGAGCGACAACAAGCTCGGCGGCGCGCAGATCGGCGACACCGGCATCTGGGTCGGCGACTACACCATCCAGCCGGAGAACGGCGGACTCGGCGTCTTCGCCCACGAGTACGGCCACGACCTCGGTCTGCCGGACCACTACGACACGGCCGGCGGCGACAACTCCACCGGTTTCTGGACCCTGATGTCCTCGGGTTCCTGGCTCGGCACCGGCAAGGACTCCATCGGTGACCTGCCCGGCGACTTCAACGCCTGGGACAAGCTGCAGCTCGGCTGGCTGAACTACGACACCGCCAAGGCCGGCAAGCAGTCCACCCACAAGCTGGGCATCGCCGAGTACAACACCTGGAACAAGCAGGCGCTCCTGGTCACCCTGCCGGACAAGGCGGTGACGACCACGGTCGTCAACCCGGCGCAGGGCTCGACCCAGTGGTGGAGCGGCAGCGGCGACAACCTGAAGAACACGCTGACCCGGTCGGTGGACCTCACGGGCAAGTCGTCGGCCAAGCTGACGCTCGACGGCTGGTACGACATCGAGGCCAACTACGACTACCTCTACACCGAGGTCTCGACCGACGGCGGCGCCAACTGGACCGCCCTCGACGGCACGGTGGACGGCCAGGCGATCCCGCGTGACGGCAGCGACAAGCCCGCCCTCACCGGCACCATCGACGCCTACGCCAAGCTGTCGTACCCGCTCGACGCCTACGCCGGCAAGAAGATCGACCTGCGCTTCCGCTACCAGACCGACGGCGGGGTCGCCCAGAAGGGCTTCGCGGCCGACGAGATCAGCGTGACCGCGGACGGTTCGGTCCTCTTCTCGGACAACGCCGAGTCGGCGGACGCCGCTTGGACCGCGGCCGGCTTCTCCCGTATCGGCGCGTCCTTCACCAAGGACTACGCCCAGTACTACATCGCGGAGAACCGCCAGTACGTGTCGTACGACAAGACCCTCAAGGTCGGCCCGTACAACTTCGGCTTCTCGACGACCCGTCCGGACTGGGTGGAGCACTACCCGTACCAGAACGGCCTGTTGATCTGGAAGTGGGACACCTCGCAGGCGGACAACAACACCAGCCAGCACCCCGGTGTCGGTCTCGCGCTGCCGGTCGACTCGCACCCGAAGGCCCTGTGGTGGTCCAACGGCACCCTGATGCGCAACCGCGTCCAGGCCTACGACTCGCCCTTCAGCCTGTACCGCACGGACGGCATCACGCTGCACAACGCGGACGTGGCGACGAAGATCCCCTCCTCGAAGGGCGTCTCGGTCTTCAACGACCACACCAGTGACTACTACGACAACCGGAACCCCACCGGTGGCGTCAAGGTCACTGACACCAACACCAAGATCGAGATCGTCAAGGAGGCCAAGGACGGCTCCACGATCTCCCTCAAGGTCGGCCCCGCGGTGAAGTAGTCCGTATATCCGCAGGTCACAAGCGTATCGGCGGCAGCCCCCTGGCGGGTTGCCGCCGATCGTGTTTAGGTGCGTCCTGTGCCTGGCTTATTGACACCGAAACGCACGGGGGTGTGACCGCATGGCCGCAGGAGGCTTCTGCAAGCTGCCGAACGGCAGCGTCGTGGTGGCAATGAACCTGCCCAGTCCGGCAGGTTCCGGCAGCGGCTGTGTCCGGTTCCTGGTCGTCGCCCAGAACCGGGCCCGCGCCCTGACCCGGCTGCGGAATCTGGGCCTGCGCGCCGTCTACCTGCGAGGCAACGCCGCTCCGCCCACGCCGGACGAGATCACCGCCGTCCTGCACCATCCGGACGGCCTGATATGGCGGACGGCCCCCGACAGCGCCCTCCCCGAGCTGACCCAGGAGCTGTGGCACCCGATCAGAGCCCTGCTCAGACGCCCGGCACCCCAGCCCTGAGGGCGTGAGCGCGGGCCGCTCCGGTGGTCAGACCACCGGCTTGCCCGTGAGATCCACGCCCGCCTCGCGCAGCTCCTCCAGCGCCCGGTCCGTCGTCTCCTTCGCCACCCCGGCCGTCAGGTCGAGCAGCACGGTCGTCCGGAACCCCTCGCGGGCCGCGTCCAGGGCGGTGGCCCGTACGCAGTGGTCGGTCGCGATGCCGACCACGTCGACCTCGCCGATCCCGTGGGCGCGCAGCCACTGGGCGAGCCCGGTCCCGTTCTCGTCGACGCCCTCGAAACCGCTGTACGCCGCCGCGTAGGCGCCCTTGTCGAAGACCGCGTCGATCGCGCCCGAGGCGACGGCCGGGGCGAAGTTCGGGTGGAAGCCGACGCCCTCCGTGCCGGCCACGCAGTGCGCGGGCCAGGAGTGCACGTAGTCGGGGTTGTCGGCGAAGTGGCCGCCGGGCGCGATGTGCGCGTCCCGGGTGGCGACCACATGCCGGTAGCCGGCCTGGGCCTGCCCGATCAGCTCGGTGATGGCGGCGGCCACGTCGGCGCCCCCGGACACCGCGAGGCTGCCTCCCTCGCAGAAGTCGTTCTGCACGTCTACGACGATCAAGGCGCGGCGCATGGGCGGTGTCCTTCGGCTCTGTGGGGTCGGCGTCGGCGAACTGGTGTGTGCGGGGCCCGGCCGTTGAGCTTCCGAGCCTAGAGACTTCGCGGGCGGTGCGGGAGGGGCTGTCCGGCGGACTTCGCGGGCGTACGAGGGGCGGGGGCGGTGTCGGCGGGCCCGGCCGGGCGCGCTGGCCGTTGCATTCCCGCTCACCCGGCGTTCATGCGCGGCCCCCGCCCGCCCCTCCCGCGTGCCGTCCGCGCTCAGACGTACTCGGTGGGCAGCACCGGCTCGCCCCGGGAGAGCTGGGCCGCCGACAGCGGCAGCCGCTCGCGGGCCGCGGTGTGCCGGTCCCGTACGACGTCCAGGGACTCGCGGGCGAGGACCTGGCCGCCCTTGATCAGTTCCACGAGGAGCTGCTGGTCGGCCAGCTCGGCGGGGACCGGCCCGGTGCCGATGACCTCGGCCTCGGCGACCCCGTGCTCGTCCAGCCGGCGCGCGGCCCACTTGCGTCCGCCGATGGACGTCTTGCCCCCCGAGGACTTCTTCGCCACCGGCACCAGCGGCGCCGCCGGGTCGTCCGACTCGGCGCGGGCGACCAGCTTGTAGACCATCGAGCAGGTGGGGTGGCCCGACCCCGTCACGAGCTGGGTGCCGACCCCGTACGCGTCCACGGGCGCCGCCGCCAGCGACGCGATCGCGTACTCGTCCAGGTCGGAGGTGACGACGATCTTCGTGTCCCGCGCGCCCAGCTCGTCCAGTTGCTCGCGCACCCGGTGGGCGACGAGCAGCAGGTCGCCGGAGTCGATGCGGACCGCGCCCAGCTCGGTCCCGGCGACCTCGACGGCCGTCCGCACCGCCTCGGCCACGTCATAGGTGTCCACCAGCAGGGTGGTGCCCCGGCCCAGCGAGTCCACCTGGGCCTGGAAGGCGTCCCGCTCGGTGTCGTGCAGCAGGGTGAAGGCGTGCGCCGAGGTGCCCACGGTCGGGATGCCGTAGCGGAAACCGGCGGCCAGGTCGGAGGTGGTGGCGAAGCCGCCGACGTAGGCGGCGCGCGAGGCGGCGACCGCCGCCAGCTCGTGGGTGCGCCGGGCGCCCATCTCGATCAGCGGCCGGTCGCCCGCCGCGGTGGCCATCCGGGAGGCGGCGGCGGCGATCGCGGAGTCGTGGTTGAGGATCGACAGGATCACCGTCTCCAGCAGCACGCACTCCGCGAAGCTGCCCTCGACCCGCAGGATCGGCGATCCCGGGAAGTACACCTCGCCCTCGGGGTAGCCCCACACGTCCCCGCCGAAGCGGTAGGAGGAGAGCCACTCCAGGGTCGGTTCGTCCACGATCCCGCGCTCGCCGAGGAAGGCGAGGACGTCCGCGTCGAACCGGAAGTTCTCGACGGCGTCGAGCACCCGTCCGGTGCCCGCGACCACCCCGTAGCGCCGCCCCTCGGGCAGTCGCCGCGTGAAGACCTCGAAGACCGAGCGCCGCTCGGCGGTCCCGGCCGCGAGGGCGGCACGCAGCATGGTCAGCTCGTACTGGTCGGTGAAGAGCGCCGTCGACGGAACGCCCACCCGTCGCCCGTCACCACCCTTCCGAGGAAGCGCTTCGCGCCCTTCTTCTTCCGGCAACCCAAGGTCCGCTGTGTTCATGGCAGGGATCGTACCCCCATCTCGTCACTTTGACGATTTCTGGCCCGCCGGCGCCTCCGCGCGGGCCTCGCGCCCCGTTTCCCGGTAGCCGCCGCACCCTGTTCCGGAGGCCCGTTTGTGCGGCTGCCCCCCTCTGGTGGCAGCATGGGCGGTGTGACGGCTCCCGCACCTCTAGAGATCGAGAAGACCGAGTCGGCGGAGGAGGTCTTCGCCGTACCCGAGCCGGACCTCCCCTGGGTGACGATCGTCCACAACGACCCGGTCAACCTCATGAGCTATGTGACGTATGTCTTCCAGACGTACTTCGGCTACTCCAAGGACAAGGCCACCAAGCTGATGATGGACGTCCACCACAAGGGCCGGGCTGTCGTCTCCAGCGGCTCGCGCGAGGAGATGGAACGCGACGTGCAGGCCATGCACGGCTACGGTCTGTGGGCCACCCTTCAGCAGGACCGGAAGTAGCCGGACCCTGTCCACCGACCGCCCGCAGGACCGGAAGCAGCGAACACACTCCATGCCAGGACACTTCGAACCGCTCCCCGGCGGCGGCGCCGCCGTCGCCCTCGACGAGGTCGAGATCTCCATCATCCGCTCCCTCGCCGTCCAGCTCCTGGAGCTCATCGGACCCGGCCCGGCGGAGGACGCCCCCGACGACCCGCTCGCCGAGCTGTTCGCCGAAGGCCCGAGCGAACCGCCCAGCGACCCGGTCCTCAAACGCCTCTTCCCGGACGCCTACAGCGGCCCCGGCGTCGCGGCCGCCTCCGCCGAACAGGCCGAGGAGCAGCGCGCCCACTCCGCCGAGTTCCGCCGCTTCACCGAGAACGACCTGCGCGCCGGCAAGCGCGAGAACGCCCTCGCCGTGATCCGCTCGCTGGACGGCCTCGCCCCCGGCGACGGGGGAGCGGTCCTCACGCTGGACCCCGCCCAGTCCGAGCAGTGGCTGCGCGCCCTCAACGACCTGCGGCTCGCGATCGGCTCCCGGCTCGACGTCGTCGACGAGGAGGACACCGACCTCCTCTACCGCCTCCCGGACGAGGACCCGCGCAAGCCGATGGTGATGGCGTACCTCTGGCTGGGCGGCCTCCAGGAGACCCTGGTCGAGACCCTCATGCCGTGAACCTCGCGCCGTGAACCTCGCGCCGTGACCCTTGTGCCACGACCTGTCCGGACATAACACCTCTGGTGTTCGCTCAACGGACGCTCAATTCCGGATAACGATCGCGTCACCGTGACCGTGCCCTATGGGGCACGGTCCATTCTTTTGTCCGGTTTTTCCTGTGGTCCGCGCCACGCGCACCTCAACCGGTCAATGTGGCGGCCGTGATAAATCTTCACGACCGCCCGACGGGACACCACCCACGTCCCGCCGGGTGCGCCACCGAGCCGGCGGACCGCCGGCCAGGCACAGCTCCACCTATCCGGGGGGATCGGAAACCGATCCGAAGCCAAGGGACTGGCTCGGATCGGCATGGAGAAAGGCGCACCAGACATGACCTCATCGCAGGTCGACAAGCACTACGACGGCAGTGAGGCCGTGGGCGGCGACGCCCCCGAAGAGGGGTACGAGCGCGGGCTCGGGAGCCGCCAGGTCCAGATGATCGCGATCGGCGGCGCCATCGGCGTCGGCCTCTTCCTGGGCGCCGGGGCGAACATCGCCAAGGCCGGCCCCAGCCTGATCATGATGTACGCCCTCGCCGGCGTGATCATCTTCTTCATCATGCGGGCACTCGGCGAACTGCTGCTCTACCGCCCGGTCTCGGGTTCCTTCGCGGAGTACTCGCGCGAATTCCTCGGCCCGTTCTTCGGCTACTTCACCGGCTGGACGTACTGGCTGATGTGGGTGGTGACCGGCATGGCCGAGCTGACGGCCGCCGCGATCTACGTCCACTACTGGTTCCCGGACATCCCGCAGTGGGTGACGGCCCTGGTCTTCCTGGTCGTCCTCTTCGTGGCCAACCTGATCTCCGTGAAGCTGTTCGGCGAGATCGAGTTCTGGTTCTCGATGGTCAAGGTCACCGCGCTGATCGGCATGATCGTCATCGGCCTCGGTGTCCTCACCTTCGGCTTCAGCTCCGCCGGCGACACCGCCTCGGTCGCCAACCTCTGGCAGTTCGACGGCTTCTTCCCCAAGGGCATCGGCTCCTCCCTGATGACCCTCCAGGGCGTGATGTTCGCCTACCTCGCCGTCGAGCTGGTCGGCGTCACCGCGGGCGAGTCCGAGAACCCCGAGAAGACGCTCCCCAAGGCCATCAACACCCTGCCCTGGCGCATCGCCCTCTTCTACGTCGGCGCCCTCACCGTCATCCTCTGCGTGGTGAAGTGGACGGAGTTCGCGCCGGGCGTGAGCCCCTTCGTCGAGGCCTTCGCCAAGATCGGCATCCCGGCCGGCGCCGGCATCGTCAACTTCGTGGTCCTCACCGCCGCCCTGTCCTCCTGCAACTCCGGCATGTACTCCACGGGCCGCATGCTGCGCACCCTGGCCGACAGCGGCGAGGCCCCGAAGATCTTCAACAGGCTGTCGTCCACCAAGACCCCGGCGTTCGGCATCACGGTCTCCGTCCTCTTCATGGGCATCGGCGTGATCCTGAACTACGTCGTCCCCGAGAAGGCCTTCGGCTACGTCACCTCGGTGGCCACCGCCGCCGGCATCTGGACCTGGCTGATGATCCTGATCAGCCACATCCTCTACCGCCGCGCGGTCGACGCGGGCCGGCTGCCCGCCTCGTCCTTCCCGGCCCCCGGCGGCGCCCGGTGCAGCTATGTCGCGGTCGCGTTCCTGCTCTTCGTCACCGGTCTCATCGCCTACGACGCCGACTCCCGGGTCTGCCTCTACGTGATGGCCGTCTGGGCCGCCGCCCTCGCTGTCGGCTGGGCGGTCCTCAAGGCCCGCGACCCGCAGATCGCCCAGCGCCGCGAGCCGGAGCCGGAGCCGGAAAAGGTCGGCTGACCTCCCCGGTCCGCCGCCGGTCCGGCCGCCCCGCCCGAGCGCCCGGCCCGGCGGGCCCGGTTCTCGGTTCACGATGTGGGCCGCCCCGTACCACTCCTCGGTACGGGGCGGCCCCACTGCTTATGCTGGCCCGCATGCTGACCATCACCCAGGCCCTGTTCGACCAGATCGTCGCGCACGCGCGCCAGGACCACCCCGACGAGGCGTGCGGAGTCGTCGCGGGACCGGCGGGCACCGACCGCCCCGAGCGGTTCGTCCCGATGCTCAACGCGGCCCGCTCGCCCACGTTCTACGAGTTCGACTCCGGCGACCTGCTCAAGCTCTACCGCGAGATGGACGACCGCGACGAGGAGCCCGTCGTCATCTACCACTCGCACACGGCGACCGAGGCCTACCCCTCCCGCACCGACATCACCTACGCCAACGAGCCCGGCGCGCACTACGTGCTGGTCTCCACGGCCGACTCCGACGCCGCCGGGCCCTTCCAGTTCCGCTCCTACCGGATCGTGGACGGCGAGGTCACGGAGGAGGAGGTCAAGGTCGTCGAGGCCCACTGACCTCGCCGCCGGTCCCGCTCATCTCGCACGCCGGTCGGAAAACGTCCGTGATGTGAGATCACACTCCGGGACCCGTACCGGGAATCGATACGATGAGCCCATGGTTTTCCACGACGTGAGCGACAAGACGCCGGGCGCCCTGCTCGTGGCGCGGCTGCACGTCGACCTGTGCAGGCTGCAGAGCGCCATCTGTACGCGCTGACCCGCCGCCGCCGTACGGCCGAGAGCCGCGGCACCGCGACCCGGTACCACCCGCACCGCCCGCGCCGCCGCGCGTCTTCCGACCTGACTTCCTTCCGACAGGAGCCCGCAGACATGGCCATCGAGGTCCGCATCCCCACCATCCTCCGCACCTACACGAACGGCGAGAAGGCCGTCGAGGGCGGCGGGGCGACCCTTGCCGAACTCTTCGCCGACCTCGACACCCGGCACGCGGGCATCCGCGCCCGGATCGTGGACGGCGACGAACTGCGCCGCTTCGTCAACGTCTACCTGAACGACGAGGACGTCCGCTTCCTCGACGGCATCAGCACCAAGCTCACCGACGGCGACAGCGTCACCATCCTGCCGGCCGTCGCCGGCGGCATGGCCTGATCGGCCGCTGGTCCCCGATGCGCTACGACTCCCCGCTCGCCGCGGTGGGCAACACCCCTCTGGTGCGCCTGCCGCGGCTGTCGCCGTCCGAGGACGTCCGGATCTGGGCGAAGCTGGAGGACCGCAACCCGACGGGTTCGGTCAAGGACCGGCCCGCCCTGCACATGATCGAACAGGCGGAGAAGGACGGCCGGCTGACCCCGGGCTGCACGATCCTGGAGCCGACCAGCGGCAACACCGGCATCTCGCTCGCGATGGCGGCCAGGCTCAAGGGCTACCGCATGGTCTGCGTGATGCCCGAGAACACCTCCCGGGAACGCCGTGACCTGCTCGGCATGTGGGGCGCCGAGATCATCCCGAGCCCCGCCGCGGGCGGTTCCAACACCGCCGTACGGGTCGCCAAGGAACTGGCGGAGCAGCACCCGGACTGGATGATGCTCTACCAGTACGGCAACCCGGACAACGCCGGCGCCCACTACGCCACCACCGGCCCGGAGATCCTCGCGGACCTCCCCTCCGTCACCCACTTCGTCGCGGGCCTCGGCACCACCGGCACCCTCATGGGCGTCGGCCGCTTCCTGCGCGAGAACAAGCCGGACGTCAGGATCGTCGCCGCCGAGCCGCGCTACGACGACCTGGTCTACGGCCTGCGCAACCTGGACGAGGGCTTCGTCCCGGAGCTGTACGACGCCTCGGTCCTCACCACCCGCTTCTCCGTCGGCTCGGCCGACGCGGTCACCCGCACCCGGGAACTCCTCCAGCAGGAGGGCATCTTCGCGGGCGTCTCCACGGGTGCCGCGCTGCACGCCGCGATCGGCGTCGGCACCAAGGCCGTCAAGGCCGGCGAGTCCGCCGACATCGTCTTCGTGGTCGCCGACGGCGGCTGGAAGTACCTGTCGACGGGCGTCTACACGGCGGCGACGACGGAAGAGGCGATCGAGACACTGCAGGGCCAGCTCTGGGCGTAGCGCGTCCCGGATGCCGGGATGGCCGAGAGGAACCCCGGCCGCCGGGGGCGTTCCCGCGCTCCCGGCGGCGGGCGGCGTGTGGTCCCGGTGACCGGAAGCCCTGGGGCCGGGCGGGGCGGCCGGCCGTCCTTGTGGTCAGTCCGCCAGGTCGCGGACCCGGTCCCACAGGGCCGGATCGACCACGCCGACCCGGCGCCGGAAGTCACCCACCGGCACCTCGCGCAGCTCGTCCGTCTCCAGGTAGCTCCGCCGCCCCCGCGCGTCGCCGACGGCGCCCGGCGGCAGCGCGATCACGCCGGGCCGCTCGTCGTGGTGCTTGCTGGTGATCTTCGCGACGGTCACCCGCTTCCCGCGCACCGTCAGCACCAGACACGGCCGGTCCTTGGCGCCGGGCCCGTCCTCGTAGGGGACGTTCGCCCACCAGATCTCCGCCGGCCGGGGCAGCGGCCCGCCACGGAGTTTCGCTCCCCGGCGCGGACCCGTGGGCCGCCCCGGCGGACGCCCGCGCTCCGCCTTGCGGCCGGCCGGCCGGCGCCCGCGCCGCCCCCAGCCGTCCACCACTGCCGCGATCAGCGCGAGCAGTACCACCGCCGCCGACGCGAGCCACCAGGACGTGTCCATACCGAAGAAGGTACCGGCGCGCATCCGCGCGCGCCCGCCCGGTGCGGACCCCGGTTGCCCCAAGGTCCATCCGAACCGGTGACACCACAGGTGAGTTCCCCCACAACAGCCCCTGGCGGAGGAGCGACCGGCCCTGACGCGCCTTACGCTCGACGGACCGCACGACTCCCGTTCCCGTATCCGCACCCGGGTACCCGCACCTCGCAACCACTCTCTGCACGTCCTGCCAGCGCGGAGGTTCCAGCTCTTATGAAGCTCACCGTCGTCGGCTGCTCGGGGTCGTTCCCGTCCGTGGATTCGGCCTGTTCGAGCTACCTCGTAGAGGCCGACGGCTTCCGGCTGCTCCTCGACATGGGCAACGGTGCCCTGGGCGAGCTGCAGCGCCACTGCGGTCTCTACGACCTCGACGCGATCTTCCTCAGCCATCTGCACGCCGACCACTGCATCGACATGTGCGCGTACTTCGTGGCGCGCTACTACCGTCACGACGGCGGCCGCTGCGACCCGATCCCCGTCTACGGACCCGAGGGCACCGAGCACCGCCTGACCACGGCCTACGCCGACACGCCGTCCGCGTCCTCGATGAGCGAGGTCTTCGACTTCCACACGGTCAAGCCGAGCACGTTCGAACTCGGGCCGTTCACCGTGCACACGGAGCGGGTGCGGCACCCCGTGGAGGCGTACGGGATCCGGCTGGAGCACGGCGGGCGGTCGCTGACGTACTCCGGGGACACCGGACCGACCGCGGCGCTGGACGAACTCGCCCGCGATACGGACCTGTTCCTGTGCGAGGCGGCGTTCACGCACGGCAAGGAGGAGATCCCCGACCTCCACCTGAACGGCCGCCAGGCCGGCGAGTCCGCCACCCGAGCCGCCGCCCGCCGCCTGATCCTCACCCACATCCCCCCCTGGACCGACCCCCAGACCAACCTCACCGACGCCCGCACGGCCTACCCGGGCCCCCTGGAACTGGCGGTACCCCGGGTGACGTACGAGGTGTGAGGGCCGCGTGACGCGGAAGGCCCCCGGAACCAGACGGTTCCGGGGGCCTTCGCGCGTGGGACGGGACGGCTCACGCCTTGGTGAGGTCCTCGACCTCCTCCTCGGGCTCGCGGCCCGGGGTGGCGAGGTTGAACTTGATGATCGCGAACCGGAAGACCACGTAGTAGATCACCGCGAAGACCAGGCCGATCGGAATGATCATCCAGGGCTTGGTGGCCAGGTTCCAGTTCAGGAAGTAGTCGATGGCGCCGGCGGAGAAGCTGAAGCCGTGGTGCACGCCCAGGGCCCAGGTGACGGCCAGCGACAGGGCGGTCAGCACCGCGTGGATCACGTACAGGACCGGCGCGATGAACATGAACGCGAACTCGATCGGCTCGGTGATACCGGTGACGAACGAGGTGAGGGCGAGCGACATCATCATGCCGCCGACGGCCTTGCGGCGCTCGGGACGGGCGCAGTGCGTGATGGCCAGGGCGGCGGCCGGCAGCGCGAACATCATGATGGGGAAGAAGCCCGTCATGAACTGACCGGCCGTCGGGTCGCCGTGGAAGAAGCGCGGCAGGTCGCCGTGCCACACGGTTCCGGCGGCGTCCTTGTAGGACCCGATCTCCTGCCAGGCGACGGTGTTGACGAACTGGTGCATGCCGACCGGGAGCAACGCGCGGTTGATGGCGCCGAAGATGCCCGCGCCGACGGCGCCGAGACCGGTCATCCACTCACCGAAGTTGGTGATGACGTCGCCGACGGGCTCCCAGACGAGACCGAAGAAGACGCCGACGGCGGTGCCGATGAAGGCCATCAGGATCGGGACGAGACGGCGGCCGTTGAAGAAGCCGAGCCAGTCGGGCAGCTTGGTGCGGTGGAACCGCTGCCAGGTGACGGCGGCTATGAGGCCCATGATGATGCCGCCGAGCACCTTGGGGTCGTTGTACGTCGCGGCGATGTCCGCGCCCTTGGTGATCTTGGCGTCGGTGATGGGGAACGCCGTCAGCACGTTCTTGTAGACCAGGAAGCCGACCAGCGCCGCGAGCGCGGTGGAGCCGTCGGCCTTCTTGGCGAAGCCGATGGCGATGCCGACGCAGAACAGCAGCGGCAGGTTGCTGAACACCGCGTCGCCGGCGGTCATGAAGACGGCCGCGACCTTGTTCCAGCCGAGGCCGTCCTTGCCGAAGACGTCGTCCTGGCCGAGCCGGAGCAGGATGCCCGCCGCCGGCAGCACGGCGATCGGCAGCTGCAGGCTGCGGCCGACCTTCTGCAGGCCCTGGAACAGGCCGGATCCCCGCTTCTTCGCGGGTGCCGCCGATGCTGTGGCGGTGCTCATAGTTCCTCCATGTGCTGGCGCTGCCGGGGGGGACGGGGAAGGGTTGCGCAAAGGGGTGGGCAGCGGCCGCGTGGTCTACACCACTCAGTGGTGTAGACCTGTTGTAGCACGGTGAAGGCTGGATAAGGAACCCGGTGTTTTTGTGGTCTCGGCCATAACGGGAATAAGGGATTCCGGTCATGCCGAAGGCCCCCGGACCAGGTGGTCCGGGGGCCTTGGGGGAGAGCGGTGCTGGTGAGCGGCCCGGGGGAGGCCGCGGACGTTGCCCGGGGGCCTACGCCTTCGTCGTGTCCTCGACTTCCTCCTCCGGCTCCCGCCCCGGCGTCTTCAGATCGAACTTCGTGATCGCGAACCGGAAGATCGTGTAGTACACCGCCGCGAAGCACAGCCCGATCGGCACGATCGCCCACGGCTTCGTCGCCAGGTTCCAGTTGATGACGTAGTCGATCAGACCCGCGGAGAAGCTGAAGCCGTCGTGCACCCCGAGCCCCCACGTCACCGCCATCGACACACCGGTCAGCACCGCGTGCACCGCGTACAGCAGCGGCGCGATGAACAGGAACGAGTACTCCAGCGGCTCCGTGATGCCTGTGACGAACGACGTCAGCGCCACCGACAGCATCAGACCGCCCACCTCCTTGCGCCGGTGCGGCTTCGCGCAGTGCGTGATCGCCAGCGCCGCCGCCGGCAGCGCGAACATCATGATCGGGAAGAAGCCCGAGGTGAACTGCCCCGCGTTCGGGTCGCCCGCCAAGAACATGTTGATGTCACCGTGCACGACCTGCCCGTCCGGCTTGGTGAAGCTGCCGAACTGGAACCAGATGGGCACGTTCAGGAACTGGTGCAGCCCGATCACCAGCAACGCCCGGTTCGCCACGCCGAACACACCCGCGCCCCACGCGCCCAGCCCGACCAGCCAGTCGCTGAAGTTCTCCAGCGCGTCACCGATCGGCGGCCACACCCACACGCACAGCGAGGCGAACAAGATCGCCACGAACGCCATGATGATCGGCACCAGCCGGCGCCCGTTGAAGAAGCCGAGCCAGTCCACCAGCTTCGTACGGTGGAACCGCTGCCAGAAGTACGCCGACAGCAGGCCGATCACGATGCCGCCGAACACCCCCGGGTTCTGGTACGTGAACTCGACGACCGAGTTGTCCTCCAGCTGGCAGCCCAGCTTGACCGCCGTACTCCCCGACGGGCAGTCCTCCGGGAAGGCGCGCAGCACGTTGTAGTAGACGAGGAAGCCCACCACCGCCGCGAGCGCCGTGGAGCCGTCCGCCTTCTTCGCCATGCCGATGGCCACGCCCACGCAGAACAGCATCGGCAGACCGAGCTGGCCGTCGAGCAGCGCGCCGCCCGCCGCGCCCATCACCTTCGAGACGTTGTCCCAGCCGAGCCCGTCCGCGCCGAACACATCGGGCTGGCCGAGCCGGTTGAGGATGCCGGCGGCCGGCAGCACGGCGATCGGGAGCTGGAGGCTCCGCCCCATTTTCTGCAGACCCTGGAAGGTCTTGTTCCATCGGTTACGCGCAGGTGAGACGGCACTGACGGCACTCATGGGCGTCCTTCGGGCCGGGCCGGTTTGGCGACTGCCCGTCAACTGGTGTAGACCAGTTGACGACGGGTCGCTCTGTCGTGATCGCCATCATTCGGCACCTACGACATGACCGCTCGCGAAGTTGGGCCAACTGTGGGTTACTGCGACAAAGCGGTTCTGATCAGGGAGTAGGACATGGCCACGAAGGCTGAGAAGATCGTCGCCGGGCTCGGCGGCATCGACAACATCGAAGAAGTCGAAGGCTGCATCACCCGCCTGCGCACCGAGGTCAACGACCCCTCGCTGGTCGACGAAGCCGCCCTCAAGGCCGCGGGCGCCCACGGCGTCGTCAAGATGGGCACCGCCATCCAGGTCGTCATCGGCACCGACGCCGACCCCATCGCGGGCGAGATCGAGGACATGATGTGAGAACCGGGACCCGCTGAGGCCCGCGCCGCCGCTTCCGCCCCCCGCCCCCGTGCGAGCGGACCGCGAGCGGCACGTCGCCTCGACGCACCCGGCTCACCCTTGAGGGGCTGTTCCGTCACCGGCGGACAGCCCCTCACCCATGGGCCGATAGGCTCAGCCGCATGTCTCGCATCGACGGCCGCACCCCCGAACAGCTTCGCCCCATCACCATCCAGCGTGGCTGGAGCAAGCACGCCGAGGGCTCCGTCCTCGTCTCCTTCGGCGACACCAAGGTCTTCTGCACGGCCTCCGTCACCGAAGGCGTCCCCCGCTGGCGCAAGGGCAGCGGCGAGGGCTGGGTCACCGCCGAATACTCCATGCTGCCCCGCGCCACCAACACCCGCGGCGACCGCGAGTCCGTCCGCGGCAAGATCGGCGGACGCACCCACGAGATCAGCCGCCTCATCGGCCGCTCCCTGCGCGCCGTCATCGACTACAAGGCGCTCGGCGAGAACACCATCGTCCTCGACTGCGACGTCCTCCAGGCCGACGGCGGCACCCGCACCGCCGCCATCACCGGCGCGTACGTCGCCCTGGCCGACGCCGTCACCTGGGCCCAGGGCAAGAAGCTGATCAAGGCCGGCCGCAAGCCGCTCACCGGCACCGTCTCCGCCGTCTCCGTCGGCATCGTCGGCGGCGTCCCCCTGCTCGACCTCTGCTACGAGGAGGACGTGAAGGCCGACACCGACATGAACGTCGTGTGCACCGGCGACGGCCGCTTCGTCGAGGTCCAGGGCACCGCCGAGGCCGAGCCTTTCGACCGCAAGGAACTGAACGCCCTGCTCGACCTCGCCGTCGCGGGCTGCGACGAACTCGCCGCCGTCCAGCGCGCCGTGCTCGAATCGGCCGCCGAGGCAACCGAGCGTTAATCCCGAGCGTTCTAAGGGGTACGGGCGTACGGTCCTGCCGTGCGCCCGCCGGCCACCTCGGGCGGGATCGGGACGACCCCACCGCGGGACGCACCGGCCGCCGACGCGGCCGCACGCCATCATGCCCACGGGGAGGGACCGTTCCATGGCCGCGCGCCACCGCACTCGTCGCCGCACCGCCTCACTCGCCGTCGCCGCCGCGCTCGCCGCCCTGCCGGCGGCCGTCGGCTGCGACGCCGTCAACAAGGCGCTCGACTGTGTGCAGACCGCCGACTCGATAGCCGACAGCGTCACCGAACTCCAGCAGGCGGTCGAGAACGCGGCGAACGATCCGTCGCAGACCGACGCCTCCCTCGACTCGATCGAGACCAACCTCGACAACCTCGGCGACAAGACCGACGACGCCGACGTCAACAAGGCCGTCGACCAGCTCAACAAGGCCGTCGCCAACGTCCGCACCGCCGTCAGGAACGGCGACAGCACCCCCGACATCAGCCCCGTCACGGCCGCGGCGGGCGAACTGACAAAGGTGTGCACGCCCTAGCCGCCCGGGACCCCCGCTGACGGGGCCGTCCCCCGAACAAGGCCACCGGCAACACACGGAAGACCGGGACACCCGGCCGCGCCTGCGCGCGTCGCCCTGCCCGGGGTCGGTGAACACGCCCTTGCCACCGGGACACCCCTCCGGCGCCGGTCGCCCCCTCGGAGATACTGGCGACCATGACCCGCCTGATCCTCGCCACCCGCAACGCCGGCAAGCTCACCGAACTCAAGGCGATCCTCGCCGACGCAGGCCTCACCCATGACCTCGTCGGCGCGGACGCCTACCCCGACATCCCCGACGTCAAGGAAACCGGCGTCACCTTCGCGGAGAACGCCCTGCTGAAGGCCCACGCCCTCGCCCAGGCCACCGGGCTGCCCGCCGTCGCCGACGACTCGGGCCTGTGCGTCGACGTACTGAACGGCGCCCCCGGCATCTTCTCCGCCCGCTGGGCCGGACGGCACGGCGACGACCAGGCCAACCTGGACCTGCTCCTCGCCCAGCTCTCCGACATCGACGCCCCGCACCGCGGCGCCCACTTCGCCTGCGCGGCCGCCCTCGCCCTGCCGGACGGCACGGAACGCGTCGTCGAGGGCCAACTCCCCGGCACCCTCCGCCACACCCCGGCCGGCACCCACGGCTTCGGCTACGACCCGATCCTCCAGCCCGAAGGCGACACCCGCACCTGCGCGGAACTCACCCCGGCGGAAAAGAACGCGATCAGCCACCGAGGCAAGGCCTTCCGCGCCCTGGTCCCGGTGATCCGCGAACTCCTCGGCTGACCGGCGGGACGACTGGCGGTACGCGGAGGGGCGCGCCCTCACGAAGACGGCGCGCCCCTCACGACTGTGGGCCCGGTGGGACTCGAACCCACGACACACCGGACCTAAACCGGCGCCCTCTAGCCTGCTGGGGTACGGGCCCAACGCCGTCACTTTACTGGTCCGCGCGTGCCGTGCGTCCGCCGACTCCGGGAGCCGGGGCCGGCCGGGAGTAGGTCCCCCGGTGTCGGGCTCCCGCCGCACCAGCGCACCGCGTCGTCGATGTGTCGTGTCTCGCGAGCCGCTTCCTCCAGCAGCTCACGGGTGTATCTGGCGCCCATGTCTCCCTCGTTCCGGTCCGCCCGTTCGTTCCCCGAACGGATCAACGAGCAGTTCATCCGATCGTCACGCCCGGAAGGGCGGCAGAGGGCGTTGAACGCCGAAGGGGCCGGTGACCATGGTCACCGGCCCCTTGGTGGGCGGTCCTGCCTACAAATACAGGCCCGTCGAGTCCTCGGAGCCCTCGAAGCGGTCCGCGGCCACCGCGTGCAGGTCCCGTTCGCGCATCAGCACGTAGGCGATCCCGCGCACCTCGACCTCGGCGCGGTCCTCGGGGTCGTACAGGACCCGGTCGCCCGGCTCGACCGTACGGACGTTCTGGCCCACCGCGACGACATCGGCCCAGGCGAGGCGGCGGCCGACCGCGGCCGTCGCGGGGATCAGGATGCCCCCGCCGGACCGCCGCTCGCCCTCGGTGACGTCCTGCCGCACGAGCACACGGTCGTGCAGCATCCGGATGGGCAACTTGTCGTCATGCGTGTTGTGCTGTTCCCGATTGGCGCTCACGCCCAGAACCTACCTGTCCCCGAGACTTCCCAAGGCCGCCGGGTCAGCCCTTGCGCCGCCGCGTGCCCAGCACGAGCAGCCCGACGACACCCACCGCCAGCAGGGCCGCTGGCACGATGCGCTCCAGCCGGGGCGCGCCCTCCTCGGTGACGAACCGCCCCTTCACATCGCCGACGACCCGGTTCACGCCGACGTAGGCGCGCCCCAGCGTGTGGTCGATGTTGGAGGCGACCTTCGCCTTGGCGTCTCCGACGATCGTCTTCGGATGGACCCGCACGCCGATCTCGTCGAGCGTGTCGGCGAGCGTTGCGCGGCGGTTCTTGATGTCCGCCTCGATCTGCGCCGGAGTCCTGGTATCCGACGTGTCCGACGTATCCGACACCGCGCTGCCTCCGTGGTCGTATGAGTGACTGCCTGGTCCGGACAGTCTGTCAGCTCCTGCTGCGCCGCACCCCTCGGCACCCCCATTACGCTCGTTCCGTATCCATTCCACCCACCTGGCCACGTGAGGTACCGATGAGCGAGCGACTCCAGCCCGGCGACACCGCCCCCGCCTTCACCCTGCCCGACGCCGACGGCAACGAGGTCTCGCTGGCGGACCACAAGGGCCGCAAGGTCATCGTCTACTTCTACCCGGCCGCCCTCACCCCGGGCTGCACCAAGCAGGCCTGCGACTTCACGGACAACCTCGACGTGCTGGCGAGCGCCGGTTACGACGTCATCGGCGTCTCCCCGGACAAGCCGGAGAAGCTCGCCAAGTTCCGGGAGAAGGAGTCCCTGAAGGTCACGCTGGTCGGGGACCCCGACAAGTCGGTCCTGGAGGCGTACGGCGCCTTCGGCGAGAAGAAGCTGTACGGCAAGACGGTCGTCGGGGTCATCCGTTCCACGGTGGTGGTGGACGAGGAGGGCAAGGTCGAGCGGGCCCTGTACAACGTGAAGGCGACCGGTCACGTCGCGAAGATCATCAAGGACCTGGGGATCTGACCCGCCCCCTCTGATCCGGCCGCCCTCACCCGCCGGCCCTGGTCCGGCGCCCCGCCGCGCCCGCTCGACGCCTCAGGGTTTCCCCGAGGCGAACGGGCTCAGCGGGCCCTCGCCCGCGATGGTGCCCGTTCCGCCGTCCGTGTCCCCGCCGTCGCCGCCGGTCCCGCCGTCCGTGGTGGAACCGGTGGTACCGCCCCCGGTGGTGGTCCCCCCGGCGTCGCCGCCCGTGGTGCCGCCCCCGGTGTCGGCGCCGCCGTTGCTCTGCCCCTGGTTCTGGCCGGCGGTCTGGCCCTGGCTCTGGCCGTTGGTCTGCCCGGGGGACCGGCTCGGGCCCTGGGTCCCGCCCTGGTCCTGGCCGGGGGTCCGCCGGCCGCCGTCGGTGCCGCCGTCGTCGCCCTGGCCGCCGGTGGCGTCCGGTTCGCTGGGCTCGAAGGACGGGACGTCCTCCTGGTCCTCGGCGCCCGGCTGGACCTGGAGGTCGAAGTCGGACGCGTCGGTGCCGTCGAGGGCGTCCTTGGTGAACTGGGCCCAGATCTGGGCGGGATAGCCGCCGCCGTTGATACGGGCCTGGCCGAGCGCCCCGTACAGGGACTTGTGGGCGCCGGTCTCGGGGTCCTGGCCCATCACGGCGACGACGGTGGCGAGGTCGGGGGTGTAGCCCGCGAACCAGGCGGCGGTGTCCTCCTCGGCCGTGCCGGTCTTGCCGGCGGCGGGCCGGCCGGCGGCCTGCGCGGCCTGCCCGGTGCCGCCGTCGACCACGCTCCGCAGCATGGACGTGGTGGTGTCGGCGGCCTCCCGGCTCACCGCCTGGGTGGTCCGCCGCTCCGGCAGCTCCACGGCGTCCTCGCCGTCCTTGGTGATCTTCTCGACGAGGGAGTACGTGCCGTGCCGGCCGTGGTTGGCGAGCGTGGCGTACGCCTCCGCCATGTCGAGGACGCTGGCGGTGGCCGGGCCGAGGGCGATCGAGGGGGAGGCGGTCAGGTCGGGGGTGTTCGCGGGCAGGCCGAGCGCCACCGCGGTCTTCTCCACCTTGGCGGGGCCGACGTCCACGGCCATCTGCGCGTACACCGAGTTGACCGACTTGTCGGTGGCGGTGCGCACGGTGATGTCGCCGTACGAGACGCCGTCCTCGTTCTCCGGGGCGTAGCTCCCGCCGCTCCAGCCCTGCACCGGGCGCTCGTCGGTGCCGTCGTAGACGGTGTTCGGGGTGATCATGCGGCCGTCCTGGGTCGTGGAGAAGTTCTGCACGGCCGAGGTGAAGACGAACGGCTTGAAGGTGGAGCCGACCTGGTAGTCCCGGCGGGTCGCGTTGTTCACGTACTGCCTGGTGTAGTCGATGCCGCCGTACATCGCGCGGACCTTGCCGCTGGAGGGGTCGATGGCGACACCGCCGGCCCGGACGTACGTGTCGACCTTGCGGTTCTTCTTGTCGAGCCGGTCCGTCACCTGATCGTCGACGGCCTTCACGAAGGCGTCCTGCTTGGGCTTCTGGAGGGTGGTGGTGATGCGGTAGCCGCCGGTGGTGAGGGTGTCCTCGTCCAGGATCTTGTTCGAGGTCAGATAGTCGTTGACGGCCTGCACCAGGTAGCCGCGCTGGCCGGACATGCCCGAGGGGCCCTTGGCCTGCTTGGGCGGCTGGAAGGTGACCCGGGCGCGCGCGGGCTGGGTCAGCCACTTCTTCTTGACCATGCCGTCGAGGACGTAGTTCCAGCGGGCGAGGGCCGCCGCCTTGTTCTCGGGGTGCGCGATCACGTCGTACTCGCTGGGCGCGTTGAGCAGGGCGGCGAGGTAGGCGCCCTGGCCGACCGTCAGGTCGTCGGCGTCGACACCGTAGTAGGCCTGCGCGGCGGCCTGGATGCCGTAGGCGTTGCGCCCGTAGTAGCTGGTGTTGAGGTAGCCCTCCAGGATGTCGTCCTTGCTCTTCTCCCGGTCGAGCTTGATCGAGATGAAGAACTCCTTGATCTTGCGGGTGACGGTCTGTTCCTGGCCCAGGTAGTAGTTCTTCACGTACTGCTGGGTGATCGTCGAGCCGGACTGCTTGCCCTTGCCGGTCGCCGTGTTCCAGCCCGCGCGGACCATCGCCTTGGGGTCGATGGCGGACTCGGTGTAGAAGTCGCGGTCCTCGGCGGCGAGCGTGGCGTGCTGGGCGTCCTTGGAGATCTGCGCCAGTGACACGTTCTCGCGGTTGACGTCGCCGTCGCGGGCGAGCTGGCTGCCGTCGGCGTACAGATAGACGTTGCTCTGCTTGGTCGCGGCGGCGTTCGCCGGCGGGATCTTGACCAGGTAGTAGCCGAGCGCGAAGAGGCCGACGAGGACGAGGATCAGGCACACCAGGGTGCCGAGCAGCATCCGCCAGGTCGGCACGAGCCGGCGCCACCCGGTCCGCTTCCGCTTCTCCTTCGCCTGGCCGGCCTTACCCGCTGTGGCGGCTGTGGCCGCTGAGCCCGCTGTGCCCGCGTCGCCCTCCTGGCCGTTCTCCTCCCCCTCCGCCCCGGTCCCGCCCGGTCCCGCCGCGGACCCGGCCGGCCCCCGCGCCGGCCCGCCCGGTCCCGCCGCCGGGTCGCCGGCCGGGCGGGGGCCCGGTTCCGGTTCCCGGGGTGCCCAGCCCTGCTCGTTCCGCTGCGGCTGCGGCTCGTCACTCATCTGTTCGCCGGACTCCTGTTTCACGTCGTACGTCGCCGTACGACCTCTTACGCCTCTTACGCCTGGTGCGCCCCTCTTGAAGACTGTCGCACCCCGCGTTTCGTTCCCGGATCCCGGCACGCGTCCCGCCGGAAAATGCCTGGCGGCACACCCCGCACCGGGGCTAGGCTCCTGCGCTTTGGCTCAACTTGGCTCAACGCTCGGGAGGAGGACCGGTTGTGGGCACGGCGCGGTTGTACGCGTCCGTCGCGGCGGGCGGGTTCCGGCGGTACGCGACCTACCGGACCGCCACGGCCGCGGGCGTCTTCACCAACACCGTCTTCGGGCTGATCATCGCCTACGTCTTCATCGCGCTCTGGGACAGCAGGCCGCACCTCGGCGGCTACGACCAGGCCCAGGCGCTCAGCTATGTGTGGCTCGCCCAGGCACTGCTGATGGTGGTCGGGGTGATGGGCGGCGGCTTCGAGGAGGAGCTGATCGAGCGCATCCGCACGGGTGACATCGCGATCGACCTGTACCGGCCCGCCGACCTTCAGATGTGGTGGCTCGCGCAGGACCTGGGGCGGGCGCTGTTCCACCTGCTGGGCCGCGGCCTGGTCCCGCTGGTCTGCGGGGCGCTGCTGTTCGACCTGGCACTGCCCGCCGACCCGCTGACCTGGCTCGCCTTCCTGGTCGCGGTCGGGCTCGGGGTGGTCGTCGGGTTCGGGATCCGTTTCCTGGTGGCGCTGTCGGCGTTCTGGCTGCTCGACGGCGCCGGGGTCACCCAGCTCACCATGATCGCCGGGGTGTTCTGCTCGGGGATGCTGCTCCCGCTGAACGTGTTCCCCGGCACGCTCGGCGAGATCGTACGGGCCCTGCCGTGGTCGTCGCTGATCCAGGCCCCGGTGGACGTCCTGCTCGGCACGGCGGACCCGCTCGGCACATACGCGTTCCAGGCCGCCTGGGCGCTCGCGCTGCTCGGCGCCGGGCGGCTGCTCCAGTCGGCGGCGGCCCGGAGGGTGGTGGTGCAGGGTGGCTGACCCTGTGGAGGAGGCGGTGCGCGGGCGGGCCGGCGGGACCGGGCCCGTGGCGGCACACGCGGTCGGCGTACCCGGCACCTCGCGCGAGTGGGCGGTCGGGGAGCCCGGCGCCGGACGGGAGGGACCGTACCGGCGGCTGCTCGACGGGCTGCGCGCCTACCGGCTGATCACCGCGATGTGGATCCGCTCCACGATGGCCTACCGGGCGTCGTTCGCGATGACCGCGTTCGGGAACTTCGCCGCGACCGCCCTGGACTTCGTGGCGATCCTGCTGATGTTCTCGCAGGTCGACCGGATCGGCGGCTACGGACTGCCCGAGGTCGCCTTCCTCTACGGCGTCTCCGGCACCGCGTTCGGGCTCGCGGACCTCGCGCTCGGCTCGATGGACCGGCTCGGGCGGCGGGTCCGCGACGGCACGCTCGACACCCTGCTGGTGCGGCCCGCGCCCGTCCTCGCCCAGGTCGCCGCCGACCGGTTCGCGCTGCGCCGGCTCGGCCGGGTCGTCCAGGGCCTGCTCGTCCTCGGCTACGCCCTGGTCGTCCTCGACATCCAGTGGACGCTTCTCAAGGTGCTGCTGGTCCCGGTGATGCTGCTCAGCGGCGGAGTGATCTTCTCGGCGGTGTTCGTGGCGGGCGGGGCCTTCCAGTTCGTCGCCCAGGACGCCTCCGAGGTGCAGAACTCCTTCACCTACGGCGGCAGCACGCTCCTCCAGTACCCGCCGACCGTCTTCACCAAGGACATGCTGCGCGGGGTGACCTTCGTCCTCCCGCTCGCCTTCGTCAACTGGCTGCCCGCCCTCTACGTCCTCGGGCGGCCCTATCCGCTCGCTCTGCCGGAGTGGGTCACCTTCGCACCACCACTCGTGGCGGCGCTCTGCTGCGCGCTCGCCACCATCGCCTGGCGCGCGGGGCTGCGCGCCTATCGCAGTACGGGAAGTTAGGGGAACGGTCGTGGCCATCACCGAGGAGAGCGGACCCGGCGGGCGGGACGGCGGACCCGGCGGCGGGGAGAACGGGCCCGGCGGGCGGGACGGCGGGTCCACCGGTCCGGACGGCGGGTCCACCGGTCCGGACGGCGGGTTCACCGGTCCGGACGGCGGGCCGGAGCGGAGGGGGAGGGGGGCCGCCGGTCCGGACAGCGCCTTCATCGAGCTGGACGGTGTCGAGAAGGTCTTCGACGTGCGCAAGCGGACGGGGTTCCTGCGCGGGGAACGGCGGCAGGTGCGGGCGGTCGACTCGATCTCCTTCACCGTGCCGCGCGGCGAGATGGTCGGCTACATCGGTCCCAACGGCGCCGGCAAGTCCACGACCATCAAGATGCTCACCGGCATCCTCACCCCGAGCGGCGGCCGGCTGCGGGTCGCCGGACTCGACCCGTCCCGCGAGCGGACCCGCCTCGCCCGCCGTATCGGGGTGGTGTTCGGGCAGCGTACGACCCTGTGGTGGGACCTTCCGCTGATCGACTCCTACCGGCTGATGCACCGCATGTACCGCATCCCCGACGGACGTTACCGGGAGAACCTCGACCGCTGCGTCGAACTCCTCGAACTCGGGGCCCTGTTGGACGTGCCCGTGCGCCAGCTCTCGCTGGGGCAGCGGATGCGCGGCGACATCGCGGCGGCACTGCTGCACGACCCCGAGGTGCTCTACCTGGACGAGCCGACCATCGGCCTCGACGTGATCAGCAAGGCGCGGGTCCGCGAGTTCCTGCGCGACCTGAACGCCGAGCGCGGCACGACGGTCCTGCTCACCACGCACGACCTCACCGACATCGAGCAGCTCTGCCGGCGCGTGATGGTCATCGACCACGGCCGGCTGATGTACGACGGCCCGCTGGCCGGGCTGCACGAGGTGGGCCGGAGCGAACGGACCCTGGTCGTGGACCTGGAGCGCGAACTCCCGCCGATCCAGGCGGAGTCGGCGCGGGTGGTGAAGGTGGAGGGGCCGCGCCAGTGGCTGGCCTTCCCCGCCGACCGGTCGGCCGCCCCGCTGGTGGCGCGGATCGCGGCGGAGTACCCGCTCGTGGACCTCTCCGTGCGCGAACCGGACATCGAGGCCGTGATCAGCCGCATGTACGCCGGGAAGGCGGCCTCCTGAGCCCGCTGCCGGGGCGGGTCCCCCGCGGGCCCGTGGGCGGGTCCTGGCCGAGGCGTGTCGAAGGCTCTGTCCGAGGCGGCGAGCGGCATGGCGGGCGGGCAGGGGAACTCGTAGGCTGGCGTCCATGACCGACGACGAACTCCCGGAGCTGCGCGCCTCCGACGCCGACCGCGAACGGGTCGCCGAGAAGCTGAGGGACGCCCTCGCCGAAGGCCGCCTCGACATGGAGGAGTTCGAGGAGCGGCTGGAGGCCACCTACAAGGCCCGTACCTACGGGGAGCTGGCGCCGATCACCCGCGATCTGCCGGGAGTTGCCGCGGCGGCCCCGGTCTCCATGGTCAAGCAGCCGGTGGACGACGGCAGTTGGGCATCGCGGATCGTCGGCGGCGAGGGCTCCTCGTCCTGGGGTGTGGCCGTCCTGTCCGGGTTCGAGCGCAAGGGCCGCTGGACGGTGCCGCGGCGCTTCAACTCCTTCGCCCTCATGGGCGGTGGCGAGATCGACCTGCGCGAGGCGAACTTCGCGGACCGCGAGGTCGTCGTCAACTGCGTCGCGGTGATGGGCGGGATGAACGTCGTCGTGCCGCCCGGCGTCGAGGTCGTGGTGCGTGGCATCGGCATCATGGGCGGCTTCGACCACCGCGAGGAGGGCCGGCCCGGCGACCCCGGGGCGCCCAGGGTGGTCATCACCGGCTTCGCCTTCTGGGGCGGGGTCGGTGTCGAGCGCAAGCTCACCCGCGCCGAGCGCCAGCGCCAGCGGGAGGAGCGCCGCCAGGAGAAGCTGGAGCGCCGGGCCGCCCGCAAGGAGCTGGAGGGCTCGCAGGGCGGCCGGCTCGGTGACGTCTTCGACGCCCTGGACGACGCGCGGGACCTGATCCGCGACCGGCACGAGGATCACCACGAGTACCGGTACGAGCGGGAGCGCGAGCGCCGCGACCGTCAGGAGGAGCGCCGGGAGCGCCACCGGGAGCGCCGCGAGGACCGCCACCGCCGCCACTTCGGCGACCACTGACCAACTCCCGCCGCCCTCCGGCACGTTGACGCGCCGGAGGGGGGAGGGGCCGGGGTCACGGCCCAGGCAGGGCTGGGGTCACGGCCCAGGCAGGGCCGGGGTCACAGCTCCGCCGGAGCCGAGCCCCTCAGTTGCCGCAGGTCGAACACGTCGGCCATCCGCCGGAAGCCCCGGTCGCTCGGGTGGAGGTGGTCCCCCGAGTCGTAGTCGGGCCGCAGCCGGCGCGGGTTGTAGGGGTCGCGCAGGGCCGCGTCGAAGTCGACCACGGCGTCGTACACCTTCCCGGCGCGGATCTCCGCGTTCACCGCCTCCCGTACGGCCTCCCGCTGCGGGGTGTAGCCGCGGTGGCCCTGGAAGGGCATCAGGGTGGCGCCGACGACCCGCAGGCCGCGCGCGTGCGCCCGGGCGACCAGGGTCCGCAGCCCCTCCGTGACGGTGTTCGGGTCGACCTGGTTGGGGTTGCGCAGGATGTCGTTGATGCCGAGGTCGATGACGACGGCCTTGACGTTGGTGCGGTCGAGGACATCGCGTCCGAAGCGGCTCAGCCCGCTCGGGTTGTCGGCGGGACGGCCGAGGCCGGCGGCGAGGATCTGGTTGCCGCTGATGCCCTGGTTCACGACGCTGTAGCGGGGCGTCTCACCGGTTCCGGCCGAGGCGCGCAGCCGTTCCGCGAGGACGTCCGTCCAGCGGCGGTTGGCCCCCACCGTCGAGGTGACGCCGTCGGTGAGCGAGTCGCCGAGCACGACGACCGTGCCGTCCGCCTCGTCGCTGAGCACGTCGACGGCGGTCAGATAGCGCCAGTACGGCGTCCGCTCGGTGTACGCGGTGCCGCTCACGTCCTCCGTACGGTCGCCCCGCGCGACGTACGAGAGCTGGCGTGCCATCCGGTGGTAGGTGACCGGGCCGGACGGGGTCGGCGAGTACGTCGTCACGAGGAGGTCGGCGCCGTGCGGGACGCGCACGCGGACGGCGTCGCTCATCACCTGTCCGCCCGCCGGGATCACCACCGCGGCGGCGCCGCCGAAGGTGAGACGGCGCAGGGTGTCGGCCGCGGCGGCGGGGTCGTTGGCGGCCAGGGCGACCGCGATCGTGGCGTGCGCGATGGGCAGCGGGCGCTGGCCGTAGAGGTTGGACAGGGTGATGCGGGCGCCGGTACCGCCGACGGCCGCGTGCACGACGTTGCGCACCGAGCGGCCCGCCATGCCGGTGGTCTCCGTGCCGGGTTCCGCCCCGGACGGGGACGCCGACCAGGTGCCGACCCAGGTGCCGGTGGAGGCGGGCGCGGCGGAGTTGTGCGACGTACGCCCACCGGCGACGTCGGTCCGGGTGCCGCTGCCGTCGTCGGCGGCGACACCGATGTAGATGGCCCCGGAAAGGACCACGACCACGGCGAGAACCGCGGCGAGCAGGGCATAACCGTGACGCTTGGTCATGCGGTGCGTCTCTCCTCGAAACGATGGGAGCGAAATGCTCCGATGTGATCACCCCATGATGCGGCATGGGCCGGGAGAGTACCGACGCACCCCCCTTTGGGCCCCTCCGGTCGAATCCCCATCCGAACAGACGCCGGGAACCCGTGTGCCGTTCCCGTAGTCGGTCAAGAAGAGAGGGGAAAGGGACAATGGTGACCTGGCGGGTCGGGTTCTGTGGACGGGTGAAGTGAATGGAACGCACGAAATCGGGTGAACCGGACGGGGTGGGGCACGCGCACCCCGGGGAGACCGGGAGCACCACCCGCCCCGGCGGAACCGGGAGCACCTCCAACCCCGGGGGGACCGGGAGCACCTCCAACCCCGGCGGGACCGGGAGCACCTCCGGTCCCGGCGGGACAGGGAGCGCCTCCCGCGCCGCCGCGCCGCCGGGACGCGCCATGAACACCTTCAGCGCCGCCGACCTCGAGAAGCGGCGCGGGGTGCGCCGGATGAAGGCGACCGCCACCGGCCTGCTGCTCTTCGTCGCCCTGGTCTACGTCCTGGCGAAGTGGGCCTCGCACGAGGGCGCGGGCGCCTGGGCCGGCTATGTGGCGGCCGCCGCGGAGGCGGGCATGGTCGGCGCGATGGCCGACTGGTTCGCCGTCACCGCCCTCTTCCGGCACCCGCTCGGCCTGCCCATCCCGCACACCGCGATCATCCCCACCAAGAAGGACCAGCTCGGCGTCTCGCTCGGCGAGTTCGTCGGCGAGAACTTCCTCTCCGAGGAGGTCGTCCGGCAGCGGCTGCGGGCCGTCGGCATCGGCGGCAGGCTGGGCACCTGGCTCGCCGACCCCGACCACGCGGACCGGGTGACCGCCGAGCTGGCCACCGCCCTGCGGGGCGCCCTGACCGTGCTGCGCGACTCCGACGTGCAGGCCGTGGTCGGCGAGGCGATCACCCGGCGCGCCAACGCCCAGGAGATCGGGCCCGGCATCGGCAAGATGCTGGAGCGGGTCGTCGCGGACGGCGGGCACCGGCGGGTCGTCGACCTGGTGGTCAGCCGCGCCCACGACTGGCTGGTCTTCCACGACGAGCAGGTCATGGGCGCCGTGCAGGGCGGCGCGCCTGGCTGGACGCCCCGCTTCGTCGACAAGAAGGTCGGCGAGCGCGTCTACCGGGAGCTGCTGCGCTTCGTCACCGAGATGCGGGACTCCCCGTCCCACCCGGCCCGCGGCGCCCTCGACCGGTTCCTCACCGACTTCGCCTCCGACCTCCAGTCCGACACCGACACCCGGGCCCGCGTGGAGCGCCTCAAGGGCGAGGTGCTGGGCCGCGGCGAGGTCCAGGACCTGATCGCCTCCGCCTGGACGGCCGTACGGTCGATGATCGTCTCCGCGGCGGAGGACGAGCGCAGCGAGCTGCGGCTGCGCGTGCGGGCCTCGCTGCTCTCCCTCGGCGCCCGTATGGCCACCGAGCCCAAGCTCCAGGCCAAGGTCGACGGCTGGATCGAGGGCGCGGCGGTGTACGTGGTGACGACGTACCGGGGAGAGATCACCTCGCTCATCACCGACACGGTGGCCGGCTGGGACGCCGAGCACACGACCAAGAAGATCGAGGCAAACATCGGCCGTGACCTGCAGTTCATCCGGATCAACGGCACGGTGGTCGGCTCCCTGGTCGGCCTGTTGATCTACGCGGTGTCGCGGGCGCTGGGGGCGTGAGCGGGCGGAGAACACCGGGGGCGCGGCCGAGATCACCGGGGGCCTGAACGGAGGTCACCGGGGGGTTGAGCGGAAGTCACCGGGGGTGTGAGCGGCGGTCACCCGGGGCCGTGCGGGGAGATCACCAGGGGGCGTAAGCGGAGATCACCGGGGGGCGTGCGCGGAGATCATCGGGGGCGTAAGCGGGCGCGGATCGGGGAACACGTGCGGCGTTCACTCGAAGGAGAGGGACCCCCATGACCGCACCCGCATCCCCGGCCCCCACCCCAGCGTCGACCGGCACGATCACGACGAGCGTGCCCGCCCGGCTGGACCGGCTGCCGTGGTCCCGCTGGCACTGGATGATCGTGATCGGCCTCGGCACCGTCTGGATTCTGGACGGCCTGGAGGTCACCACCGTCGGCAACATCGCGGGCCGCCTCTCCGAGGACGGCAGCGGGCTGTCCATCACCTCGGCGCAGGTCACCGGTATCGCGGCGGCGCTCTATGTGGCGGGCGCCTGCGCGGGAGCCCTGTTCTTCGGCTGGCTGACCGACCGCTACGGCCGCAAGAAGCTGTTCATGGTCACCCTGATGGTCTATCTCGCCTCGACCGCGCTGACCGCCCTGTCCTTCGACGCCTGGTGGTTCTTCACCTTCCGGTTCCTCACCGGCTTCGGCATCGGCGGGGAGTACGCGGCCATCAACTCGGCGATCGACGAGCTGATCCCCGCCAAGTACCGCGGCCGGGTCGACCTCATCATCAACGGCAGCTACTGGCTCGGCGCGATCGGCGGCGCCCTGCTGTCGATCCTCATGCTGAACACCGACATCTTCCCCAAGGACCTCGGCTGGCGGCTCACCTTCGCCCTCGGAGTCGTCCTCGGCCTGGTGATCCTGCTGGTCAGGCGGCATGTCCCGGAGAGCCCGCGGTGGCAGTTCATCCACGGACACGGCGAGGAGGCCGACGAACTCGTCGAGTCCGTCGAACAGGAAGTCGAAAAGGAGACGGGCAAGCCGCTGCCGCCGCCCGCCGGCGAGATCACCGTCGAGCAGCGCAAGAGCATCGGCTTCGGCGTCATCGCCAAGACCGTCTTCGGCCGCTACCCCAAGCGCGCGGTGCTCGGCCTCGCCCTCTTCATCGGCCAGGCCTTCCTCTACAACGCCATCACCTTCGGCTTCGGCGCCATCCTCACCAAGTTCTTCGACGTCCCCACGGGCGGCACCGGCTACTACTTCGCCGTCATCGCGGCCGGCAACTTCATGGGCCCGCTGCTGCTCGGCAAGCTCTTCGACACCGTCGGCCGCCGGGTGATGATCTCCTCGACCTATCTGCTCTCCGGCATCCTCCTGTTCGTCACCGCGTGGCTCTTCGACCAGGGCTCGCTGACCGCCGTGACGATGACCGCCTGCTGGTGCGTGGTGCTGTTCTTCGCCTCCGCCGGCGCCTCCAGCGCCTATCTGACCGTCTCCGAGATCTTCCCCATGGAGACCCGGGCCATGGCCATCGCCTTCTTCTACGCCATCGGCACCGCGGCCGGCGGTATCAGCGGCCCGCTCGTCTTCGCCGACCTCACCGAGTCGGGCGTCGTCGGCGACACGGTCCTCGCCTTCCAGATCGGCGCCGGCCTGATGTGCGCGGCGGGCCTGGTCGCCGTGTTCCTCGCGGTCAACGCCGAGCGCCGCTCGCTGGAGGACATCGCCGCGCCCCTGTCGACGGCGAACTCGGGGCCCGGCGGCTCGGGCGGGTCCGGCGGCTCCGGGGAGGCGTCGTCCGACTCGTCGGCGCCGGTGAAGTGAGGTGCGTACGGGGCGGGGCGCCGCCCGGACGGGGCGCGGGGCCGGTCTGAGTATCCGGTGCTGAGTACCGGGTTCTGAGTACGCGTACTCTGTCGGGCCCCCGCCGCACAGGGAACGCTCGTACGCATGACCGAGAAGCTGCTCCGCCCCCTGCGAACGCGCCCATGGCCGGAACGCTGGCTGACCCGCGTGCTCGGCGCCGCCCTCTCCTGCGCGGCGTACCTCCTCTGCCTGCCCTGGGACCCGCGCAACCGCCCCGAGACCCCGGGCTCCCCGGTGGAGACCACCCCGGTGACCGGCACGGGCGTCCTCGCCCTCGCCGCCTGCCTGCTGCTCCTGGCCGCGTACGTCGGCCTCCGCGACGCGCTCGCCTGGCCCCTGCTGATCGTCGCCGCCCCACCGGCCGCCCTGCTCCACGTGTCCCTGCGCACGCATCCCGCGCCGCCGGACGGCTTCGCCGAGGCCTGGCCGCTGACCTGGGCGTTCTTCACCCTGCTGGGCGCGTCCGGGGTGCTGGTGGTGGCCGCGGTGGCCCGGCGGTTCAGGACGGACGGCACGGAACCGGCCGACAGCGAGGACTGGTTCGTACTCGCGCACGCGCACCGTTCGTAGGGACGCGGGGCGGGAGAGCCGCCCGCTGTCTGTGACGCCGGCGGGCAGAAGGGGCGCGCACTGTTTGGGACGCCGGTGGGCAGGAGGGCCGCGCGCTGTCTGTGACGCCGGTGGGCGGGACACCGGCACACTGGGCCACCCGGGGCACCTCGCCCCACCCCGAGACCTTTCCGAGTCGCCAGGAGGCACCGCTGATGAGCATCCGCAGGATCGTCCCCGACATTCAGGTCGGCTCCGACAAGGAGATGGAGACGAACCGTGACTTCTACGGCTTGCTCGGCTTCGAGGAGGTCATGAACCAGGGCTGGGTCATGACGCTGGCCTCCCCGGCCAACCCCACCGCCCAGATCAGCTTCCTCACCGAGGAACGCACCGCGCCCGTCGTCCCCGACCTGAGCGTCGAGGTGGAGGACGTCGACGCGGTGTACGCGCGGGTCCTCGCGTCGGGCGCGGAGGTGGTGCGGGAGCTGCGGGGCGAGGAGTGGGGCGTACGAAGGTTCTTCGTCCGGGACCCGAACGGGCGGGTGGTGAACGTGCTGGGGCACCGGGCCTGAGGGCGCTCCCCGGGTCCACCCGGTCCGCCTGGTCCACCCGGTCCGGGGGCCCCGGGGTTCACCGGGTCTGTCCCGGTCCCGGGGTCCGTCCGGGCCCCGGGTCCGTCCCGGTCCCGGGGTTCACTGGGCGTAGAAGTACCGCGTTGCCTTCTCCAGGAAGTACGAGGCGTAGACGCGTCCGAGGGCGGGCTTGCCGCGGTACATCCCCACGTACTGGCGGGAGCTGTCGACCACGACGGGCCGGGTCATACAGGCGAACTTGATCCGCTGCTGTACCTCGGCCCACTGCACGGCGGCCGGATCGACGCGGTCGCTGACCAGCACGGGGAAGGCGCCGACACCGTTCTGGAAGCCGACGGGCAGACCGCCCTTGGTGTCCTTGGCGTACTGCGTCACCTGGTCGGTGAAGGCGGGCGGCTGTGGGGTACGGCAGTCCGGTCAGGCTCCGGTCGTGGAGCCGGGCCGGATGATCATCAGGACGGTGACGGTGGCCCAGAGCAGGTTGAAGATCCCGGTGAACATGGCGAGTTGAACGGTGGCGGCGCGATCGAGGGCCCCTGCTCCGTCCCGCGTGCCCGCGAGCCCGTCCACGAGCCCGTCCACGAGGGCCTCCTGCCGGGGCAGCACGAGCAGGGCGAGGACGCCGGCCGCGAGGGCGGTCAGCACGATGGAGACGATCAGCCAGGTGTCGCCGAGCACCCCCATGTTGCTCGCGGTGGCGAACCCGAACACGGGAACGACGACGCCGACGACGGCGTAGACCCGGCAGACGCGGTGCAGCAGCCGCGCGGTGGAGAGGGCGCCGGCATCCCCCGGCGCCGCGAGGGCCCGGCGCGCGGCCGGCGGAAACATGCTCGCGGCGACCGTCACGGGCCCGATGGCGACGATCGCGGCGATGACGTGGACGGCGAGGAGGAACTTGGTCACGGGGTGACGTTAGGGGCGGGGGCCGATCTTGCAGAAGTGGCGCTTTTGCCAGAGGGCAACGGATTCTAGCCAGGGGTATCGATGCTGGTGGCGCTGGTGGTCGGGGCTGCAGATGGGGGGAATCCGCAGGCGGAGGCGGAGGCGGAGGCGGGAGCGGGAGCGAGGGCGGCGGCCGGGTGTGACGCTGGGGCGAGGCGGGTGGTCTCCCCGGGGTGGTGAAGGTCAGGGATGGACGTGAGGGATGGATGCAAGGGGGGGGACGTGACGAGAAC
Organism: Streptomyces sp. NPDC007084; assembly: GCF_040703595.1. NCBI lineage: Bacteria > Bacillati > Actinomycetota > Actinomycetes > Kitasatosporales > Streptomycetaceae > Streptomyces > Streptomyces sp. NPDC007084. The sequence continues at coordinate 184,738 of NZ_JBEYFY010000002.1, forward strand.
CGGTCGTACCCGTACTCTCCAGACATGCACACCGTGGCCGTACTGGCGCTCGACCAGGTCATCCCGTTCGATCTCTCCGTCCCGATCGACACGTTCGGCTGGGCGAGGCTGCCGGACGGCAGGCCCGCGTACCGGACCCGGGTCTGCTCGGTTATGGCGGACGCGGAGGTGAACGCGGGGGCGTTCACGCTGCGCGCGCCGTACGGGCTGGAGGCGCTGGCGGAGGCGGACACGATCGTGCTGCCGGGTCGGTCCGACCCGTCGCTGCCGCTGCCGCCAGGGGTCGCGGAGGCGCTGCGCGCGGCGGCGGCGAACGGCACGCGGATCGCGTCGGTCTGCGTGGGAGCGTTCGTCTTGGCGGCGACGGGACTGCTGGACGGGCTGCGGGCGACGACGCACTGGCGGGCGGCGGCGGAACTGGCGGCCCGCCACCCGGCGGTGACCGTCGACCCGAACGTCCTCTACGTCGACAACGGCCAGTTCCTCACGTCGGCGGGGGCCGCGGCGGCGCTGGACATGTGCCTGCACATGATCCGCCGGGACCACGGCTCGGCGGTCGCGGCGGACGCGGCCCGGCTGTCGGTCATGCCTCTCGAACGGGAGGGCGGGCAGGCCCAGTTCATCGTGCACGCCCAGCCACCGGCGCCGGCGGGCACGAGGATGGAGCCGCTGCTCGCGTGGCTGGAGGAGAACGCGGAGCGCGAACTGACGCTGGAGGACATCGCCGTCAAGGCCGGCATGAGCACCCGCACCCTGAACCGCCGATTCCGCGAACAGACGGGTACGACGCCCTTGCAGTGGCTGCACCTGGCCCGCGTCCGCCGCGCCCAGTACCTCCTGGAAACGACCACTCACCCCGTGGAACGCATCGCCACCCAGGCGGGTTTCGGCTCGCCGACGGCGTTCCGGGAACGCTTCAAGAGGGTGGTCGGCACGAGCCCGCAGGCGTACAGGCGGGCGTTTCGGGGGGAGGGGGCGGCGGCGTAACGGGGCCGGGGTGAGTCCCCCCGGGGGGTGCCGGCTGGCCCCGCCGGTCAGCCCCGTCGGTGAGCAGTGCCCCGCTGGCCCCGCTGGTCGCCCCGCCGGTCAGCCCCGCCGGTCGGCGACGGCCCAGGAGGTGAGGGCCACGGCGCCGGCGACACCGAAGACGGCGGGCCAGGCGCCCACCTTCTTGGCGAGCGGGTGAGACCCGGCGAAGGCGGCGACGTACGCGGCGCTCAGCACCCCGGCGGCCGTCCCGCCGGCCCGCTGCTTCCACTGCTGAGCGGCAAGGACCCCGGCACCGGCGAGAACAACCCCGCCGAGCTGCCGCTTCCTGGTCCACCGGGCAACCCCGTACCCCCCGACAAGCCCCCCAGCAGCCACCACTCCACCAGGAACCTTCACCATCACTGCCTCCCACTACCGCCTACACCGCCCCAGCGCCGACCGCCGAACGGGTACCGAACGAATCGAGGCTAACGGGGCCGAATCGACGGAACGCACGGCACCCCGGCACGAGCACGCGCGGGTGCTCGGCGCGAACCCGTGTCCAGCATCACCTCGACGCCGGACCCCGGGGTGATTTGTGCAGCAGACCGGACCTGGAGGACGTGCTTGGCCAGCCTCACTCAAGAGGTGCCAGTCCGCGTCGTGAGAGCTGCTTGCAAGAGGGCGGCAGCGTCGTCGGGGTTTCCATTCTGGTGGAGATGAGCCGCTGCCCGCATCACGTCGGGATCGGAGTTGTCCCGCCCGTAGATGTGAATCAAGGTGGAAGCCAGGTCATCCAGTTGAGTCTCCCGCAAGACGTGGACAAGGGTCGCCGTCTCAGCCGGGCTGATCACCTCGGCAGACTGCCGAAGCAGTGACAGAGCCCCGTCTTGCCGGCCGCTGCTCTGCAGATCCCCGGCCTGCCGGGCGACGTGCAGAGCAGCCCGCATCTCAGGAATTCTCTGTTGCCGGTCCCCCTTCGAACGGGGGACCGGCAACAGAGCTGCGTCTTGTCGGGCACTCTGACGTGATCGCTGGCCGGCTCGAATGGCCCTCCGCGCCGTTCGTTTGAGTGCTCGCCCTTCACGGGCCTCCAATGCCCGCACCTGGTGCTTCAAGGCCGTGGCCCGCTTATGGAGGGCTGAGGCCTCCTGCTGCGCTGCGTCACGTTCAGCCCGTGTGCTGCCAAGCTCCACGGCACCGGCGGTGACCTGCCGCCGCAGTTCCACACAGGCGCGGCACTGCTCAGCGTCGGCTGCGGCATGCAGCTTCTCCAAGTGGCTGAGCGTGACGTCGGCTCCCTCGATGCCATCCACCGCGGTGTGGATCGTCCTAAGAACGGCCTGGCCCGGCAGGTACTTGCCGCTGAGGTACCGCGACAGTGACGTTTCGCTTACGTGCAGCCGGGCGGCTGCCTGCTTCTGAGTTGGAGCGCTGCCGTCAGGTTCCAGCGCCAGGAGACGGCAGAGCCGTTGCAGCTCCGTTGCCAGCGCGCGCTTTCCTGGCGAAATGTCACTGGCGAAGGGCTTCTCGGCCCAGCAGTAAGGCGCGTAGCTTCCTTTTGCTCGTGGCATACCAGATGCCTGGCCTTTCGGGAGTATGCGGGTGAAACGGTTGAAATCGATGCTGGATAGCGGGCGGGGGCGTTTCGTGTGTGTCAAGTGTGCATGGCCGTCGTGGAGTTGAAAGCTTGCTACTTGGTGCGCAAGTGTTCCATGGAGGACTGGTTTTCGGTTCGCGGTGGGACACTGGGGTTAGCCGCTCGTGGAGGAGCTCGTGGAGGAGTGGGGGGTAAGGCTGGGGGGTAAGGCGGGGCGGTGCGGCGCGAGTTACGGGCGCTCGTAAACCTCGTGAACATCGCCTTCGTTAACCTCGTGAACATCGCCTTCGTTGGGAAACGCGCGATTGACAGCAGGAGTGAGCAAATGGCAATGCCGTCCTGGCGGGACACCACTATCGGAAGCATGGCTCGGGCTGCACTCTGGCTGGTGCAGGAAGTAGGAGTGGGAAACATCTTCACGAAGGCGGAACTGCGGGAAGCATTCCCGGACGTTGCGCAGATCGACCGGCGTATTCGCGACCTGCGAGACCATGACTGGAAGATTTCGCCGAGTCGTGAGGATCCCACCCTTCGTCAGCAGGAGCAGCGCTTCGTTGCTCAGGGGGCGGAGGTATGGATTCCTGGGAAGTCGAAGGCGCCGAAGCATAAGGCGAGCCTTACGGCTGCCCAGCGCGCGAAGGTGCTGTATGAGGATGGGTACCTCTGCCGCACGTGCGGCATCGCAGCCGGTGAGGTGTATGAAGAAGGGATCGCACAGGCTGTGCTCAATGTGGCTCGCCGCCCGGTGGTTCAGCCTGACGGCGGTGTCGCCCACCAGCTGGTCACCGAGTGCAAGCGGTGTGGCGTGGGGAGCGTGGGCCGACAGGCGGACCTTCAGCAGGTCCTTGGGCAGGTGAGCGCCTTGTCTCCCATGGAGCGGCGGGTACTTCGCGCCTGGATTGCCGCTGACCGGCGTTCCTTGAGTCCTCTGGACAAGCTCTGGGGGCAGTACCGGACGCTTCCGGAGGTTTCCCGCAAGGCCGTGGCGGATGTTCTCGACGGCGTAGACGACTCGGACAGGACGGAACAGGAATGATGCGAGAACTTCCCCCGCCGCCCCAGGCGGACGAGCTGAGTGAACTGATCAAGAAGAAGGTTGCGGAGGCGCAGACCGCCGGCGGCACCCGCGAGACGGTGACCGTCGACTGGAATGAGCAGAAGGCACACGTCGATGTGATCGACCTTCCGCTCAGCAAGCTCTACTTCAACCCCAGTACGCACCGCATTCGTGCCCAGCGCAGCCACGACGCTGCGCGGGACGCGGAGCTGGACCAGAACCCGTGGAGTGCGGAGAGCCAGGACTATCTCCGTTTTCTCCTGCAGGCGTCGCCCACCGACACCCACCTGCGCGATGTGGACTTTGACGCTCTCAAGGAGAGCCTTGAGGAGTTCGGCCAGAACGATCCCGGGCTCGTTACCCATGACGGAATCCTGGTCAACGGCAACACGCGTGCCGCCGCGCTGCGTGAGCTTCGAGTGCAGTCGATGCGTGTGGGGGTGCTGCCGGAGTCGTTCACGTGGGCGGACATCAATGCCGTCGAGCTGTCCTTGCAGCTCCGTAAGGACCACCGTCGCGACTACTCGTACATCAACAGGATCATCGCCATGGAGGAGCAGGCGGCCCTGGGACGTACGCCGGAACAGATCGCCAAGGAGTTCCGGATCCAGGTCCGGACCTACCACCAGGAGCGCTGGATCCTGAGCACGATCCGTGAGCTGATCAAGCGCAGCCAGAGCGCCGGCGGCGACGGCCTTCGGCTGGTCGACTGGGAGGGCGCTCAGGAGCGTCTCAAGGAACTCCAGCGCCTGTACGTGAAGCTGGAAACTCTCGACCGTGACCAGGCGGAGATCCTCAAGGAGCTGCGGCTGGCCGCGATCCTGCTCAACTTCTCCAAGACTGATGTGCGTTACATCAACGAGGACTTCCTCAAGGAAGGGCTGGAACAGGGGCTGGTGGCCGCTGCCCTCGGGACTGTGGAACGGCCGGAGGCCAAGCCGGCGGGTGTCATGATCCCGGGGCTCGGGGTGGAGGTCCCGGCCGCGTCCTCCGCTGTGGCTGACATGAAGGCCCTCAACGACAGCCTGCTGCGTGCCAGCGCCGTCGTACGCGGCAAGAACGCCGGCGTGGACCTGGGGAACGAGGCAAAGGAGCAGGCTCAGAGCATTCTGGACAATGCGAAGAGGTCCTTCGACGAGGCCATTGAGGCGGCTGGCCGCAGCGCGCGCCTCCGGAAGCGCAAGCAGTTGGCGCCAGCCAGGCTCGCGGAGGCCTGTGCCAGCATCGACCAGTGTGTGAGCGATCTGGTGCAGGCCCGCACTTCGCGCAGTCTTGATGAAGAGGCCTTCGATGACGCGGTAGTCAAGCTTCGGGGCAGTCTGCTGAAGCTTGCCCAGCAGGCGGGCCGCGGACTTGACGACCCGGGAGATGGCGTCGCGTGGCTGGTGGAGGCTGTCGCCAAGGAGGGCCAGCAGTGACCACCGAATCGGATGAAACGTCCCTGCACCTGGGCTTCGACCAGAGCCACACGCTCGTCGTCCTGCGGACCACTCAGTACTACCAGGCGGACCTAGTCCAGCTCGCCGCCCGGTTTCGGACGGGCGGACAGCTTGATCTCCTCAGTGCCTCAGTCGCTCTTGACGATTTCCTGGCCAACCTGGAAGTCCTCGGCGACTGGCCGGATCCCGGCGGGGTGGAATGGTCCGACGCTCTGAGGAAACTGGTGACTGGTGTACTCCAGGACGCCAGGACCGTAGAAGCCCGGCTCGCGGGCACGGGTACGGCCGGCGAGGTGCAGGCCGACGAGGTCATGGGGCTGCTCGGCGACAACTGGAAAGGCGAGTTGAGCCCATTCCAGCAGCGGGACATCGCGAAACTCTTGTCCCTCCAGCACGGCGCCAACTTCAGCGTGCCCGGTGCGGGCAAGACGCGCGTCGCGCTTGCCGTCTACGCGGCTCAGAAGGCAGCGGGCCACGTCCGGCGGCTCCTTGTCGTCTGCCCGAAGTCGGCCTACGACTCGTGGCGCTTCGAGACATCGGAGTGCCTGACACACGCACTGCGCATCAATGTCCTGGACGGGTCCCGGGATCAGTGGGCCGAGGTCATAGTCGTCAACTACGAACGGCTGGACCGTTCCTTGGCGATGCTGACCGCGTGGCTGGCCGCCGAACCTTCAATGATCATCCTGGACGAGGCGCACCGGATGAAGCTCGGAGCCCGCGGCACATATGGCGCCGCGTGTATGGCCTTGGGGCCGCACGCCGACCGGCGGCTCATCCTCACGGGCACGCCGGCTCCCAACGGATCCAAGGACTTGGAGAACCTTCTGGGCTTCGTGTGGCCGGGGCACGGGCAGCAGACCGTTGTACGTGCCGTCGCAGGGGGTGACCTCAAGCGGGCGAGTACTGTCCTGCGGCCCTTGTTCACGAGGACGACGAAGCAGGAACTCGGTCTTCCGCCTGTCGATCTGGGCATCCGCTACGTGGACATGCCGCCGTTGCACGACGAGATCTACACCTCTCTCGTCGGCGGGATGGGCAGTGGGGCGGCACGGGAGGACCTTGGCGCGCTCGGCAAGACCGCCCTGCGGCTCCTCATGGCAGCGACGAGTCCGGCCCTCCTGCTGGAGGGAGCCACCAAATACGAACCGCTGGCATACCAGTTGCCTCCGCTGGAGGTTCCCGTGGGCGATTCGCTCTACTCGAAGCTGCAGAATCTCCCCGACTACGAGCTGTCGCCGAAGTACAAGGAAGCCGTTGCGATCATCGCCGAGAACGCGGCGGCGGGGCGCAAGACCCTGGTATGGACAACATTCGTCCGGAGTCTCACGACGCTGGAACAGATGCTGGGAAAATTCAGCCCGGCCGTGGTCTACGGAGGAACCCCCGACAGGGAAGAGCAGATCCGCCGTTTCCGCGAGGACCCGGCCTGCATGGTCCTGATCTCGAACCCGGCGACCCTCGGCGAGGGCATCAGCCTGCACCAGCACTGCCACGACGCTGTCTACGTGGACCGGGACTTCATGGCTGGCCGGTTCCTCCAGAGCCTGGACCGTATCCACCGCCTGGGACTGGCTCCGGACACCGAGACGCGGGTGACGGTTCTCGCCGTACGCAACTCCATCGATGAGGTGGTGGCCGCTCGGCTGGAGCAGAAGCTGGCCTTCATGGGACAGATCCTGGACGATCCCACCGTCCAGCAGCTCGCCGACCTGGAAGAGGAACCGTCGGTGGCTGCTGGTCTGGCGCCCAGTGACATCGAGGCGTTGCTGAGTCACCTGGGAGGCAGCCGGTAGGGCTGAGGCCGGAGGAGTCGGAGAGCACTACGATCGTTGCCGTGTCCTCCGACTCCTCCGAAGCCGAATGGGCGGCACCCGAAGGTTCGTGGGCTTCGTCTGCCGCCCGTCGCCGCAACATGCAGGCGATCCGAAGCCGCGACACGAAACCGGAGTGGCTGGTCCGGCGCTTGGTGCATGCCCAGGGGCTCCGTTACCGGGTTTCGGCGCGTCCCCTGCCAGACCTTCGCCGGACGGCCGACATGGTGTTCCGTCCGGCGAAAGTAGCGGTATTCATCGATGGCTGCTACTGGCATGGATGCCCTGAACACTATGTGCCGCCGAGAACCAACTCGGGTTACTGGTCCGAGAAGGTGGTGCGCAATGTGAAGCGGGACCGGGATACCGATCAAAAGCTCGCGGAAGCGGGCTGGGTCGTACTCCGCTTCTGGGAGCACGAGTCCTCAGCGGCTTGTGCCGACAAGATTGCCGCGATTGTCCTTGCGCGCCGAGGGGGCCCCGCCCACAGCTGAGACAGAGAGTTCCAACTGCTGTGGAACGTCCTCAACGACGGCCGTATCCGCGCTGTCGACGTGGTATTCACTCAGAAGCTCATCCCGGTGTTCCGGCCGCAGAACCGCAGCGATTGCCCGTCCGACGGCTTCCGCGACCGGAGGGGGAAAGGCATTGCCTACCTGCCTGTACTTGGCTGTCTTCCTCCCCTGAAACTGCCAGTCTCGTGGGAAGCCCTGAATCATCGCGGCTTGCTCGACAGTGAGCATCGGACCGTTGTCTCTGAACAGATCACGTTCCGGGTCGCAGGCCTCCGGGTCGTTGGCCACCCCCATGGCGTCAACCCCCATCGCCTGCCAGGCCCTCTTCGCGCGGGTGGGTCCAAGGTCGGCACCCCCGTGCTTCCTTGATCCGCCCACGAGCGTGGGGGCCACACCGCGGCCTGCCGCCGCCGATTTCTCGGCCGCTTCAAGCCACTCCTCGAAGACTTTTTCACCCGTGCGATCGTTCGGCCTCGGCGGCTTTCCGTACTTATTCTTGTTCCAGTACGGAGTGCACCGTTCCCGCATGGTCTCTTTGAGGGTTTCAGCGACAGTGGCTTCGTCAGCCTTGAGCGCCAGAGGCCATCGGAATTCTTCCGCATGGACATCTGGCAAGTCGTCACGGATCGCGACAAGGATGGCTCTGGGGCGCAATTGGGGAACGCCGAAGTCCTTGGCGTCGAGTCGGCGCCACACCTTTCGCATTTGAATATCTTGCGCTGTAGGCGAGAGTGACTCGTTGATTTCGGGTACCCTGTAGCCGGCCTGGCGCAGCTCGTCGAGAATCTCGATGCGATACTTGATGAAAACTTCCGGGGGCTCGAGAATCCCCCGGACATTCTCGATCATCACCGCCTTGGGGCGGAGCTTCCTGATGATGCTCAGTGCCGCAGGGAATAGGTCTCGCTCGTCATCGGCCCCAAGGCGCTTTCCAGCCAAAGAAAACGGGGGGCACGGGACGCCACCGGCAAACAAGTCAAGATCGCCCTCGTTGAGGCCAAGCGCCTTACGTGTGTCTGATTTGAGGAAGTTCTTGACGTCCATAGGGTCGAGGGCCTGGGCTTTTTCAGGCGTCCACCCAGGCCAGTGGCCGACGTTGGCCCGCAGGGTACTGACCGCGTGCTGGTCCCACTCAACAAGGGCCAAATGGTCAAATCCGGCGTTGTGCAGCCCCACGGCCTGCCCGCCGGCCCCCGCACAGATCTCGATCGAGGTCAATGGCGTGGCGAACTGCGGTCGCTTCTGGCCGCTGGGGGGCATGCCGCTCCTTCTGGAATGAGCCATCGTGCTGAGGAGCGTCCGTGCCGGTGACGGTCACTCCCAAACCAAGAGTCTCGCATTTTTCACGCCATCCAGATGCACCGGTGCATGACCGCGCCGCACCAGACTGACGAGGCCACCGCCCGATGGTGCGCTGGTTCTGCCACGCGAGGCCTCTCGTAGCGGGTGGCGGGTCTCCTCGGCCGCGTCCTAATACGCCCCGTGGCACTCCCCATAAGCATTCCCCGACCCGCACCAGCAGGCCCCCGTTCGCTGGGGCGGCCACGCGGTTGCCAGGCCGCGGGCGGCCAGGGTGGTCGCGTACTGGGGGAGGAGGGTCGTGTCCGAGGGGGATGAGGCCTCTGAGGCGGCGAAGGCCTCGTAGGACGGGACCGTGGCCGTGACGATGCCCAGGTTCGGGGTGCCGGACGTGGACAGTTCGCGCAGGGAGGACTCTATGGTCGCCAGGTGCTCCTGGTGGGAGGGGTACTCCTCGGCGAGGTCCGGGTACGCGGTGACCAGTTCCGCCAGTTCGGGGGCCGACCAGTGCAGGACCGCCACCGGGAACGGGCGGGACAGCGCCTCCCGGTACGCGCCCAGTTCCGCCTGGAGGCGGCTGATCTCGGCCTGGAGTTCCGCCGGGTTGTCCGAGCCGAGCGACCAGATCCGCTTCGGGTCGTGCAGTTCGTCCAGCGAGACCGCGGACGAGTGCAGGGTGTCGGCCAGCGCGTCCCACTCGTCGTGCGCCGCGCCCAGCATGCGCCGCACCCGGTGCCGGCCGAAGAGCAGCGGACGCGTGGCGTACGGCGGCTCCGCCACGTCCGTCAGCAGCAGGGTCGCTCCCTCGGTGAAGGTGTCCTGCGCCGCCTCCAGTTCGTCGTGGTGCTCCAGGGCCTCGGCCACGATGACCCAGGGAGCCGGGTCCCGGGGGGCGCCCGCGCGGACGCCGTCGATGATCGCGCGGGCCTCGGCCTCGTGGCCGTACTCCCACAGGTTCGACGCCTTCAGGGCGCGCACCAGGTGGGGGTTCTCCAGCGGGTCCGCCGAGGACAGCAGGCGGTCGTAGAGCGCGGTCGCGGCCGGCCGGTCTCCGGCCAGTTCGAGGTGGGCCGCCGCCTGCACGAGCAGGTGTTCGGCGTCCTCCGGGTAGAGGCCGGCGGTCCGCTCCAGGCGTGCCGCTTCGGCGGTGTGGTCGACGTTCTCGGCAGGCGTGTCGGGGCGCATGGATGACACCGTACTGCCGTTGGCCGACAAAGAAGAGAGAGGTGCTGGCCACGGCGGCGGGAGTCACCGGGGGCATATGCGAACCGGAACGGGGGCGCCCGTGCCAACCGGCGCTTTCCGTACGGCTCTGGTGACTTCGCGGGGTGCCGCCTATCGTGCGGGCCGGCGAAGGGGGCGGGCCGATGCGGGCTCCGGGGGTGGTGCACCACGGCACGCGACGGCGGCGGGCGGCTTGCCGGCGGGCCGTCTGGATCGGCGCCGAGGTACTCGTCACCGTCGGAGTGGTGCTGCTCCTCCTCGTCGTCCACCAACTCTGGTGGACCAACCGGCAGGCCCGCCACGACGCGGAACGCAAGGTGCAGGCCCTGGAGCGGGAGTGGGGGAAGGGGAACGGGGACGGGGACTGGGAGGCGGGGTCCTCGTCCGGAACTCCGGGAGGTCGGGACTCCGGATCTCCGGAAGGCCGGGGCCTCGGGACTCCCGGAGATCGCGACTCCGGAACTCCGGGACCTCGTGACTCCGGTTCCGGTGCGGAGGCCGTCGGCGGTGGGAGTCCGAACGGGGCGGGAGGCTCGGCCGGCGGTGGTGGCAGCGTGGCCGCCGCTCCCCGTTGGTCCCAGGCCTACGCCGTCCTCCGCATCCCCCGCCTCTCCCTCCGGGTTCCCATCGCCGAAGGCGTCGGCAAGACGGACGTCCTCAACAAGGGGTACGTCGGTCACTACCGGGGCACCCAGCAGCCGGGGCAGGCCGGGAACTTCGCGCTCGCCGGGCACCGGAACACCCACGGCGAGCCCTTCCGGTACCTGCCGAGGCTCAGACGCGGCGACACGATCACCGTCGAGACGCGGAGCGCCGTCTACACGTACGCCGTCGACCGGACCCTGCCGCAGACCTCCCCGCGTGACGGCGGGGTCATCCGGGCGGTGCCCCGCAGCAGCGTGCGGCCCTCCTACGGGTACAGCGAGCCCGGGTACTACATCACCCTCACCACCTGCACCCCCGAGTACACCTCCACCTACCGCATGGCGGTCTGGGGCAAGCTCACGGCGATGCGCCCTCGCTGAGCCTCGCCTCCCGAACCGCCCGGCGCCGGGCATCCTGTATAACCGACGGGAGGACAGCCAGGCGGTGACACAGCAGGTGGTGACACACCAGGCAGTGACATACCAGGCAGTGACATACCAGGCAGTGCACGCCAGGCAGAGTTTCCTCGGACTCGGACAGAGACAACAGACGCAGGTGCCGCGACCAAGTGGAGGGCAGCCCGTGATGCGTAGCTGGGCCAATGCCCGCCCCGCCGCCGTGCTGGCGCTCCTGCTGCTCCAGATCGCCCTGCTCGACACCGGCAGCCTCTCCGCCACCGTCGCGCTCGCCGCGACCGCCGCGGCCGGGTCCGCCTTCGTCGCCTGCTCGCTCCTCGCCTCGCGCTGCGCGCCCGCCGTGCCGCCCACCCGGGTCCGTACCGCCATCCGCGACCGTGCCCGCCGTACGGCCTTCCTCGCCCAGCGCGACCCGGACGCCAAGGGGCGCCCTCGGCCCAGGGCGCCCGGACACGCCCTCCCGACGGCCGCGTAGGGCACCCCGCTCCGCCTTCTGCACCCCCGGTGACCCCGCGTGGTCCGTCATGCCGCATTCCGTACTCCCGGCACGACGAGACCCCCGGAGGGCTCACCCATGTCCACGTTCCTGTCCGCGTTCGCGCATCTGGTCGAGAACTTCGCCGACCTGCTCCAGCCCGTCTTCCACGCCTCGGCCGCGGCCGTCGCGATCGTCCTGTTCACCGCGCTCGTACGACTCCTCGTGCACCCCCTCTCGCGGGCCTCGGCGCGCGGACAGCGGGCGCGTGCCGCGCTCCAGCCGCGGATCGCCGAGCTGCGCGAGAAGCACGGCAAGGACCGCGAGAAGTTCCAGAAGGCGCTGATGGAACTGCACGCCGAGGAGAAGGTGTCGCCGCTCTCCGGCTGCCTGCCCAGCCTCTGCCAGATGCCGGCCTTCTTCCTGCTCTACCACCTGTTCTCCAGCTCGACGATCGGCGGCGGCGCCAACTCCCTGCTCTCGCACACCCTCTTCGACGCTCCCCTCGGGGGACGCTGGGCGGGCGCCCTCCGCGACGGCGGGCTCTTCGGGCCGGCCGGGCTCGTCTACCTGGGCCTGTTCGCCGTCGTCGCGGCCGTGGCCACCTTCAACTTCCGGCGGACCAGGCGGATGGTCTCGGCGGCGGCTCCGGTCACCCCGGCGGGCTCTGCCGGCGGGGGCGCCGACGGCACCGGCGGCACGGGCAGGACCCGCGGCACTGGCGGCACCGGCGGCACCGACGGCACGGGCAGGACCCGCGGCACCGGCGGCGCTGGCGGCACCGGCGGCACCGGTGGTGAGTCCGTGCCCGGGCTCGCCTCGGTCAACAAGCTCATGCCGTTCATGTCCTTCTTCACGCTCTTCACCGTGGCCGTGGTGCCGCTGGCCGCCGCGCTCTACGTCGTGACCAGTACGACGTGGGCCGCCGTGGAGCGGGCGGTGCTCTACCGCGACATGCCGGGGGCCTCGCCCGCCGCGCCCGCCCTCGTCTGAGGCCGGGCGGGGGACCACGCCGGGCGCCGTTTTCCAGCCGGGCGGCCCAGCCGGGCGGCCGGGTCCAGTCCGTGAACGGGGTCTTGCGGAGTGGACCGCGAACTTGGAGGATCAGCCAGTCATCCGATGGCTGCACCCGTCGGCCGACGCCCGCGATCGAGGGAGACGGTGATCATGAAGCTGCTGCGAGTCGGTACGGCGGGGTCGGAGCGGCCCGCGCTGCTCGACGCCCGGGGGACGCTGCGGGATCTGTCGGGTCTCGTTCCCGACATCGACGGGGGACTGCTCGCCGACGAGGCCGCGCTCGGCCGGATCCGGTCCGCCGCCGCCTCCGGTGAGCTGCCCGAGCTGGACGCGGCCGGGCTGCGCGTCGGGCCGCCGGTCGCCCGGATCGGCAAGGTCGTGTGCATCGGGCTGAACTACCACGACCACGCCCGCGAGACCGGGGCCGAGGCGCCCGCCGAGCCGGTCGTCTTCCTCAAGGCCGCGGACACCGTCGTCGGACCGGACGACACGGTGCTCGTGCCGCGCGGGTCGGTGAAGACCGACTGGGAGGTCGAGCTGGCGGTCGTCATCGGACGTACCGCCCGCTATCTGGAGTCCCACGAGGACGCGCTCGCGCATGTCGCCGGGTACGCGGTGGCGCACGACGTGTCCGAACGGGAGTTCCAGATCGAGCGGGGCGGCACCTGGGACAAGGGCAAGAACTGCGAGACGTTCAACCCGCTCGGGCCGTGGCTCGTGACCGCCGACGAGGTGCCGGACCCGCAGGCGCTGTCGCTGAAGCTGTGGGTCAACGGGGAGTTGCAGCAGGACGGTACGACCGCCGAGCAGATCTTTCCCGTCGCCGAGGTGGTGCGGTACGTCAGCCACTTCATGACGCTGTACCCGGGGGATGTCATCAGTACCGGGACGCCGGCCGGGGTCGCCATGGGGCGGCCCGACCCCAAGCCGTATCTGCGGGCCGGGGATGTCGTGGAGCTGGAGATCTCCGGGTTGGGCAGGCAGCGGCAGGTTCTCACGGGGGCGTGAGCGCTCCGCTGCCTTTGGGGTGGGGCCGCTGGGGGGCGGAGTCCCTTTTGGCCGCGGGTGCGCTGTGGCTTGTCGCGCAGTTCCCCGCGCCCCTGAAACGGTCGCCCGGCTTCTTTGTCCGCGGCGTGCGCTGTGGTTGCTCGCGCGGTTCCTCGCGCCCCTGGAGTGGGCCGGGCGCGTTCGTCGTCTGGCGGCCTGCGCTCTGGTTGCCCGCGCCGTTCCCCGCGCCCCTCAGGGCGCGGGGGCAACCGGCGGTTACTGGCCCAGGAACCTTTCCAGGGCCTCTACCACCAAGGCGTGGTCCTCGGTTTGGGGGAGGCCGGAGACGACCACCGTGCCGATGACTCCCGTGTCCCGCACGGTGAGCGGGAACGCCCCGCCGTGGGCCGCGTAGGTGTCGGGGTCCAGGCGGGAGGAGTCCTCGAAGGTGGTCCCCTTCGCGCGGAAGCGGGAGCCGACCAGGAGCGAGGAGCAGCCGTAGCGCTCCACCACGCGGCGCTTGCGGTCGATCCACGCGTCGTTGTCCGGCGTCGAACCGGGCAGCGCCGCGTGGAACACCTGCTGGCCCCCGCGCCGGATGTCGACGGCCACCGGCGCGTTCCGTTCGCGAGCCAGCCCGACGAGGATCGTGCCGAGGGTCCAGGCGTCGTCGTGGGTGAAGCGGGGGAGCGTCAGCCGGCGTTCCTGCGCCTCCAGTTCGGCGATCAGCTCGGCGGTGCCGGGGGCGGCGGGCGCGTTCACAGGGACACCACCACTCCCTCGTGCGCGGAGCGGCGGGCCGCCTCCAGGACGTCGAGCGCCGCCGCGGCCGCGTGCGCGGTCACCGGGTTCGGGGCGCCGTCGCGCAGGGCGGCGGCGACGGCCGCGTAGTACGCCGGGTACGCGCCCGGAACGGTCGGCTGGGGGCGCCCGCCGCCGGTCAGCGGGGACTCGCCGGAGCCCACGCGCCCCCACAGGGACCGCGGTTCCTCGCCCCACGCGTCCGCGCCGCCGGGACGCTTGCCCTCGCGCAGGTCGGCCTCCTGCGGGTCGAGCCCGTACTTGACGTAGCCCGCCCGCGAGCCGAGGACGCGGAAGCGCGGGCCGAGCTGGGCGGTCGTCGCGGAGACGTAGAGGTGGGATCGGACGCCGCTCGTGTGGGTGATCGCGATGAACGTGTCGTCGTCGGTCGCGGCCCCGGTCCGGCGGATGTCCGACTCGGCGTACACCGAGGCGGCGGGGCCGAAGAGGACGAGTGCCTGGTCGACCACGTGGCTGCCGAGGTCGTAGAGGAGACCTCCGATCTCTGCCGGGTCGCCGGACTCGCGCCAGCCGCCCTTGAGCTGCGGACGCCAGCGTTCGAAACGGGACTCGAAGCGCCAGACCTCGCCCAGTTCGCCTTCGGCGACGAGCCCTTGGAGGGTCAGGAAGTCGTTGTCCCAGCGGCGGTTCTGGAAGACGGAGAGCAGCAGGCCGCGCTCGTCGGCGAGGGCGGCCAGCTCGCGGGCCTGCGCCGCCGTACCGGCGATGGGCTTGTCCACGACGACCGGGAGGCCGGCCTTGAGGGCGGCGGTCGCGACCGGGACGTGCGTCTTGTTCGGGGACGCGATGACGATCAGGTCGAGTTCGTCGGCGCGGGCCCACAGGTCGTCGGGTGTGGCGGCGAACCGGAGTCCGTCGCCGAACTCGGCGCGGGCCTGTTCCTGCCGCTCCGGGTTGGAGGTGACGACCGTGTCGAGGGTCAGGCCCTCGGTCGCGGTGATCAGCGGGGCGTGGAAGACGGAGCCCGCGAGGCCGTAGCCCACGAGACCCACACGCAGGGGCGTACCAGTCATGCCTGTCATGGCTCCCACTTTCGCAACGCTGTTGCCAAAGTGCAAGCGCGGGGGACAATGGGTCCCGTGAACAGGACCGATGTGGGTGGGAGCGGTGGCGTGACCGGGGGTCCCGGGGCGCCCGGCGTGACCGGGGTGTCCGGCGTGACCGGGGTGCCCGGGGGCTCCGGCGGCTCCGGGAGGGGCAGGGGTGCCGGGGGGGCCGGGGGCGGTGGGGGAGGCGCGGCGGTCGTCGGCGGGCCCGGGACTTCCGGGGTGAACCTCCCCGCGCTGCGCAGCCACAACACCGCCCTGGTGCTCGACCTGCTGCGCACGGCC
Source organism: Streptomyces sp. NPDC007084 (assembly GCF_040703595.1). Classification (NCBI taxonomy): domain Bacteria; kingdom Bacillati; phylum Actinomycetota; class Actinomycetes; order Kitasatosporales; family Streptomycetaceae; genus Streptomyces; species Streptomyces sp. NPDC007084. The sequence goes on from NZ_JBEYFY010000002.1 coordinate 200,348, forward strand.
GGGCCCGCCGGGATCAGCCGGCTCGAACTCGCCGAACGCACCCGGCTGACCCCGCAGGCCGTCAGCAAGATCACCGCGCGGCTGCGCGCGGACGGTCTGGCGACGGAGGCGGGCCGCCGCGCCTCCACCGGCGGCAAGCCCCGTACGGTGCTGCGGCTCGTGCCCGAGGCCGGTCACGCGGTCGGGCTGCACCTCGACCGGGACGAACTGACCGCCGTGCTCTGCGATCTCACCGGTGCCGTGGTGGCCGAGCGGCGCGCCCCGCTGGATCTCGGGGCCGGGGCGGACGCGGTGGTCGAGGGGGCGGCCCGCGAGGTCGAGGCCCTGCTCGGCGGGGTGGCCCCGCTGGGGGTGGGGGTCGCGCTGCCGGGGCCGCTGGACCACACGCTCGGCGTGCTGCACCGGGTGACCGGGTTCCCCGAGTGGGACGGCTTCGCGCTGCGCGACGCGCTGACCGCACGGCTCGGGCTGCCGGTCGTGGTCGACAAGGACACCAACGCGGCGGCCCTCGGGGTCGCCGTGGGCGTGGGCTCCGGCCCCGGCGCCGGCCCCCGCTCCGGTCTCGGCTCCGGTGTGGCGGGCGGCGGCTCTTTCGCGTACCTGCATCTCGGTACGGGGCTGGGCGCCGGGCTCGTGATCGGCGGGGCCGTGCATCGCGGGGCCCGTACCGGGGCCGGGGAGTTCGGGCACCAGGTCATCCAGCTCGACGGACCGCTGTGCGAGTGCGGGAACCGGGGCTGCGTCGAGGTGCTGTGCCTGGACGCGGTGGGACGGGGGAGCGTGGACGAGGCGGCCCGGGTGCTCGGCGCCGGGGCGGCGAACCTGGTCGGCCTGCTCGACATCGACCTCGTCTTGCTCGGCGGCCGTACGGTCGCCGCCCACGAGGAGGTCTTCGTACGGGGCGTCGGCGCCGTCCTCGCCGAACGGGCCCGGCGTGAAGGGGGCGGCCCGGCGGTCCCGGTCCGTATCGCCCCGGGCGGAGCCCGCGGCGTCGCGGAGGGCGCCGCCCAACTCCTGCTGGCGCCGTTGTTCGGGCGGGGGGAGGGCTGAGGGGAGGGGGTACGGGGGCCTGAGCCGAGCTGCTTCCGTCCCGGGGGCCGGGGTCGAGTTGCTTCCGCCCGGGGGACCGGGGGCTGGGCTGGGGGCCTCCTTCAGGCAGCGCCTCGGCGCCGCTCGGGCCCGCTCGGCATGGATGCCTGCGCCTGCCTCCGCGGTGACGGTGTCCTGCCCCCCCCGTGCCCCCCGCCCGGCAGCATCCCCGCCCCGAGGGGCATCACCGCCATCCGCCGGACACCCCCACCCGAGCGCACCCACACCCCCGAACGAGTGGCCCCCAGGCGTGGCGCGGCCGGGGGCCGTGGGTCCGTGTGGCAGGGTCGCGGCGCCGTTGCCCTGTATCTGCTGACGCTCGAAGCTTCCGATCCCCTTCCCCCACCGATCGGCCCGAGGCTCCTCATGCGACTGCGTACGTCCCGCCCGCTCGTCCCGGCCGCGCTCACTCTCGGGCCGGCCGTCGCCCTCGTTCTGAGCACCGCGCTCGCCCCCGCGCCCGCCCGCGCGTCGGAGCCGCGCCCCGCCTGTGTGGCCTCCGACGTCCACGACTTCCCGGTCAGGAGCCGGATCCACGGCGGCCCGCGCGCCTACCAGCCCGGCGGCGACTCCGGTACCTGGTACATCGACCTCACCAACACCACCTCGCACACCTGCGGCGCGATCCACCCCGTCGTCGTTCTCGCGGACACCCGGCGGACGCTGCGGCCGGAGCAGTTGCGGATGGAGTTCTACGAGGGCGAGCGGGCGCACCCGGTGACGTTCGAGCGGAGCGACGAGTCCGAGAACGTGGCGCCGTTCGACGACGGCTTCCCCGGGTTCACCGTGGCACCCGGCCGCACCCTCACCGTCAAGGTGCGGCTCTCCCTCACCTCCGCCGCGACCGCCCCGAACGACGTCGTGGCGACCGCCTCGGTCGTACAGCGGCACGGCGGGGACGGCGACTGGGTGGGGGAGTCCGGCGACTACCGGTTCCATGTCGGGGACCCCGGCGACCCCGACACCAGCCGGGAGACGGGCACGGACGAGGGCCGCACCACCGACCCCGGCACCGCCACGGCCGACGCCGACCCCGGTACCGGCAGCCCCAGCCCCCATCCCAGTACGGGCACCGCGTCCGCGGACGCGCAGTCCCCCGGAACCGGAACGGGCACCGCCAGCCCGGGGGCGAGTGAGGGCGCCGGCGTCGGTGCCCTGGCCTCCTCCGCCGGTACGGGCGCGGCGGCGCCGGACCTGGACGAGCTGGCCAGGACCGGGCCGGGCGGCGCCCCGAACCGTCCCGCACTGGCCGCGCTGGCGGTCGCCCTGACCGCCCTCGGAGCCGGACTCCTCGTCGTGGCACGGCGGTTGCGCACCCGCCGCCGGTGAGAGGCCGCCCCCGCCGCCGGTGAGACGCCACCCCCCCGCCGCCGGGGAGACCGCCCCCGCCACCGCTGAGAAGCCGCCGGGCCGGAGCGGATGGGAGCCGGGCCGGAGCGGGATCGGAGCCGGACCGGAGCGGGGCCGGAACCGGACCGGAGCCGGTCCGCCGCCGAGAGCTGGCACCCGCGCGGCCCGCTCCGTCTGCGACGATCGTGTCCGTGGACTACCCGACTGACCAGGCCCCCGGCGCCCCCGTCCGTTCCGGCATTCCGGAGCACGGCCGTATTCCGAAGTACTACGCGGTGAAGGCGCACATCGCCCGGCTCGTCGACGAGTTGGGCGAAGGGGGGCTGCTGCCCACCGAGCGGGACCTCTCGGAGACGTACGAGGTCGCCCGCGAGACCGTGCGGCAGGCGCTGCGCGAGCTGCTGCTCGAAGGAAAGCTGCGGCGCCAGGGGCGCGGCACGGTCGTCGCCGGTCCCAAGCTGGAGCAGCCGCTGTCGCTGGCGAGCTACACCGAGGGCGTGCGCAGACAGGGCCGGGTCCCGGGCCGTTCGCTGATCTCCCTCGACCGGTTCCCGTGTCCGGAAGCGCTCGCCGCCGAGGCGGGCCTGAAGCGCGGCGAACCGGTGTGGCACATGGAGCGGGTGCTGCTCGCCGACGACGAACGGGTGGGCCTGGAGAGCACATACGTGGCGGTGGGCCGGGTCCCCGGGCTCGACAGCGACTTCGACCCCGACTCCTCCTTCTACGCCTACCTCCACGACCGGCTGGGCATCGCGTTCGGCGACGCCGACGAGCGGATCGAGACCGTGCTCGCCACCCCCCGCGAGGCCCTTCTGATCGGCACCCCGCCCGCCCTGCCGATGCTCCTCATCCACCGGATCTCCCGGGACTCCGACGGGCAGCCGCTGGAGCGGGTGCGGACGCTGTACCGGGGCGACCGGTTCTCCTTCACCGCACACCTGGGCGACTGATTCAGGCCAGACCGAGGCGAGCGTCCGCTCGCCTCTTTTTATAACGACAAGATAACGGGTCTAGCCCAAACGTGATGGGCAGTTCACCATCTGGTTGCTGTGTGGACCCTTTTGATTCCCCCGTACCGAGGAGTGTGGCCGTCGTGAGAGTGATAGTCGTCGGAGCCGGCGTAGTGGGCACCCTGCACGCCTGGCATGCCCTGGAGCGCGGCCACCAGGTCGTACAGATCGAGCGTGAGGCGGAGGCCCGCGGGGCCTCGCTGCGCAATTTCGGCCAGATATGGGTCAGTGGCCGGGCCGGAGGAGAGGAGCTGGACACCGCCCTGCGGGCACGGGAACTGTGGGAGGAGATCGGCGCCCGGGTCCCGGGTCTCGGCTTCCGCGGCTGCGGATCGCTGACCCCGCTGCGCAACCCCCGCGAGATCGCCGTCGCCGAGGCCGCCCTGGCCCGCGACGACGCCGCCGCCCGCGGCTACAAGCTGCTCACCGCCGGTGAGGCGCGCGCCGTGAACCCCGCCCTGCGCGGAACCTTCGAGGCCGCCCTGTGGTGCGAGCGCGACGCGGCCGTCGAGCCGCGCACCGCCCAGGTCGCCCTGCGCGCCGAACTGCTGAAGTCCCCGGACTACACCTTCCTGCCGGGCCGCGAGGTCCGCGAGGTGATCGGCGAGAACGCCGTCCGCGACGACCACGGCGACGTCCACACCGGCGACGCGGTGGTGCTGTGCACCGGCGCCTGGCTCGGCGGACTCGTGCGCGAGCTGGCCGGACCCGAGCTGCCCGTGCGGCGCGTACGGCTGCAGATGATGCAGACCGACCCGCTGGGCGAGCCCCTCACCACCTCCGTCGCCGACGCGGACAGCTTCCGCTACTACCCGGCCTACCGGAGCGAGGCGCTCGACGCCCTCAACGCCGGCCAGCCGCAGGCGCCGACCGCCGCCGAGCACCGGATGCAGCTCCTCATGGTGCAGCGCGCGGACGGCGGCCTGACCATCGGCGATACCCACGAGTACGAGCACCCCTTCGCCTTCGACACCGTCGAAGACCCCTACGACCACCTCACCGAGGTCGTCGAGTCCTTCCTCGGCCGTCCGCTGCCGAAGATCCGGCGCCGCTGGGCCGGGGTGTACGCGCAGTGCACCGACACCAGCCGGGTCGTGCACCGCCAGCGCGTCCGGGACGGCGTGTGGCTGGTCACCGGGCCCGGCGGGCGCGGCATGACCTGCTCACCCGCGATCGCAGAGACCACCGCCGACGAGCTGGGATGGTGAACGAGATGACCGAGCCGAACAACCCGACCGCGCTGAACGAGCCGACCGCGGTGACCGCCCCGCACGAGCCGGCCGCGCAGCACGAGCCGACCGCCCCGAACGAGCCGACCGCCCCGCACGACATACGACTTGTGGTGCTCGACATGGCCGGCACCACCGTCGCCGACGGCGGCCTCGTGGAGCAGGCCTTCGCCGTGGCCGCCGGGGAACTGGGCGTCGAGCCCGGCTCCGCCGACCACACCGAGAAGCTCGACTACGTCCGCGCCACCATGGGCGAGTCCAAGATCTCCGTCTTCCGGCACCTGTTCGGCGAGGAATCCCTCGCCCAGCGCGCCAACGCCGCCTTCGAGAAGGCGTACGGCGAACTCGTCGACGGCGGCCGGATCGCGCCGATCGACGGCGCCCGCGAGGCGATCGAGGAACTCCAGGCGGGCGGCCTGACCGTCGTCCTGACCACCGGCTTCGCCCGCGTCACCCAGGACGCCATCCTCGCCGCCCTCGGCTGGCAGGACCTCGTACCGCTCACCCTGTGCCCGGCGGACGCCGGCGGCCGCGGCCGCCCCTACCCCGACATGGTCCTGGAGGCGTTCCTGCGCACCAAGGCCGCCGAGGACGTCCGGCAGACCGCCGTCCTCGGCGACACCTCCTACGACATGCTCAGCGGCGTCCGCGCCGGGGCCGGCCTGGTCGCCGGTGTCCTCACCGGCGCCCACGAGGAGGACGCGCTGCGCGCCGCCGGTGCCGCGCACGTCCTCGGCTCGGTCGCCGAACTGCCCGCTCTGCTCGGCGAGTTCAAGGCACCAGGCGGAGCCGGGCGATGAGCAGCGGGATCCGCTTCGACCGGGTGTCCGTCGCCTACGGCGGCACCACGGTCCTTGACTCCCTCGACCTGACCGTCGAGCCCGGCGAGGTGATGGCCCTGCTCGGACCGTCCGGCTCGGGCAAGACCACCGCGCTGCGGGCCGTCGCCGGATTCGTGCGGCCCGCGGCCGGGCGGGTGTTCATCGGCGACCGCGATGTCACGGACCTGCCGCCGCACCGGCGCGGGATCGGCATGGTCGTCCAGCAGTACGCCCTCTTCCCGCACATGCGGGTCGAGGACAACGTCGCCTTCGGGCTCAAGGCGCGGAAGGCCCCCAAGGGCGAGATCCGCGGGCGGGTGGCCGAGGCGCTGGAGATGACCGGGATGGCGGCGTACGCGCGGCGCTACCCGCGCGAGCTGTCCGGCGGGCAGCAGCAGCGGGTGGCCATCGCGCGGGCGCTCGCCATCCGGCCCGGTGTTCTCCTGCTCGACGAGCCGCTGTCCGCGCTCGACGCGCGGCTCCGCTCCGGGATGCTCACCGAACTCGCCCGGCTGCACCGCGAGTTGCCCGACGTGTCGATCCTCTATGTCACCCACGACCAGGTCGAGGCGCTGACCCTGGCCGACCGGATCGCCGTCATGGACAGGGCCCGGCTCCAGGACGTGGGCACGCCACAGGAGTTGTACCGGGCGCCGCGTACCGAGTTCACCGCGTCGTTCGTGGGCAACGCGAATCTGCTGCCGGTGACGGTGGGGACGGAAGGGGTCGACTTCGCCGGGACCGAGTTGAAGGTTCCCACCGGGGACGCCGGGCCCGGGGCGAGCGCCACCCTGTGCGTGCGTCCGCACCTCGTCGGGCTCGGCGAGGGCGCCAACTCCCTTGGCGGGACCGTCACCGAGGTGCAGTGGAGGGGGTCCACCCATCGGCTGTACGTGGATGTCGCGGGCCACCGGATGATGGCTGACCTGCGGGAGCTGCGCGATCCTCCCGTCCCCGGGGACTCGGTGGAGCTGCACTTCGCCTCCGAGGACGCGGTGCTCCTGGCCGGAGGGGTGACCGGTGGGTAGCTCCAGCGAACCCCTGACGACAAGTGGCCCGGCGTCGCCGGCTGTGCCCACCCGTCCAGCCCCGCGGAACGATTGCCCGCAGCCGGAGCGGCCACGGCCTCTCGACCGCGGGACGGCGAAGGCGACCCGAGGCCGGCGGAGCTGGTCCAGTGCGCCGCTCTGGGCCCTGCCGCCCGTTCTCGTGCTCGGGCTGGTCTTCCTCTATCCCCTCGGGCTGGTCGTCCAGCAGTCGTTCCGGCCCGACACCGGGGGGACCTCGGCCGCGGCGTACGGGCACGTGTTCGCCTCCGCCGCGTTTCGGGAGGCGCTCGGGACCACCGTGTGGCTGGCCCTCGGGTCCACGGCCGGGTGTCTGGTCCTCGGGTTCGTCCTCGCCCTGGTCATCGCCTTCGTACCGTTCCCCGGCGGGAAGGCGGTCGCCAAGTTCATCGACGTCTTCCTCTCCTTCCCGTCCTTTCTGATCACGCTCGCGCTGCTGTTCGTCTACGGCACCGTCGGCATGGCCAACGGGCTCTGGACCGGCGCCACCGGGGCGGCCGAGGGGCCCTTCCAGTTCCTCGGCACGCCCTGGGGTGTGCTCCTCGCGGAGGTCACCTACTTCACCCCGTTCGTGATGCGGCCGCTGCTCGCCGCCTTCTCCGGCATCGACACCGGGCAACTGGAGGTGGCGTCCTCGCTCGGCGCGCGGCCCGCGCGGATCGTGCGGCAGGTCATCCTGCCCGAGGCACTGCCCGCGCTCGCCGCCGGCGGCAGCCTGGTCCTGGTGCTGTGCCTGAACGAGTTCGGCATCGTCCTGTTCACCGGGGCGAAGGGGGTCACCACCCTGCCGATGCTCGTCTACAGCAAGGCGATCCTGGAGTCCGACTATCCGGGAGCGTGTGTCGTCGCCGTCGTCAACGTCCTGATCTCCGTGGGGCTCTACGGCCTCTACCGGGTGGTGAGCCGCCGTGTTGGTGCATAGCCGCAAGGGGAAGTGGGCCACCTGGGCCGTCTTCTTCGTCCTCTTCCTGCCCCTGTTCGCCCTGCCCCTGCTCGTCGTCCTCGCCGCGTCGTTCGCCACGAACTGGTCGAGCGCGTTCCCGTCCGGCTTCACCACCGGGCACTACACCGCCGCCACCCGCGGCGAATCCCTCCAGGCCCTCACCACCAGCCTGGTCACCGCCCTCACCGCGAGCGTCCTCGCGCTGGTCGTGGGCACCTGGGCGGCGCTCGCCGGGCACGCCCTGAAGAAGCGCGGCAAACGCCTGCTGGACGCGCTGTTCATGCTGCCGGTCGCGGTGCCCTCGGTCGTCGTCGGCCTCGCGACCCTGGTCGCCTTCTCCAAGCCGCCGGTGCTGCTCAACGGCACCCGGTGGATCGTCATCCTCGCGCACGCCGTTCTCGTCACGGCCTTCGCCCACCAGTCGGTCTCGGCCGCCATCGTGCGGCTCGACCCCGCCTACGAACAGGCCGCCGCCTCCCTCGGCGCCCGGCCCTCCCACGTGCTGTGGCGGGTGCGGCTGCCGCTGCTGCTGCCCTCGCTCACCGCCGCCGCCGGACTCTGCTTCGCCCTGTCCATGGGCGAGCTGAGCGCCACGATGATGCTCTACCCGCCGGACTGGACCCCGCTTCCCGTCCGGATCTACGCGGCCACCGACCGCGGCGCCCTGTTCACCGGCTCCGCGCTCGCCGTGGTCCTCATGACGGCGACCGTGCTCGTGCTGTTCGCGGTCTCCCGGCTCCGCACCAAGGCCACCTACCGCTGACGGACTGCTCCACCCCCCGTCGGACACCCTCAAAATCCCCACCTACGCAAGGAGTTCATCTCGCCATGCCCAGAAACGCCCGCTCGCTCCGCCTCGCCCCGATCGCCGCCGTGACCGGCAGCCTCGTCCTCGCCGGCTCCCTCACCGCGTGCGGCGGCGACTCGGCCGCCTCCGACGCCAAGGTCGTCACCGTCTACAGCGCCGACGGCCTCAAGGGCGAGAACGGCGACGGCTGGTACGACCAGGTCTTCAAGGACTTCGAGAACAAGACCGGCATCAAGGTCAAGTACGTCGAGGGAGGTTCGGGCGAGATGGTCCAGCGGGCCGTCCGCGAGAAGGCCAACCCGCAGGCCGACCTCCTCGTCACCCTCCCGCCGTTCATCCAGCAGGCCGACGGCAAGGGCCTCCTCCAGAAGTACGCCCCCCAGGGCTCCGACCAGGTGGACGGCGCCGACAAGGCCGCCGACGCCACCTGGACCTCCGTCGTCAACAACTACTTCGGCTTCATCTACAACAAGAAGGAGCTGAAGAAGGCCCCCACCACCTGGGACGAACTGCTCGGCGCCACCTACAAGAACAAGATCCAGTACTCCACGCCCGGTGTCGCCGGCGACGGAACCGCCGTGCTCATCAAGGCGATCCACGACTTCGGCGGCAAGGACGCGGCGCTCGACTACCTGAAGAAGCTCCAGTCCAACAACGTCGGCCCGTCCGCCTCCACCGGCAAGCTCGCCCCCAAGGTCGACAAGGGCGAACTGCTGGCCGCCAACGGCGACGTCCAGATGAACTACGCGCAGTCCAAGGACATGCCGAACCTCGGCATCTGGTTCCCCCAGGCCACCGAGAAGGCCGCCGACGCCGCCGGCAAGCCCAGCACCTTCGCCCTCCCGTACGCGGCCGGCCTCGTCACCAAGGCCCCGCACTCCGAGAACGGCAAGAAGCTCCTCGACTTCATGCTGTCCGTCAAGGCCCAGCAGCAGGTCAGCGAGATCGGCGGCGGCTTCTCCGCCCGCTCCGACGTCAAGGCCACCGACGCCAACGCCATCGCGCTGACCAAGCTCATGGACGGCGTCGAGATCTTCGAGCCCGACTGGGCGGACATCGACAAGAACCTCACCACGTACGTCGAGGACTGGAAGTCCGCCACCGGCAGCTGAACCACCGGCACCCGCCGACCCGCACCACGCGCCGACCCGCGCCACGCGCCGACCCGCACCATCCGCCGACCCGCGCCATCCGCCGATCCGCACCACTCGCACCACCCGCGCCACTCGCACCACCCGCGCCACCCGCGACGCCCCTGGACCCGCACCGCCGGGGGCGTCGCCATGCCCGGCCGCGGCACCCCGGACCGTCCCGCCGCGCCCCCCGCTGTTCCATCCGTGCCCCACACCCTCGTCCCCCTCCCGGAGGATCACGTGTCGTCACGCATGTCCCGTCGCTCCCTGCTCGTCTCCGCGGCCGGCCTCGCCCTCGCCGCCGGACCGCTCGCGTCCGTCGCCCGGGCCGCCGCCAAGACCCCCAAGGTCCTCGTCATCGGCCTCGACGGCACCCTGCTGAGCCGCGTCAAGGACGCCGACGCCCCCAACCTCGACGCCCTGATGGCCGCCGGCCTCACCGCGCCCAGCAGCATCTACGCCAACCCGTTCGCGCCGACCCTCTCCGGCCCCGGCTGGGCCACCCTCATCACCGGCGTCTGGCCCGACAAGCACAACGTCAAGGACAACAACTTCACCGGCCAGAAGTTCGCCCAGTACCCGGACTTCCTCACCCGGATCGAGACCGCCAAGCCCGCCCTGTCGACGTACGCCGTCTCCTCCTGGGCACCCCTGACGGACACCGTCTTCTCCTCCAAGGTCGACACCCGGGTCTCCACCCCGAGCGCCGAGTACGACACCGGCACCACCTCGCGCGCCGTCGCCCGGTTGCGCGACGCCGACCCCGACGCGGTGTTCGTCCAGCTCGACAACGTCGACCACGCCGGCCACAGCTACGGCGCCGCCAGCCGGCAGTACCTGGACGCCATCCACGGCGTCGACACCCAGGTCGGGCAGATGGTCGCCGCCGTCAAGGGCCGTGCCACGTACGCCTCCGAGGACTGGCTGATCATCGTCACCGCCGACCACGGGCACACCGACGCGGGCGGCCACGGCGGATCGAGCTGGCCCGAGCGGCAGACCTTCATGATCGCGACCGGCCCCACCCTGGCCGCCGGCTCGGTGCGCCACGACGTGAAGATGCCGGACGTCGCCGCCTCCGCGCTCGCCCACCTCGGCGTCGCCATCGACCCCGCCTGGGGCCTGGACGGACGGCCGGTCCAGCAGCCCTCCCCGGACGACTTCGACGCGCTGCGCCCGCAGCTCTCCACCCGCGTGGACGAGACCGGCATCGGCGCCACGGTGATCGGCTTCACCCACACCCCGCCGAGCGGCTGGTCGGTCGACAACTCCGCGATGGGCACGGGCGGCGTCACCGAGTGGCGCGGCTGGAGCTTCACCACGGACGAGTTCTGGACCAAGGCCCAGGTGGACCAGAACCGCGAGAGCAACGTCCGGGCCCGCAACGTTTTCGCGGTGGCCGACGGCGACGAGTGGGCGGACAAGACCTACTCGGGCACCTTCGACTCCACCCTCGTCAGCCCCGCCTACCCGGTCACCGGAGGCGCCCCCGCCACCCTCACGTACACCACCTACTACCGCCAGGAAGCCCCGCAGAAGGGCGAGGTGCTCGTCTCCTACGACGGCGCCACCCCGGTCAGCGTGAAGACGTACACCGCCGACACCTCCTCCCGCGTCGAGAAGCTGACGCTCCAGGTCCCGGCCGGGGCGAGGACCGCCCGGGTCCGCTTCCGCTACACCGGCGGGAACAACTGGTACTGGGTGGTCGACGGCGTCTCGCTCACGTCCGGCTGACCCGCCCCGCGTGCTCCCGGCCCGTCCGGGAGCACGCCGTCCTGACTAGGCTGGGGGCGTCGGCACACCGTCGTTCCGGCGCCCCCCGGAGCGAGTGCGTACGTACGCAACAGGACGGCAGGAGACCCAGCACATGTCAGAGCGCAAGCCCGTCGAGTCGTGGCTCACCGACATGGACGGCGTACTGATCCACGAGGGCGTGCCGATCCCCGGCGCCGACTCCTTCGTCAAGAAGCTGAGGGAGTCCGGCAAGCCCTTCCTGGTTCTGACGAACAACTCCATCTACACCGCCCGTGACCTGCACGCGAGGCTGCGGCGGATGGGCCTGGACGTGCCGGTCGAGAACATCTGGACCTCGGCGCTGGCCACCGCCAAGTTCCTCGACGACCAGCGGCCCGGCGGCACCGCGTACGTCATCGGCGAGGCCGGACTGACCACCGCGCTGCACGACATCGGCTACGTGCTCACCGACCACGAGCCCGACTACGTGGTCCTCGGCGAGACCCGTACCTACTCCTTCGAGGCCATGACGAAGGCGGTCCGGCTGATCAAGGGCGGCGCCCGGTTCATCGCCACCAACCCGGACGAGACCGGCCCCTCCACCGAGGGCCCGCTGCCCGCCACCGGCGCCGTCGCCGCGCTGATCACCAAGGCCACCGGCAAGCAGCCCTACTTCGCCGGCAAGCCGAACCCGCTGATGATGCGGACCGGGCTGAACGCCATCGGCGCGCACTCCGAGACCAGCGCGATGATCGGCGACCGCATGGACACCGACGTACTGGCCGGGCTGGAGGCCGGGATGCAGACCTTCCTCGTGCTGACCGGGCTGACCACGCCCGACGAGATCGAGCGGTACCCCTACCGCCCGTCCCAGGTCGTGGACTCCATCGCGGACCTCGTCGAACGCGTCTGACCCGCCGGGCCGCGCCCCCGGGCGCACCTCCGCCAGGCCGTACGGCCCCGGAGCGGACCCCGGCCGGACCCGTCCCGGCCGGTCCCAAACCCGGAACGCGCCGGGCACACCCGTACGGAGCAACGGCGGGCCGCAGAAGATGCGGGCCACCCCCGCCCGGGGGACTCTCCAGGTGTCTGGAGGTTTCACGATGCGTTCAGTGCGACTCACTCTCTGTGCGGGGGCCGTGGCCGCGGCCGCGTTCACGCCCGTCGCCCACGCGGCCGACGCCGGACCGGCCGGGGTCCTGGTGACACCCGCCGGCCCCGCCTTCGGCAGTGACATCCGGCTGCGGGCGATGGGCTGCGCGGGCCGGACCGGCACCGCCGTCTCGGACGCGTTCGTCTCGGACGCCCGGCTGACCGGCGGGGGCGGCGGCGGCCTGGTCGGCGAGACCCGCGTCCGCACCGCCCTGCGCCCCGGCAGCTACCCCGTCGAGGTCTCCTGCGACGGACGCGCCGACCGGGTCAAGGGCACGGTCACCGTCGCCGCCCCGGCCGCCGCGCCCTCCGTGACCGCGCCCGCCTCACCCGTCGCGCCCGTGCACGCCGGCGGCGGCGCCACCGCCCACTTCGGCTCCGTGGACGCCCGCGAGGCCGGCCCCGGCACCCGGCAGGCCGTGACCGGCCTGGTCCTCGCGGCCGTCGCCGCGGTCGCCGTCGCGCTGCGCAGCGCCCGGCGAGGCCAGGAGAGCCGCGACTGACATGGCCGAACGCGAACGTTCCGCCGGCCCCGGCCGGCTGCTGACCGGGATCGCCTGGCTGGTGCTGCTGCTCGGCCTGTGGCTGTGGGGGAGCGATGTGACGGAGCTGCGGCTCGGCCTGTCCGCGCCCACCACCGGGGACATCGCGGCCGTCGGGCGGCCCCCCGAGGTACGGCTGCCGCACGCCGTCAAACCCCTCGGCAACGCCCGCCCGCAGCGCGTCGACATCCCCGCCATGGGCGTGCAGGCCCCGGTCGTGGCCCGCGGCCTCGACCGGGCGGGCGCCATCGACCCGCCGCCCTACGACCAGCCGGGCGTCGTCGCCTGGTACGCGGCCGGTGTGGAGCCGGGCGCCGTGGGGACCGCGCTGATGGTCGGCCACGTCGACACCGACACCCGGCCCGCCGTCTTCTACAAGCTCAGCTCCGTCAAGCCCGGCGACACCGTCCGGGTGGTCCGCGACGACGGGACGGTCGCCGAGTTCACCGTGGACGACGTCCAGGTGCTCCCGCGCGACCACTTCGACGCCCGGCAGGCCTACGGGACACGCCGGCCGGGGCGCGCCGAACTGCGCCTGGTCACCTGCGGCGGCACCTTCGACAAGGCGACCGGGAGCTACACGGCGAACGTGGTGGTGTCGGCGTACCTCACCGGCCGCAGCGTGTGAACCGGCGCCGGGGTCGCTCGCCGGGCAGGGTCCCCTGGTGACTCGCCGGGCAGGGTCCCCCTGGTGACGGGTGACGGGTGACGGGTGACGGGTGACGGGTGACGGGTGACGGGTGACGGGTGACGGGTGACGGGTGACGGGTGACGGGTGACGGGTGACTGGCGACCGCCACCGTCGCCGCAGTCCGGCCGGCGGCCCGCTCCCCCAGAGAAGCCGCCGGCCGGACTGGTCCTCGACCGCGCGCGCACGGATCGCGGGAGTGACCCGGCACCGACGCGGGAGGTCTGGATCCCGCACGCCGGCCAGGCGGCCGGGCGGGGACACTGCCGGCCGGGGGCTGGGGCCGCTGGGGGCCACCCTAGACGGAACGGGCGAAACCTCCTAGAGGGTGTCCGAAAGTCAACTCGCCCCGGAAAGCGGCCCGATGGGGTCTCCGTGCCCGGTCCGGACGCGGTCGCGCCGGGGCTGTAACAGCTCCCGGCCAAGGGGCCGAGACCCCACGGGGGAAGCGGTGGGTATGTCACGATTGACTCTTAGGACGGTGCACCCGAGGGGGAGTTGGATGTACGGCAAAAAGGGTGCCGGGGCACGGGCGTCCACGGCGGTGCTGGGGGCGGCACTGCTGCTCGCGGGGTGCTCCTCCGGGGGCGGCGGCAAGGACGACGACTCGGGGGCCCCGGTCACACAACAGCCCAAGAACGCGGACCCGTTCTGGGTCAACCCGGACGGCAACGCGGTGCGCCAGGTCGCCGCCTACGCCAAGGCCGGCCGCGACGACGACGCCCGGCAGATCCGCAAGATAGCGGGACAGCCGACCGGCGAGTGGATCGGCCCGGAGAACCCCGAGCAAGAGGCGCGCGGCTACACCGAGGCCGCCGAGAAGGCCGACCGGGCCGCGATCCTCGTCCTCTACAACATCCCGCACCGCGACTGCGGCCAGTTCTCGCAGGGCGGCGCCGCCGACGGCAACGCCTACCGCGCCTGGATCGACGGCGTCGCCCAGGGCATCGGCGACCGCCCCGCCACGGTGATCCTCGAACCGGACGCCATCTTGCACCTGGTCAACCAGTGCACCCCGCCGGAGTTCCGCGAGGAGCGCTACGACCTGCTGAAGGGCGCCGTCACCCGGCTCACCTCGCTGAAGAACACGAAGGTGTACCTGGACGCGGGCAACGCCGGATGGGGCCACCCCGACCAGATCTTCGAGCCGCTGCGCGCCGCCGGGATCGACCGGGCCGACGGCTTCGCGGTCAACGTCTCCAACTTCTACTCGACCGAGGACTCCATCGCGTACGGCAAGCGGCTCGCGGCGAAGGTGGGGGACAAGCACTTCGTCATCGACACCAGCCGCAACGGCAACGGCCCCTACACGGGCGGCAAGCCCGAGGAGAACTGGTGCAACCCGCCGGGCCGCGCGCTCGGCGAGAACCCGACCACGAACACGGCGGACCCCCTCGTCGACGCCTATCTGTGGGTCAAGCGGCCCGGCGAGTCGGACGGCACCTGCAAGGGCGGCCCGAAGGCGGGCGAGTGGTGGGCGGAGTACGCGCTGAAGCTCGCCAAGGCGTCCAGGTGACGTCACCGGCCGCCGCGCGGTCCCTGTAGCGCCGGCCCTCGGTTCCGTATCACCCCATCCGCCGACACCCCAAGAGGGCGCCCTCCGCCGGAGCGAGGGGCGCCCTCTTCATCAACTCGCCTGCTTTCAGGGAACCTTGACCCACTGGGCCTTGCTCGGCGTGCCCTGGTCGTCCGTCACGAACAGCATGTACCAGCCGGACTCCACGAGGTTCCGGTTCTTCGGCACGGTCACCGAGATCCCCGTCCTCGTCCTGGTGAAGTCCAGGGCGATGGACCGCTGGTCGACGTCGGTGACATGGGTGGACGCGCTCGGCCGGATCAGCCGCGCCGTCTTGACGGACGAGGCGTGCGCCGAGGTGAACGTCGCCGAGCCGCCCCGGGGAATCGTCTTCGGCCCCCCGGACAGCGACGGCCGCGCGTCCCGGTACAGATAGGGCGGCGTGTAGATCTCGATGCGCTGCTCGAACGTGGCCGGTTTGGTGTTGGCCTTGTCCGCGTAGAGCGAGTTGGAGCCGAAGAACATCACGCGGCCGTCGGGCAGCAGGATCGACCCCGAGTGGTAGTTGCGGCCCACCAGCGGGTCGGCCACCCGGTCGAAGCGGTTGGACCTCGGGTCGTAGATCCGCGCCTGGAGGATGTCGGAGTCGCCGCGCCCCCGGTAGTCCTCGGAGCCGCCGGACACCAGCACCGTGTCGTCGGGCAGGATCGAGGACTGCGGATAGCGGGTGCCCTTCTCCAGCTCGGGCCCGTCCACGAACTTCGGCTTCGGGTCCAGCAGGTCGACCAGCCGGGTCTTCTTGCTGGACAGCCGGGACTCGCCGACCCCGCCGCCGCCGATCACCAGGTACTTCTCGTCCTGCGCGGGCGGCAGCAGCACCGTGCCGGACGTCTCCATCATGTTCGGGTCGCTCAGACCCGGGACCTTGGTGAAGGTGTTGCCCGCCAGGTCCCAGACGCCGGGGTCGCGGCCCACGTCGGCGGGACCGTAACCGGCGTTCGAGCCCGAGTAGAACAGCTTGCCGTTCTGCATCAGGGAGATCGCCGGGTAGGTCGGGAACTGCCGGACGCCCTTGGTGTACGTCCACTTCCTGGTCTTCGGGTCGAAGACCTCGTTCTTGCCGGGGACGAGCTGGCCGATCTCGTCCAGGCCGGACAGGCTGAGCACCTTGCCGTCGCCGAGCGTGGTCAGCGTCGGGTACCAGCGGGCCTCGTTCATCGGGTCGACCTTGATGTACCGCTCGGCGACCGGATCGAACTCGTAGGCGTCCCGGATGCCCTGGAAGTCCTTCTTGTCCAGGGCGAGTTTCTGGGCGATCCCGTAGGTGTTGCGGGCGTCGGAGCCGCTCAGGCCGTGGACCCGGTAGTTGTCCTGGGTGCCCGTCTCGTACTTCTGGCCGCTCTTCTGCGCCTCGACGTAGATACGGCCGAGCCCCGGGTCGTTGCGCAGGAACGCGCCGGTCTTCTTGTCGAAGACCTTGGTGGCGCGCGGGACGAGCACCGGGTCCTTGGAGACGAACGTCTTGCCGTTCTCCTTGCCGGTGAACACGCTGCCCGCGGGGAGGGTGATCGGCTTGTCCGGGTTCTCGTTGTGGACGACCATCAGGCCGCCCGCCTTGGTGACGTCGCCCTTCAGCGTCTCGTACCGCTTGGTGCCGCCCGCGATCAGCAGATTGCCGTTGGCGAGCTGGGTGTGTCCGGTGCAGAAGAGGTCGGCGGGGGTCGGGATCTTCTTGATCGTGCCCTTGACCGGGTCCCAGATCCGGGTGTCGAACTTCTTCGCGTCGAAGTTCTGCTGGTTGTTCCCGGAACCGGCGATCAAGAGAATTCTGCCGGTGTGCAGCAGGGCCGCGTGGATCGTGTTGAGCCGGTACCGCGCCGGGAAGTTGACGATGTCCCAGTGGCCGTTGTCGGCTTTGTACTCCGGTTTGTTGATCGTGTACTGGTGGTACCTGTCCGTCCCGAAGCGGTACAGCCAGGGCCCGTTCATGCCGGCCAGCGCGAGCACCACCACCCCGGTTATCCCGAGGCGGCGGGCACGGCGGCGACGGGCGCCGTCCTTCATTTCTTACGTCCCCCAAGGGCGATCTGCATGGTCTGGTCGCCGCCGCTGGTCGCGGCCCAACTGGGCCTGGGCTGCGGCGCGTGCGGGGTGTGCCGCTCTCGTTGCGGGGCCGGGACCTGCCGCTGCGCCGGGACGTCCTCGGGTGCCGCCGCCGAGGGCCTGCGCCGCTCCTGGCGCAGGCTCCACTGCCAGGCGAGGATCGGCGAGGCGGTGATCAGCAGGGCGAAGGCCCCCCACGTGATCATCGCCGGGTGGGAGTGCCCGAACACGAAGCCGGCGGTGATCGAGCCGGCGAAGACCAGGATGAAGAAGAGGTGGATCCGGAAGGTCCCGAACAGGGTGTCGGGGCTGGCCGAATCGCCCTTGGGGGTCACCACGAACCGGCTCTTGCGGCGCAGCACGGTGTCCAGCAGCGACCGCGCGTAGATCGGCGCGGACAGCGCGGACATCGCCATGCCGGCGACACCGCCGGACCCCTCCGGCTCGTGCGGCGAGACGTTGTGCCGGCGGTTCCAGACGTACAGGCCGATCTGGAGCGCCGAGGCGTTGCCGTAGAGCATCAGCCACACGGTCGGGTCGATGTTCACGCCGGAGGCGCCCAGGCCGAGGAACAGGGCGCAACTCAGCGCCGCGAGGATCCAGTTGAGCGCGGACATCGGGTAGAAGATGATCATCATCGTGTAGTTGAAGAGCTTGCCCGCAGGCATGCTGGCGAAGCCCTTCCAGTACTGCTTGAGGATCGTCTCGTAGGTGCCGCGCGACCAGCGCAGCTGCTGGGTGAAGAAGTCCGTCCAGGCGCCCGGCCCCTCACCGACGGCCAGCACGTCCGGGGTGTACACCGACTTCCAGCGGCGGCCCGTCGCCGGGTTCTTGGCGCGGTGCATCTCGAACCCGGTCGCCATGTCCTCGGTGATCGAGTCGTACAGCCCGCCGATCTGCTTCAGCGCCTTGATGCGTACGGCGTTGGAGGTGCCCACGAACATGGGGGAGCCGTAGAAGTTCCCGGCCCGCTGGATGAGGGCGTGGAAGAGGAACTGCTGGGACTCGGCGGCCTTGGTGATGGGGTTGTCGTAGTTGCCGTACACCTGGGGGCCGATGACGAAGCCGACGTTCGGGTCGCGGAAGAAGCCGAGCATCCGCTCCAGGTAGTTGGGCAGCGGCACATGGTCGGTGTCGACCGAGGCGAAGTAGTCGTACGCGTCGCCGTGCGCCTCCAGCCAGGCGTTGTAGTTGCCGTGCTTGGTCTTCGCGCGGTGGGCGCCCTTGGGCTGGTTCCACTTCTCGACGCCCTTGCGGGTGAAGTGGTGCACGCCCAGGCGCGCGCAGACCTCCTTCACCTCCGGGTCGTCGCCCTCGTCGAGGAGCCAGATGTGCAGAAGGCCCCGGTGGCGCAGCCTGACGGCGGCCTCCAGGGTCTTCGTCACCATGGCGAGCGGCTCCTTGCCGGGCACGAACGAGGTGAGGAAGGCGACTCTGGTGCCGGTCTCGGGCACCACCGGGATCGGGTCGCGGGCGACCAGGGTGGCGTGCGCGTTGGACAGCACGTTCATGCAGCGGAAGAACTCGATCAGGCCGATCGAGACCAGCATCACGATGTCGAGGGCCGGCAGGAAGTCGTAGGCGGGATAGTCCCGTTCGGTCCAGTGCTCGGGCCTCAGCAGCCAGCCGAGCAGGACCAGCGACAGCAGCGGGGCGGCGCCCAGCATGAGCGCGGCCCGCAGACGGTGCGGTTCCTGCGAGAGCAGGGAGCGGTACCGCACCCGGTAGGGCTTGTCCGGGTCGGGCTGGGTGAGCGGGCCCGCGAGCCGGCTGTAGTGCTCGTAGTCGTATCTCGGCAGTGTGTTCTTGATCCGCCGCATGCTGCCGGTCCGGTGGGACGGCATACGGAGCTGGGTCGTCTCGGACGGGTCGGCATCCTTTCGGGCGCCCGTCGG
The DNA here is from genome assembly GCF_040703595.1 of Streptomyces sp. NPDC007084. NCBI lineage: Bacteria > Bacillati > Actinomycetota > Actinomycetes > Kitasatosporales > Streptomycetaceae > Streptomyces > Streptomyces sp. NPDC007084. The sequence continues at coordinate 219,428 of NZ_JBEYFY010000002.1, forward strand.
CGTCGACGTCATGAGTCATCCCCCCAACACGCGCCGTGCGGCACGTGTTCGTCGTTTCACTTCGTCCTCCGGGTCCCCTCCGACCCTTGCGGACGTGTCACTGGCAGGCCGGGACCGTCACATCATTCACACGATATGGACAGAAATCCCCGGCGTTCCGGTTGCGCGACGCCCCCCTCGGCGTCGGCCGTGAACGGGGCCCCCAACCCCCCCACGCCGCAACCGGCCAAGCCCCCCATTCCTCTCAACCGACGTCAATCGACAGCCGCTTGAGGGCCCAGGGTTCTACGTTCGCCGTCATGATCGCAAGATGCGAAACGCGGTGTTAACCGGTCATACGCGCTAATTGGGACGCGTGTACGAAGATGGGGCGGATGTGGGTCACCCGTGAGGGGGGCGGGCATGACGAAGGGCCCCTCGCGATGGCGAGGGGCCCTTCGGTCGGTGCGCCGCCAGGGACTCGAACCCCGGACCCGCTGATTAAGAGTCAGCTGCTCTAACCAACTGAGCTAGCGGCGCCTGCTGACGCGAGAACTCTACCCGACCCGAGGGGGTGCTCCCGACCGCGGGCCGCCGCTCCGCAGCAGGTGGGAGGGGTCCCGTACATCATTCGGACCGTCAACATGCGACACCGGACGACAGTTGAGAAACTGACGATTGTGCAGAAATGCGGACATTTCCATCTGGAGTGTGAGGGGCAGCGCATGGAGACTCCGGTATTCGAGGAACTCGATCCCGTGAGCGACTGTGACTGCCCCGGATGCGTTCACTGGCGGCGCGTCCTGCCCCCAGGGTTCCGGGCGGCGGGCCCCGTGGGCCACCCGGCGACCCTCTCCCACCTGCTCGGCCGCGCCCGCGCCGGGCGGACCCCCATGGCTCTCGCGCTGGCCGCCACGGCGGGCACCCTCCTCGCCGCCGGCCAGTCGGTGCCGGCCCTCGCCGCCGCGCACGGGCCCGCCCGGCCGGGCGCTCCGGCGAACGACGACGAGCCCGACACCCCGCAGGGCACCAAGGCGCCGCTGCACGGTCCCGCCGGGAAACCGGCGGCCACGGCCCAGTCCGGCACCGCCCTCAAGACGCCCGCCACCACCCGGGCCGAGATCATCAACCGGGCCAAGAGCTGGATCGACGCGGGCGTGCCGTACAGCATGAGCGCCTACTGGAAGGACGGTTACCGGCAGGACTGCTCCGGGTTCGTCTCGATGGCCTGGGGGCTGCCCGGCAACGAGTGGACCGGCAGCCTCGACGGGTTCGGCGTCCGGATCACCAAGGACCAGCTCCAGCCCGGCGACATGCTCCTCTTCCACAACCCGGCCAACCCGCAGAAGGGCTCGCACGTCGTCATCTTCGCCGGCTGGACCGACTACACCCACACCTACTACGCCGCCTACGAGCAGACCCCGCCGCGCGCCCGGAAGCAGTCCACCCCGTACGCGTACTGGTCGAACTCGGACCGCTACGTGCCCTACCGCTACAAGGGGCTGGCCGAGGGCGCGGGCGGCGCGGAGCCGTCCACCCCGACCGCCCCCGGCACGGCGACCGCCTTCCCGGGGGCCGCGTACTTCGGGCCCGGCGCGAGCAACGCCTATGTCACCCGGCTCGGGGAGCTGCTGGTCGAGCGGGGCGGTCGCCGCTTCTACACCACCGGTCCCGGCCCGCGCTGGACGAGCGCGGACCAGCGGGCCACCCAGGCGTTCCAGAAGGCCCAGGGCTGGACCGGCGCGGACGCGGACGGCCTGCCGGGGCCGACCACCTGGGCCTATCTGACCGGCAAGAAGGGCAAGGACATCCCGGCGGTGGCGGGCAGCTCCGGACCGCCGGGGACGGGCACGGGCACGGGTGCCGGCTCGGGCTCGGGTGCGGGAGCGGGTACGGGGGCGGGCTCGGGTACGGGTGCCTCGCAGCCGGTGCCCGCCTTTCCCGGACGCGCGATGTTCCGGCCCGGCGCGAACAACGCCTATGTCACGCAGCTCGGAAAGCAGCTGGTCAAGAAGGGCTTCGGCGCGCACTACACGACGGGGCCCGGGCCGCGCTGGGGCGAGGCGGACCGGCGCAACGTCGAGGCGTTCCAGCGGGCCCAGGGCTGGCGCGGCGGCGCGGCGGACGGCTACCCCGGCCCGGAGACCTGGCGCCGGCTCTTCTCCTGAGCCGGCCGGACCCCCTCATCCCGATCCGGCCGGGTTCCTCATCGAATCCCCGGCCGGGTTCCTCATCGAATCCCCGGCCGGGTTCCTCATCGAATCCCCGGCCGGGTTTCCCACGGCTCGTGAACACACTTCCAGGCGCGGAGGCATGGAGGCAGCTATGACCACGACGACGTCACACACGCCGGAGCACACCCCGGACCACGTCCCGGACCACACGCCGGAGCCCGAAAGGCCGGTCCCGTCCGGGGCCCGGGGCGCGGTACCGGGCGGCCCCGCCGTATCCACGGCGCCAGGCGGCACCACCGCACTCGGCGCACCGGCCGCACCCGCCGTACCGGCCGCACCCGCCGCCGTACCGGCGGTGTCCGCCGCACCGGCCGGCGGACCAGGCGGCTCCGCCGACGGCGGCGGACCCCGGTCCGTGCGGCTCATCCAGAACGAGGCGACCACCGAGATCCCCGTCCACCTGCTCTTCCGCGACGACCCCGACCCGGTGTCGGTGCCGCTCGCCCCCGCCGTCGTGGGCCGGCGGCGCGGCACCGGGGAACAGCCGAGGGTGCGGCGGCCCGCGATGGGCAGGCCCCCGCGCCCGGTCCCGGAGGCCGACCCCGACCTCGTGGAGCGGCCCGCCCGGGTGCTCCCGGGCCTGGCCGGTGTGCTCGCCGGGGCCTGCGGGGTGGCCGGCTGCGCGGTCACCTCCTGGTGGGCCGGCGTCCTGCCGCCCGCACTCCTCGACGCCCTGCACCTGTCCCAGGCCGCGGACGCCGGTCTCGGCCCCGCCCGCTGGGCGGCGTACGCGGGGGCGGGCGCCCTCGGCCTCTTCGGGTTCGGCGGCCTCGCCCGCGGCAGGACCGGCCGGGCCTGGGTGCTCGGCCTGTTCGGCCGCTACCGCGGCACGGTCCGGCGCACCGGCCTGATGTGGGTCAACCCGCTGGTGCTGCGCCGCCGGGTCGACGTCCGGCTGCGGCACTGGCGCAGCGAGCCGATGTCCGTGGTCGACGCGAACGGCGTCGCGCTGCGGGTGGTGGTGCTCGTCGTGTGGCGGGTCAGGGACACCGCGCGGGCCACGCTCGGGGTGGACGACCACCAGACGTATCTGCGCGAGTGCGTGGAGGCGGCGCTGTCCCGGGTGCTCTCGCAGCAGCCGGCCGAACTGCCCCCGGCCGTGGTCAAGGACCTGACCCTGCGCAACACGGACGCGGTCGGCGAGGCGCTCACCCGGATGGTGGCCGCGGACACCGCGCCGGTCGGCCTGGAGGTCTTCTCCGCCCAGCCGACCCGGATCGAGTACGCGCCGGAGATCGCCGCCGTGATGCAGCGGCGCCGGATCGCGGCGCTGGACGCGCAGCACCGGGACAGCGTGCTCGGCTCGGTCGTCGACTCGGTGGAGGACACGGTGACCCGGCTGACCATGCGGGGGCTGGTCGAACTGGACGACTACGAACGCAAGGCGCTCGTGAAGGACCTCACGGTGGCGTTCTGCACGGGCCGCGGGGAGGTGTCCTCGTAACCCCGGGTTCACGGCCGGAGCGCCCAACGGGGCTCGCGACCGGGCGCCCAACCGGGTTCACGGCCGGGGCGCCCAACCGGGTTCACGGCCGGGCTCGGGGAGGGGTGCGGGCGCCGGTACCGGCCGGGCCGCTCGGGACAGCTCCGCGATTGGTATGGACATGTTCAACTACCCGCAATAATCTGGGACTTGGTCTAGACCTGAGCACCGCGCGCACGGCTCACGGGAACATCCCCCACGTCCTCCAGGAGCGGCAGCATGCGCAAACGGACGCACAAGTCCCTCACCAGCCACAAGACGAAGATGTACGCGGCGGCCCTCGGCCTCGCCACGGCGGGCACGTTCGTGCTCTCCACCGGCGGGGCCAGCGCCCACGGCTACACCGACCAGCCCCTCAGCCGGCAGAAGATGTGTGCCAGCGGCGGCTCCGTCGCCAACTGCGGTGACATCCAGTGGGAGCCGCAGAGCGTCGAGGGGCTCAAGGGCTTCCCGGCGGCGGGTCCGGCCGACGGGCAGATCTGCTCCGCGGGCCACACCAACTTCAGCCAGCTCGACCAGCCCAAGACCCCCGCGGGCACGGCCTGGCCGACGACCAAGGTCACCGCGGGCCAGAGCTACAGCTTCCGCTGGCAGTTCACGGCCATGCACGCGACGACCGACTTCAAGTACTTCATCACCAAGACCGGCTGGAACCAGAACCACGCGCTGACCCGCGCGGATCTGGAGACCACCCCGTTCCTGACGGTCCCCTACAACGGACAGCGCCCCCCGTCCACGCTCTCGCACACCGGCACCCTGCCGAGCGGCAAGAGCGGACACCACATCATCCTCGGCGTGTGGACGGTCGCGGACACGGCGAACGCGTTCTACTCCTGCGCGGACGTCACGTTCTGAGGCCGCCCGGTTTCTGAGCCTCCCTTGAGGCGCGGACACCCCCGGCGCGGGTAAGTTCCCCGCATGCCGCCCCGATCGCGGTGGCATGCGGGGAAGCAGTGTCCGACCACCGGGGGTCCGTGATGAACGTGTTCTTCTATGCCGTGCCAGCCCTGATCATCGCTATGGTGCTGCTCGTCGCGGGCAAGGCGGTGCGCCGCTCGCTGGAACTGCGCAGCGCCTGGCGCAGCGGACTGACCGCCGAGGCCCGCTGTCTGCGCTCCTACACCACGACCGACGGCGGCACCGGCGACTCGGGGGTCACCACGACCCTGCACCACGTCTACGAGTTCACGACGCGCGAGGGCCGTGCCGTCCGCTTCGAGGAGACGAACGGCAAGCCGACCGTCGTCGAGGGCGACATCGTCACCGTGCACTACAGCGCCGACCGCCCCGAGAAGGCCACCGCCCACGCGCCGAGCCCGGTCAAGGCCACGGCGGGCACGGTCGCCGTACTGGCCTTCTGCGGCCTGATCGTCGCCTTCTGCGTCGGCTTCATGGTCACCTACCACCAGGAGTTCGCGGGGGACGAGTTCTTCGGCGGTCTGCCGGGCGTCACGGACGGGGCGCGCGCGGCCCTCCACATCTGATCGGCGGCCCCTTCGCATCCGGACGTCGCAGCGCACTCCACATCTGACGGTCCGTCAATTACCGTACGCACCCATGGAGTCCAGCGGGCGTACGGTCGGGGAACTCGTCGCGGAGCGGTGGGGCGACCACCGTCCCGGGCTGTGGTTCGAGGGACGGACCGTCAGTCATCACCAGGTCGCGGCGGGCGCGGCGCGGCGGGCCGCGCTGCTCGCCGACCTCCTGCCGCCCGGCGCCGAACCGCACGTCGGGGTACTGCTCGACAACACCCCCGAGTACGCCCTGTGGCTCGGCGCGGCGGCCCTCGGCGGAGCCGCCGTCGCCGGGATCAACCCGACCCGGCGCGGCCCCGAACTGGCCCGCGACATCCTGCACACCGAGTGCCCGGTCCTGGTCACCGAGCGGGCCCACCTCCCGCTCCTCGAAGGACTCCAACTCCCCGGCGTACGCGTCCTGGTGACCGACGAGGACGCCTACGCCCGCCTTCTCGCCCCGTACGGGGGAACGCGCCCCGACGCCTCCGCGGCCCGCCCCGGCAGCCGGTTCCTGCTGCTCTTCACCTCCGGGTCGACCGGCGCGCCCAAGGCCGCGATCCGCACCCAGGGCAGGATCGCGGCGGCCGGTCGCTCGCTCGCCGGCCACTTCGGGGTCCGCCCGGACGACACCCACTACATCTGCATGCCGATGTTCCACGGCAACGCGGTGATCGCCGACTGGGCGCCCGCGCTCGCCGCCGGTGCGCGGATCGCGCTGCGCCGCCGCTTCTCCGCCTCCGGGTTCCTCCCCGACGTCCGCGCGAGCGGCGCCACCTACTTCACCTACGTGGGCCGCGCGGTGCAGTACCTGCTGGCCACCCCCGCCCGCCCGGACGACCGGGACAACCCGCTGCGCGTGGGGTTCGGCACCGAGGCCGGAGCGGTCGACGCGGCGGCCTTCGAGAGACGCTTCGGGGTCCGGCTGGTAGAGGGATACGGCTCCTCGGAGGGCGGCGCCGCGATCCAGCGCACGCCCGGCACTCCCGCCGGGGCCATCGGACGGGCGGCGCCCGGCGACGACCTCGCGGTGATCGACCCGCGGACCCGGCGCGCCTGCCCGCCGGCCCGCTTCACCCCGGACGGCCGCCTGCTCAACGGGGCCGAGGCGATAGGGGAGTTGGTCAACCGGGGCGGCGGCCCCTTCGAGGGGTACTGGCGCAACCCCGGCGCCGAGGCCGACCGGCGCCGGGGACCCGGCCCCCTGCCGGGCGCCGCCGGCACCGGCCGGGACTGGTACTGGACGGGCGACCTCTTCTACCGCGACACGGACGGCTACCTCTACTTCGCCGGACGCGCCGACGACCGGCTCCGCGTCGACAGCGAGAACCTCGCCGCCGCGATGATCGAGAACATCCTCGCCCGCTACGGGGCCGCGGCGGCCGTCGCGGTGTACGCCGTGCCCGATCCGGTCGCCGGCGACCAGGTCATGGCGGCCCTCGCCCTGAAGGACGGGGCCTCTTTCGACCCGGCGGGCTTCGCGGCGTTCCTGGAGGCCCAGCCCGACCTGGGCACCAAGATGGCGCCGCGCTTCCTGCGCGTCCTGGCACGGATGCCGGTCACCGCCACCAACAAGATCCACCGGGTGGGCCTGCGCCGCGAGGGCTTCCGCTGCCCCGGCCCCCTCTGGTGGCGGCCCCCGGGCGAGGACATGTACCGGCCCCTGACGGCACCGGACACCGACGCGCTCGTCGCGCGGTACCGGGAACACGGCCGCGAGGAACTCCTCGACGGCCACCGACGCCCGGACGGCGAAGGGGAGTTGGCGCCGGACGGGGCGGCGCGGACGTAGATCTCGCGCTGGGTGAGCGCGGGTTGGCCGTCCCGGGGGCGGTGGCGCTCGGCCTGTTCCGGGAGCGGCGGCCGGTGGATTCCGTACCGGCGGCCGGGAGGATTCCGGATGCGCGGCGGGCCGGTTGGTTTCCAACTGCCGCACCCGCATACGGTGTTCGGCATGATCCGTCCGGTCGCGTACACGGGATATCTCGTCGGCGGAGTGCTGGTCGGCGCCCCGCTGGCGGTCGGCCTGCTGATTCTCGGCACCCTGGGCGCCGCGCTCACCCCCGTCCTCGTCGGACTGCCGCTGCTCGGGCTGCTCGCCCTGGCGGGCATCCCCGTCGGCGCGCTCGAACGCCGCCGGCTGCGCCCGCTCGACGCGCCCGCCGCACCCGACCCCGGCCGCCGCGACACACCCGCCCGGCCCCACCCCGGCCCGCACCGCGCCCCCGCCGAACCGGGACTCGCCCCCTGGGCCCGGCTCCGCCTCACCGAGCAGGCCACCTGGCGCGAACTGGCGTACGCCGTGCTGCTCGCGTTCCTGCTCTGGCCGCTGGACCTGCTGGTCCTGACCGGGACCTTCGCCTTTCCCGGCGCCCTGATCGCGGCGCCGGTCCAGTTCGCCCGCGCCGGTGACGGGACCCGTGTCAGCGGTCTCTGGCTCGTGCACGGCTATCCGCAGGCCTCCGTGATCGCCGTCGGCGGACTTCTCCTGCTCCTCGTCCTGCTGTGGCCGCTCGGCCTCTACACCCGGGCCCGCGCCGCCCTCGCCCGGCAGCTCCTCGCGCCGCGCGAGACCGAGGGGCGGCTCGCGGAGGTGACGGAGTCCCGGGCCCGGCTGCTGGCCGCCTTCGAGGCCGAACAGCGGGGCATCGAGCGGGAACTGCGTGACGGACCCCGGCGACGGCTGCTCGCGCTGAGCCTGCGGCTCGGCCTCGCCCGCCGCGACGCCCCGCCCGAACTCGCCGACTCCCTCGCCCAGGCCCAGCGCGAGGCCGACCAAGCCCACGAAGAAATAGGGGAGTTGCTGCACCGTATCCATCCCCGGGTGCTCGTGGAGCAGGGGCTCGGGGACGCCATCGCCGACGCGGCGGACCGCTCCCCCCTCTCCGCCGAGGTGGACGTCGAACTGCCCCGGTTCACCGAGGCCGTCGAGTCCGCCGCGTACTTCGCCGTGCGCGAGGCGCTCACGGACCTGGCACGACGCGAGGGCACCGGCCGGGCCCGGATCAGCGCCGGTTGCACGGCGGGGGGCGGGCACGGGCGGTACTTGTGGATCGAGGTGTGCGGCGAGGGGCGTGTTGGGGGTGAGGGCGGTCTTGGGGGCGAGGGCCGCTTCGGGGGTGAGGGCCGTCTCGGGGGAGAGGACTGCTCCGGGGGCGATGGCCGTTCCGGCGCCGTAACGCCTGACGCCGTAACGCCTGACGCCGTATCGCCCGGCGCTGTAACGCCTGACGCCGTATCGCCCGGCGCTGTAACGCCCGGCGCCCTACCGTCCGGCGTCATGCGGCCCCGCACCGGGAGCCCCGCTTCCGGACTCACCGGCACCACCGACCTCACGGGAACCACCGGCCTCACCCATTCCACTCACCGCACCCACACCACTCGCCCCACCCACACCACCCACCTCACCGCACTCTCCGACCGCCTCGCCGTCCTCGGCGGGACCCTGTCCGTCGCCGGCCCGCCCGGCGGTCCCACCGTGCTGCGGGTGGAGATCCCGTACTGAGCGGGTCGAGTCGGTCACGCCGGTCGAGTCGGTCGCGCCGGTCGCGCCGGTCGCGCGGTGCGCGGCGGCGCCTCCCGGGGGGAGCGGGAATCGCCCGCGCCGGGGACGGGAACCGGTGCGCCGTCGCCGTATTCGCTTGCCCGCAGGGCCAGTTGGGGCGGTTCGGGCTTCGCCGGAGTGCCGGGAAGGATGCCGGGGTGAGGAGTTCCGGCCGGTTCGGGCGGGGAGGATACCGGGACACGTGAACCGACGGGTTCGCGTATCCGACGCCCGCGCCCGGCGGGGTCTCTCCGAACGGAACCGGTCGGAGAGACGCCCCTCCCGGGGCCGGACCGCGCGCCCGGTCCGAGGGTTTGGCGGTGCCCCCACCCACCCCCGACAGCATCCGAAAGGCACTCATGTCCCCCACGCATGACACGCTCGACCGCGGACACGGCGACGACCTGCTCGCTTTCGTCCGGGCCAGCCCCTCGCCGTACCACGTGGTGGCGAGCGCGGCACAGCGCCTGGAGAAGGCGGGCTTCGTGGAGACGCGGGAGCGGGACGACTGGACGGCGGCGGCCGAGGGCGGCCGGTATGTCGTCCGCGCGGGAACGCTGCTCGCCTGGTACGTGCCGCCGGGCACCCCCGCCGCCACCCCGTTCCGGATCGTCGGCGCCCACACCGACTCCCCGAACCTGCGGGTGAAGCCCACCCCGGACACCGGCTCGGCGGGCTGGCGGCAGATCGCCGTGGAGGTCTACGGCGGGGTGCCGCTCAACACCTGGCTCGACCGTGATCTCGGCGTCTCGGGGCGGCTGGCGCTGCGGGACGGCTCGACCCGGCTGGTCTGCGTGGACGAGCCGCTGCTGCGGGTGCCGCAGCTCGCCATCCACCTGGACCGGGCCGTCAACGACGGGCTCGCCCTGGACCCGCAGGGCCATATGGCTCCGCTGTGGGGACTGGGCGAGGCGCGGCCGGGCGCGCTGCTCGACAGGGTCGCCGGGGCAGCCGGTGCCGACGCCTCCGACGTCCTCGGCTGGGACCTGATGCTCCACGACGCGCAGCCGCCCGGCTATCTGGGCGCGGACGAGGAGTTCATCGTCGCACCGCGCCTGGACAACCAGATCTCGGTGCACGCCGGAGTCACCGCCCTGGTGGCCGCGGCGGGCGCGGACCGGCCGCCCGCACACATACCGGTGCTCGCCGCCTTCGACCACGAGGAGGTGGGCAGCGGCTCCGAGTCGGGCGCCCAGAGCCCCCTGCTGGAGCGGGTGCTCGCCCGGTCCGTGGCCGCCCGTGGTGGTGGCCCCGAGGACGTGGGCCGGGCACTCGCCGGTGCGCTGTGCGTCTCCTGCGACATGACCCACGCCGTCCATCCCAACTACGCCGAGCGGCACGAGCCGGGCCACCACCCGCTGCCCAACGGCGGCCCGGTGATCAAGGTCAACGCCAACCAGCGGTACGCCACCGACGGCACGGGGTTCGCCGCGTTCGCGGGGGCGTGCGAGCGGGCCGGGGTGCCCTGGCAGCGGTTCGTCTCGCACAACGCGATGCCGTGCGGGACGTCGATCGGCCCGATCATCGCGGCCCGCCTCGGGGTCGCGACCGTGGACGTGGGGGTCGCCGGGCTGTCGATGCACTCGGCGCGCGAGCTGTGCGGGGCGCGGGACCCGGGGCTGCTGGCGCGGGTGCTGACGGAGTTCGTCACGGCGGAGTAGGTCCCGCCGGTACGCGTGAAGGCCCCCCACACGTGTGGGGGGCCTTCACCGATGTGCGCCGCCAGGGACTCGAACCCCGGACCCGCTGATTAAGAGTCAGCTGCTCTAACCAACTGAGCTAGCGGCGCATGACTCTCGCCTCCCGCTTCCGCAGGCGGCGACAAAAGAAATACTACCTGGTCCTCAGGGGTGCTTCCGACCACCCGCGCGACATCGTGACGGGCCTAGATCGTGAGGGAGAGCAGCACCGGGGCCGCCCCGCGGTTCAGCGTGTCCGCGGCGTGGCGCAGCCGGTGGGCCTGCTCGACGGGCAGGGAGAGGGCGAGGCTGCCGACGGAGGAGCCCGCGGTGACCGGGACGGCCGCGCAGACCGTGCCGATCGCGTACTCCTGGAGGTCGAGGACCGGCACGGTGGCCGGCTGGGAGTCCAGGCGGGACAGCAGCAGCCGCTCGCTGGTGATGGTGCGCGAGGTGAGGCGGGCCATCCGGTGCCGGGCGAGGTGGTCGCGGCGGCCGGCGTGGTCGAGCTGGCCGAGCAGGCTCTTGCCGGCCGCGCTGGCGTGCGCGGAGGAGCGGAAGTCGACCCACTCGTTGACCGCGGGGGCCCGCGGGCTGTCCGCGTACTGGGTGACCTGTACCTCGCCGTCGATGTACCGGCTCAGGTAGACCGCGGCGCCCACCGTGTCGCGGAGCCGGTCGAGGGTCCGCTGAAGCCTCTCGCGCGGGGCCTGGTCGTGGCTCTGGGCGGAACCGAGCCGGCTGAGGGAGCTGCCGGTCACATACGCCCCGTCGGTGATCTGCTCGACGTATCCCTCGCGGCGGAGCATCCGCACCAGCGCGGTCAGCCGGTCACCACCGAGGCCGGACTGGCGGGCCAGCTCGGCGCCGGTGACGCCGGTGCTGTGCCGCGCCACCGTCTCCAGGACGCGCAGGGCGTCCTGGGCCGAGTGGTACGGCGCGGACGGCTCGCGCTTCAGCGCCACGGTTCCCCCTGCGCTCGGTGGCCCGGCACGAAGGCGACGTCGGACCGGACGGCTGGGCTCACTCCACGATAACCGTCAAGTAGCTTCCCGGGAGAGCCCGTTGGTGAGATCGGGGGCGCGCTCCCGCCCACCCGGCGGGAGCGCACCGGCCTGGCATATGCCGAGGTCATGGCCGGTTCGGCATGATCCGGACGTCCGACCTGGCGCCTTACCGGCCGCGCCCGCCGTCGGCCCCCCCGTTCCCCGCCCGCTCTCACAGCACGGCGCTGAGGAATTCCCGGGTCCGTTCCTGCTCCGGATCGCTGAAGATCTTCTCCGGCGGGCCGGACTCGATGACATGGCCGGAATCGAACATGAGGACCTGGTCCGAGATGTCCCGGGCGAAATTCATCTCGTGGGTCACACAGAGCATCGTGATGTCCGTGGTGCGGGCGATGTCACGCAGGACGTCGAGGACCCCGGCGACCAGCTCCGGGTCGAGCGCGGAGGTCACCTCGTCGAGCAGAAGCACCCGCGGCCGCATCGCCAGCGCGCGGGCGATCGCCACCCGCTGCTGCTGGCCGCCGGACAGCCGGCCCGGCCGCTCGTCGCACTTGTCCGCGAGACCGACCAGGTCAAGCAGCTCCCGCGCCCGCTCCTCGGCCTCGTCCCTGGACATGCCGAGAACGGTCACCGGTGCCTCGGTGACGTTCCTGAGCACGCTCATGTTCGGGAACAGGTTGAAGTGCTGGAAGACCATCCCGATCTTCTTGCGGACCTCGCGGACCTGCTTGCGGTCGGCGGGGAAGAGCCGGTCACCGGCGACGGTGATCGTGCCCTCGTCCGGCCTGGTCAGCGTCATCAGCAGCCGCAGGATCGTCGTCTTGCCGGAACCGGACGGGCCGATCAGCGTGACGTGCTTGCCGGAGTCGACGCGGAAGTCGAGGTGGTCGAGGACGGTGTTGTCCCCGAAGCGCTTGGTGACCTGGTCGAAGCGGATCAGCTCACTGCCGTCCACCTTGGGGTTGGTGAGGTCGTCCACCTTGGGGTCGGTGAGGTCCTTCAGGGGACCGGTTCCGGTGTTCGGGTCAGCGGACAAGGCGTCGCTCCAGGGCTCGCAGCAGCAGGGAAGCCGGGTAGGAAATGAGGATGAAGGCCACGCCGATGACCGTGAGCGGCTCGGTGAACCGGAAGTGCTGCTGCGAGTACAGCCGCGCCTCCCCGAGCATCTCCAGCACGGTGATCGTCATCAGCAGCGGGGTGTCCTTGAGCATCGAGATGACGTAGTTGCCGAGCGCCGGCAGCACACGGCGGATCGCCTGCGGCAGGATCACCGCCGTCCAGGTGCGCCGCACGGGCAGGCTCAGCGCCGTGGCCGCCTCCCACTGGCCGGCGGGCACGCCCTCGATACCGGCCCGGTAGACCTGCATCGTGTACGTCGAGTAGTGCAGCCCGATCGCGATGACCCCGGTGGTCAGCGCGGAGAAGGTGATGTCCCACTCGGGCAGCACGTAGAAGAGGAAGAAGAGCTGCACCAGCAGCGGGGTGTTGCGGACGAACTCGGTGACCGCCCCGACCGGCCAGCGCACCCAGCGCGTCGGCGCGCGCATCAGCAGCGCCCACACCAGACCGAGCGCGAAGGAGATCACCGAGCCGAGGGCCAGCGCCTCCAGGGTGACCAGCAGGCCGTCCCAGAAGTGCGGCATGAAGTCGCCGACGGCGTTCCAGTCCCAGGTCATGAGGCACCCCCGCCCGCGGCACCGGCACCGGCACCGGCACCCGCGCCCACGCCGGTCGCTCCGGCCCGCTTCAGTTCGCGCTTCGCCATGCCGTCCGGCTCCTTGCCGATCCCGGCCTTCAGCCGCTTCTCCAGACCGCGCATCAGGCGGGTGAGCAGGAAGGCGATGACGAAGTAGATCAGCAGCACATACGTGTAGATCTCCGCGCTCTGCTGGAGCGCGAGCCGCACCAGGTTGGCGCTGAACGTCAGATCACCCATGCCCATCACGGAGACCAGCGCCGTGCCCTTCAGCAGCTCCACCAGCAGGTTGCTGAACGGCGGGATCATCTCCGGCACGGCCTGCGGCAGCAGGATCAGCCGCATCCGCTGCCAGTGCGTGAAGCTGAGCGCGATCCCGCCCTCACGCTGCGCCGGGTCGACCGCGTTCAGCGCGCCGCGCACGATCTCCGAGCCGTACGCGCCGTACGTCAGCCCCAGCGCCAGGGTGCCCGCCCACAGCGGGACGAGCTGCCAGCCGAAGGCGAGCGGCAGCACGAAGTACACCCAGAAGATCATGATCAGGGCGGAGGTGCCGCGGAACACCTCGGTGTAGAAGCCCGCGAGGAAGCGGACGATCCACCGCCGCGAGGTCCGCGCGATGCCCGCGACGAAGGACATGGCTCCGGCCAGCAGGGCGCTGAAGAACAGCAGTTGGACGGTGACCCAGACGCCTTCGAGGACGAGTTCCCAGAGTCCTGATGTCATCCGCGACAGAGCTCCTTCGCGGTCAGACCGGTCATCTCGGCCTCGGTGAAGCCGAACGGCCGCAGGATGCGCAGGACTTCGCCGCTCTTCTTCATCTTCCGCAGCTCGGTGTTGAAGGCGTCCCGCAGCCGCGTCTCCGGCGAACGGAACGCGAAGCCGCCGCCGTCGACGTGCGGCTTGCCCTTGACCAGGGGTGCGAAGGGTTTCGTGCTCTCGGTCCTACGGGACTTCCGCACCACCTCGCGGACGGTCACCGCGGTCCCGGCGAAGACGTCGGCCCGGCCCGCCTCGACGGCGTTCAGACCGGCGACCTGGTCGGGCACGATCAGGATCTCGCTCTCCTTGTACCCGGCCTCGACCGCGTACTGGATCTCCGCGTAGCCCGTGCCCGTCGCGAACCTGGCCTTCTTCGCCACGACGTCCTGGTAGTCGTGCAGGCCCTTCGGGTTGCCCTTGCGCACGATGAACGCGTCGAGCATCTGGTAGTCCGGGTCGGCGAAGATGACCTGCGCGCACCGCTCGGCGTTGATGTACATCCCGGCGGACACGACGTCGAACTGCTGTGAGTTGAGTCCGGGTATGAGCGAGCCGAACTCGGTCGGCACCGGCTGCACCCGGTCGACGCCGAGCCGCTTGAAGACGGCCTTGGCCAGTTCCGGTGCCTCTCCGGTGAGCCGGCCGTCCCGGTCGATGTACCCGAACGGGATCTCGCCCGCGATGCCGAGCCGGACCACGCCCTGTGCCCTCAGCCGGTCGAGGAGGTCACCGCCGTCCGTCGCGTCCGCGGTGTCCACCCGGCTGCACCCGGCGGCACCCAGCGCACCGAGCGCCGCGACCCCCGCGAGCAGCGATCGGCGCGTGGTGGTCCGGGGCGGGTGTCTGTCGTGTGCGCGGTCATTTCCACGTGCTTTCCCAAATGGTGGAGCCATGGGCGCGCCGCTACCCGAGATCACGCGGAGTATGCGGACCGATTTCGGCCCCGTCCGCCGGGCCGGTGTACTTGACCCCGGGGGGACCATGGAACGCATGGCTGATCGATTCATCGAAGTCTCGCTGGTCAAGCGCGATGTCCACTGCACCGCGAAACTCCTCGACGACCGCGCGCCGATCACCTGCGCGGCGGTCTGGAACGCCCTTCCGCTGAGCGGCGACGTCTATCACGCGAAATACGCGCGCAATGAGATCTACGGACTCTTCCCCCCTTTCGCGAAATCCGAGCCACCCCTGGAAAATCCGACAGTTACCCCTATTCCGGGAGACCTCTGCTATTTCGCGTTCGCGGGAACGGAACTGGGCACCAAGGCCTACGGCTACGACGCCGACGTCCGCCCCGGCACGACCGTGGTCGACCTCGCGCTCTTCTACGAACGCAACAACCTGCTCCTGAACGGGGACGTGGGCTGGGTCCCGGGCATCGTCTGGGGCCAGATCGTGGACGGCCTCGACCGGATGGCCGAGGCCTGCAACGACCTGTGGCGGACCGGCGCGGCGGGGGAGACGCTCAGCTTCCGACGGGCTTGAGGAGCAAGTGGGCTGTGGCGCAGGTGGCTTGAGGCACGCGAGACCCGTGGCGCACCGGTGGCGGCACCGGCAGCGGCACCAGCAGCGGGCGTTCCGCGCCGGCGCCCCGGCGCCCCGCTTCCCCGCCGCCCGCCCCCCACTGCTGGGGTCCTGCGCCGGTGCAGCCCCCCCGGGCCGCCGGGGGCCTGTGCCTGTGCCTGTGCCGCCCCCCCCGGGTCGCCAGGGGCCTGTGCCGGTGCCGCCCCCGCCCGCTGGGGAAAGCGGAGCCGCCGGTGTCGCCGGGAAGCCGGGACCGCCGCTGCCGCTACGGGAGGAGCGGGACCTCCGGTGGTGTCACCCCGGCCGCCCCCGCCTCGTACAGCGCGTGCGCCGTCCGCAGGACGAGGTCGTCCCGGTGCCGGGCCGCGACGATCTGGAGTCCGACGGGCAGCCCCTCGCCGTCCACCCCGACCGGCACCGTCGCCGCGGGCTGCTGCGTCAGGTTGAAGGGGTACGTGAACGGAGTCCAGCCCGTCCAGCGGCGCCGGCCCGAACGGGGCGGGACCTCGACGCCCGCCGTGAACGCCGTCAGCGGCAGGGCCGGGGTCACCAGCACGTCGTACTCCGTGTGGAACAGGCCCATTCGGCGGCCCAGCGCCATCCGCACGTCCGTCGCGGCGAGATACTCCAGCGCGCTGTAACGGGCGCCCCGGTCGCGGATCTCCCGCAGCCCCGGGTCGAGCAGGGCCACCCGCTCCGGGCCGAGCGACTGGGTCACCCGGGCCGCCCCGCTGAACCACAGGGTGTGGAAGGCCTCCACCGGATCGGTGAAGTCCGGGTCGGCCTCGGTGACATGCGCGCCGAGACCGGCCAGCCGCTCCACCGCCCGCCGTACCGCCGCCGCGACCGCCGGGGCCACCGCGACCTGCCCGCCGAAGGCCGGCGAGTAGGCGACCCGCAGCCCGCGCACCCCGCCGCCGAGGGCGTCCACGAAGGAGCCGCCCGCCGGTCCGAGCGCGGACCAGTCGCGGGCGTCCGGCGCGCCGATCACATCGAGCAGCAGCGCCGCGTCCGCCGCGTCCCGGGCCATCGGCCCCACGTGCGCGAGCGTCCCGAACGCGCTCGCCGGATACAGCGGCACCCTCCCGTACGTCGGCTTCAGCCCGAAGATCCCGCAGAACGCGGCCGGGATGCGCACGCTGCCCCCGCCGTCCGTGCCGAGCGACAGCGGGCCCGCGCCGAGCGCCACGGCCGCCGCGCTGCCCCCGCTGGAGCCGCCCGCGGTGCGCGTGAGGTCGTACGGATTGCGGGTCACGCCCGACAGCGGGGAGTCCGTGACGCCCTTCCATCCGAACTCGGGCGTCGTCGTCTTGCCGAGGAACACCGCGCCGTGCTCGCGCAGCCGGGCCACCGCGGGCGCGTCCTCCGCCCAACGCCCTTGCTCGCTCACGGCCTTGGAGCCGCGCAGCGTCGGATACCCGCGCAACGGCAGGATGTCCTTCACCGTGACGGGCACCCCGTCCAGCAGGCCCGCCGGCTCCCCGCGCCGCCAGCGGTCCGCCGACGCGCGGGCCCGGGCCAGGGCGTCGTCCGCGAGGAGCCGCACGAACGCGTTGACGGCCGGCTGCGCTTGCCCGGCCCGCTCCAAGGCGGCGCGCGTCACCTCCTCGGGGCCGAATTCGCCCTTGCGGTACCCGTCGACGAGTTGTACGGCGGTCAGTCCGGTGAGTTCCGACATCGGCCCCTCCACGTCAGGTCAGTGACCGGGTACGTACCCACGCTCCTTGTCGACCACGTTCCGCAGCGGCCGGCCCGCCGCCCAGCGGTCGAACAACTCCAGGAACTGGGCGCTCAGTTCGTCCCGCCAGCCGACCGTGTCACCGCTCATGTGCGGCGACACGATCAGATCCGGGACCCGCCACAACGGGCTGTCGGGACCCAGCGGTTCGTGCTCGAAGACATCGAGCGCCGCGCCCGCGATCCAGCGCTTCGACAGCGCGTCGGCGAGCGCCGCCTCGACCACGAGCTGCCCGCGCCCCACGTTGACGAACCGCGCCGAGGGCTGCATCATCCCGAAGCGCCGCGCGTCGAACATGCCCCGGGTCTCGGCGGTGAGCGGCGCGGCACACACCACCCAGTCCGCGCGGGCCATCAGCCGGTCCAGCTCCGCCGGTCCGTGAATCCCGGTGCGCGGGGTGCGGCCGACCAGCGCGGTGGTGATGTCCAGCGCCTTCAGCGTGCGCGCGATCGCCCGCCCGATCGGGCCCGAACCCACCACGCAGGCCCGGGTCCCGGCCACCCGCCGCGACTCGCGGTGCCGCCACTCCCGCTCGCGCTGGAGGTCCAGGGTGCGCGGCAGGTCCTTGGCCATGGCGAGCACCAGCGCCGCCACGTACTCGGCGATCGGCTGGTCGAACACCCCGCGCGCGTTGGTCACCACCGTTTCGGAGGCGGCGAGTTCGGGGCACATCAGATGGTCCACGCCGGCGCTCGCGGTGTGCACCCAGCGGGGGCGCGGTCCCTCGCCCGGCCAGGCGCGGCGCACCGCGTGCGAGGTGAAGTCCCACACCAGCAGCGCGTCCGCGTGCGGCAGCTTCTCCGCGAGCGTCGTGTCGTCGGCGTGCTCGACGCGCACGCGGCCGGTGAGCCGGCCGAGCCGGGGCGGCGGATCGGCGTCCAGCACGAGCAGGGTGGTCCCGGCGGAGGCGGGGGAGGACGGCGCGGGGGACATACGGGCGTTCATCGGGGGAAACCGTTTCGCAATGCGAGTCCGCTTCTCTGAGGTGTCCTGAGCCGGAACGACCGGGACGGCGTGCGGGCGTACAGGGGTCGAAGTCGTCTGAGATGCGCGGATTGACCACGCTCGCACCCGAACCTACCTTCGTCAACACGGGCCCGCACACGGTCCGTTGCCCGCCTGTTTCCCTCCGTGAGGCCGGTGTCAGCCATGGACGTCTCCTTTCTCGGCGGTCCGCATCCGCAGCGCGGGGTCGGCGTGGTCGCCCCGTTCGACTTCGCCCTCGACCGGGAGCTGTGGCGCTGGGTGCCGGCCGAGGTCTCCCTGCATCTGACCCGCACCCCGTTCGTGCCGGTCGAGGTCAGTCTCGACCTGGCCCGGCTGGTCTCCGAGCACGAGACCCTCGGCGACGCGGTCCGCGCGCTGAACGCGGTCGCGCCCGAGGTCGTCGCGTACGCCTGCGCCTCCGGCAGCTTCGTCGGCGGGCTCGCCGGCGAGAAGGCGATGTGCGAGGCGATGACCCGGGCGGGCGCGCTGCCCTCCCTCACCACCTCCGGCGCCCTCCTCGACGCCCTCACGGAACTCGGCGCCCGCCGGATCGCCCTGGTCACCCCGTACACCGTCTCCGTCACCCAGTCCCTGGAGGAGTACCTCGCCGAGGCCGGCATCACCGTCACCGACCGCGCCTTCATGGGCCTGACCCGGCACATCTGGAAGGTCCCCTACCGCGAGGTCGCCGACATGGCCCGGCGGGCGGCGCGCGGCCCGGCGGATGCCCTCTTCATCAGCTGCACCAACCTCCCGACGTACGACGTCATCCCGCAACTGGAGGCCGAGCTGCGGATCCCGGTGATCTCGGCCAACCAGGTGACGATGTGGGCGGCACTGCGCCAACTGGGTACCCGAGCGGTGGGCCCCTATCAGCGGCTGGTCGATCCGGCCGCCCGCCGGGGCCCGGTACTGCCGGAAGAACAGGTAGGTTGGGCATGACCGCACTCGGATTCCTCTACCCCGGCCACTCGGCCGAGGACGACTACCCGCGCGTGGAGCAGTTGCTCGGCAGCGACGTCCGGCTGACCGTCGTCCACACGGACATCGGGGAGGACGCCCACCGGGTGGACGCCCTGCTGGAGATGGGCTCGGCGGAACGCCTGGAGGCGGGTGTCGAGGAGTTGCGCCTGTCCGGCGCGGAGGCCGTGGTCTGGGCGTGCACCAGCGGCGGCTTCGTGCACGGCCGGCAGGGCGCCCACGAACAGGTCCGCGGCCTCGCGCGCGCGGCCGGCCTCCCCGCCTCCTCGACGTCCTTCGCCTTCGAGCACGCCCTCCAGGAGATCGGCGTGCACCGGGTGGCGATCGGCGCGACCTACCCCGAGGACGTGGCCGCGCTCTTCGCCGCGTTCCTCAAGGAAGCGGGCGCCGAGGTGGTCGCGGTGAGCGCCTCCGGGATCGTCACCGCCGCCGAGGTCGGCACCTGGGAGTACGACCAGGTCCTCGCGCTGGCCCGCGCGGCGGACCGCCCGGACGCCGAGGCGGTCCTCCTCCCGGACACCGCCCTGCACACGGTGTCCCACCTCCCGGACCTGGAGAAGGAACTCGGCAAGCCGGTCCTCACCGCCAACCAGGTCTCGGTCTGGGAAGCCCTCCGCCTCACGGACCGCCGAGTGAACGCCCCTCAACTGGGCGCCCTCTTCACCAGGGAACCGATCGTCCAGGCGTGACGGTCGCAGCCCTTCCGGCGCTTGCGATGTTTCAGCCCCTCCGGCGCCGGCGACGACTCAGCCCCTCCGGCGTTTGAGGAGCGGGGTCCGGGGCGGAGCCCCAGGTACGGGACGGGCAGGGGCGGAGGGGGCGAAACCCGCCTTCCCCGCCCGCCCCCGCCGGGGCGGCACCCGCGAGACCGGAGGAATAAACGGACCCCCCCTCCTGTTAAGGACCGCGAGGAAACGATCGCGCGGCAACAGGAGGCACCCCGGTGGACGAGAAGGCCGAAACGGACGAGATCCGAGGCACGACACAGGGCACCGCCCCCGTCCCCCTCTCCGTCCTGGACCTGGTCACCGTAGGAGCCGGCCGCACAGCGACCGACGCCCTGCGCACCAGCGTGGAGATCGCCCGCCTCGCGGAATCCCGCGGCTTCCACCGCTACTGGGTGGCCGAACACCACTCCATGCCTGGCGTCGCCAGCTCCTCACCCGCGGTGATCCTCGCCCACCTGGCCGCCCACACCTCCCGCATCCGGCTCGGCTCGGGCGGAGTGATGCTCCCCAACCACGCCCCGCTGGTCATCGCGGAGCAGTTCGGCACGCTGGAGGCGATGGCCCCGGGCCGTATCGACCTCGGCCTCGGCCGCGCCCCCGGCACGGACGGCGCCACGGCCGCCGCGCTGCGCCGCACCCAGCGGCTCAACGAAGGCGCCGACGACTTCCCCGAGCAGCTGGCGGAACTCACCCGCTTCCTGGACGACGACTTCCCCGACGGCCACCCGTACGCGCGCATCCACGCCGTCCCGGGACCCGTCCAGGCCACCTCGCCCGGCGGGGTCCAGTCCCCGCACCGGCCGCCGGTCTGGCTGCTGGGCTCGTCCGGCTTCAGCGCCCGCCTCGCCGGAGTGCTCGGCCTGCCCTTCGCCTTCGCCCACCACTTCTCGGCGCAGAACACCATCCCGGCGCTCGACCTCTACCGCGAGTCGTTCCGGCCGAGCGAGGTCCTCGACGCCCCCTACGCCCTCATCGGCGTCTCCGCGCTGGCCACGGACGACGAGCGGGAGGCCCGCCGCCAAGTGCTGGCCGCCGCGCTGAACATGGTCCGCCTGCGCACCGGCCGCCCGGGACTCGTCCCGACGCCGGAAGAGGCCGAGGCCTACGAATTCAGCCCGATGGAGCGGGAGTTCATCGACTCCTGGAACAGCAACGTCATCCACGGCACCGCCGACGAGGTCCGCGCAGGACTGGACGACCTCCAGAAGCGCACCGGGGCCGACGAGTTGATGATCACGGGCAACGCGCACGGCGGAGACGTACGCCTGCGCTCGTACGAACTCATCGCGGACGCCTACGGGTTCCGGAAGGACCAGCCCGCCGACGCCTGAGGGAACCCGGGCCGCCGGGGCCGGGAACGCGCCCGGCGCCCGGAACACGATCCGGACCGGCCGCCCGGGTCGGCGGACCGGCGGGCTCAGATCGGCGGACCGGCGGACCGGCGGGCTCAGGTTGGTGGACCGGCGGACCGGCGGGCTCAGGTCGGCGGACCGGCGGCTCAGGTCGGCGGACCGGCCGTTCAGGTCAGCGGGCAGGCGCCCGAGGTCAGCAGTTCGGAGATGAGATCCGGCGCCACCGGCCGGGAGTAAAGCCACCCCTGGCCGGTGTCGCAGCCGATCCCGCGCAGCCGGGACGCCTGCGACGCGGTCTCCACGCACTCCGCGGTCACCGTCAGCCCCAGCCGGTGCGCGAGCTGGATGAGCGCCTCGACGATCACCTCGTCGGCGGGGTTGGGGTGGGCGGAGGTCCCGTCGGCGTTCTCGTACTGGAAGCCGCGGACGAAGGAGCCGTCCAGCTTCAGCACGGACACCGGGAGCCGGCTGAGGTAGGCGAGGTTCGAGTAGCCGGTGCCGAAGTCGTCGATCGCGATGCGCACACCCATGTCGCTGAGCGCCTGGAGGGCCTGGAGCGGGCGGCCCGCCGAGCCCATCACCGCCGACTCGGTCAGCTCCAACTGGAGCAGATGCGGGGCGAGTCCGGTCTCCGCCAGGATCTCCGCCACATCGGCGACCAGATCGGAGTCCCACACCTGCCGTACGGCCACGTTGACGCTGACGAAGAGCGGCGGGGCGTCCGGATGGTCCACCTGCCAGCGCCGGGCCTGCCGGCAGGCGGTGGCCAGCACCCAGCGGCCGAGCTGCACGATCGAGCCGTCCTCCTCGGCCAGTCCGATGAACCGATTCGGCGTCAGCATGCCGAACCGCGGGTGGTTCCAGCGCACCAGCGCCTCCACCCCGTGCACCCCGCCGTCCTCCATACCCACCAACGGCTGGTACTCCAGGGCGAATTCACCGCGTTCGATGGCCGCGCGCAGGGTGGACGACAGGGCCTGGCGGGTCATGCGGTGCGCGTTGCGCTCCGGGTCGAAGAGCGTCCAGCGGCCCTTGCCGTCGGCCTTCGCCCAGTACAGCGTGGTGTCCGCGGCCTGCATCAGACCGGTCGCGGTCGTCCCGGTGGCGCGCCGCTCGACGACCCCGATCGACGCCGACAGCGACAGCCGCTGGCCCGACAGGTCGAACGGCGCCTGGAGCGCCTTTAGTACGGACTCGGCGAGATCCGCCAACTGCTCGGTGCCGGTGGAGTCCTCGACCAGCAGCGCGAACTCGTCCCCGCCGAGCCGGGCCACCAGGGGAGCGGCGGCGCGGGTCTGCCCCGCCTCGTCGGCGCAGCGCGTCAGCCGTTCCGCGACGGCCGCGAGCAGCCGGTCCCCGACCCGGTGGCCGAGGGTGTCGTTGACCGCCTTGAAGCCGTCGAGGTCCAGATAGCAGAGCCCGATCCGGCCGGTGCCGCCCTCCTCGTACGCCTCCGCCTCCAGGGCCGCCGTCAGGCGCTCGAAGAACAGGGTGCGGTTGGGCAGCCGGGTCACCGGGTCGTGCATCTGCAAGTGCCGTAGCCGCGCCTGGAGTTCACGCCGGGGACCGATGTCGGCGACCGACACCAGGACCGCCTGCTCCTGCGGGGGCAGCGGGGTGACCGTGATCTGCACCCACAACGAGTGCCCGTCGGGGTGCTTGAGCCGGCGGGTGCAGCGCAGCCGGGCCTGCCGGCCGCGCAGCACCTCGCGGTAGGCGTGCCAGGTCCGGACGTCGGAGGCCAGGTCCACCAGCTCGGAGGCGGACCGCCCGGCGAACGACCGGGAGTCGACGCCCAGCAGGGCGCCCAGCGACTCGTTCGCGGTGACGACCGTGCCGTCGCGGTCGACGACGGCCATCGCGAGGGGCGCGGTGGCGAAGGCCGCCTGGAAGGCGCGGGGTGACGTGCCGTCGGGAACCGGCGGATCGGTGAGAGCGCCCGGTGACGCGGGAGGCGCGGGGGCCGCCGCCGGGGCGGACGCGTCGAGGGAGGTCGCGCCGGGGGAGGCCGCGCCGAGTGAGGTCGCGCCGGGAGGAGGCCCGGGAGGTGACCCGGGGGACGACCCGGTGGACGTACGAGAAGACGTGTCGATGTGACGCTCTGTGACGGTCGGCCGGACGAGGTCTCCCGCGGGCGCCGGCCCTTCGGACGTTCCGCTCACCGCTCGCTCCCGCAGTGCAGTCGTTCTTCGTATGGGTCTCTCGGGTGGTCGGCCGGACTGGGCGGCCGCACAAGCCGTGTCGGTGCAGGAAAGTGTGCCGATCATAGAGGCTGCTCTCGGGACGGTGCAGCCTCTGTCCAGTGTCCCGGAACAACCACCCGTTCTGACAGATCGTTTCTGCCTGCATCTGGACGGGTTCCTTCCCTCGCCGATCGCATGTGACGTTCCGTGAGTGTTCGGGGGTGTCGGCCCGGAAGGCCTCTCACTCTTCTGGTGCAGACAAACAGGGCGAAGTAATACAAATCAACACAGTCTGGGTGCGGTGTCCCGAAATCCGCATCCGGAGGTCGACGTGCCGCGTCCGCTCCCCCTGGGGGTTCTCACCCGTGGAACCCTGCGCGGTCTCACCCGCGACGGAGTGCCCCGTTGGCGCAGTACGGCGGCGGCGTTCACCTCGATGACCGCGCTCGCGGCGACCTCGCTGGTGCCGGGCCCCGCCCTCGCCGAGCCGCTCGTGGACCCCTGCGCCCTGACGCGGACCGAGGCGCACCACTCGGAGGGCGTCGACACCTGGAACTCCGCCTATGTGCGCCCCACCCGCCCGCTCGACGCCGTGATGGTGTTCCTGTCCTTCCCGGACTCCGCCCCGCGCACCACCCCGGCCGAGCTGACCGGCGACTACTTCCCCGCGACCAGCCGTTTCTTCGAACGCGCCTCCTACGGCAAGTTCACGGTCCGCCCGCATCCCCAGCGCGACTGGATCCAGATGCCGCACGCCTCCACCTCGTACGCCATACAGCGCGACTGGAACGCCGCCGACCGGGCCGCCTATCTGCGGGACGCCCTCGCGGTGGCGGACCCGCGGGTCGACTTCTCGCGCTACGACGTCGTCTACTTCGTCGCCGACCCGGACGCGCCGGGCGTCGACTCGGACGCCACGAAGGTCGTCAACCTGGACACCCCGCTGCGCGCGGACGGCACGGACATCCGGCGGGTCGTCACGGTCTTCGAGAAGCACCCGCCGGACCGGCTGGTCCTCGCGCACGAGACCGGCCACGTCTTCGACCTGCCCGATCTCTACCACCGCCCCGAGGACGGCAAGGGCGACTGGGACACCTACGTCGGCGACTGGGACCTCATGGGCAGCCAGTTCGGCCTCGCGCCCGACCTCTTCGGCTGGCACAAGTGGCGGCTGGGCTGGCTGGAACCGAACCAGGTGGCGTGCGTACGGGGCTCCGGCACCACCCGTCTGACCCTGGAACCGCTGGGCACGGGACCGGCCGGGGCGGCGGGGCCGGACGGAGCGGCGACGGGTTCGGCGGGCTCGGGGCGTGCGGGGCGTCCCGGGGGCTCCCCGGAGCCGACGGAACCGACGGAGTCGACGGAGCCGACAGGAGCGGCGGGAGCGGTGGGAACGGTGGGAACGCCGGGGCCGGTGGGAGCGGCGGGGACGGTGGACGACAAGGCTCCCGTCGACGCCGAGCCCGGGGCGCTGGGGGTGGCGGCCCTGCCGGGGTCGCGGACGTTCGGAGTGGGGCGCGGCACCAAGCTGGCGGTCGTCCCGACGGGCCCCGGCAGCGCCCTGGCCTTCGAGGCGCGCGGCTCGGTGGGCAACGACGGCTCGACCTGCACACAGGGGGTTCTCGTCTACCGGGTGCGCAGCGGCACGGAGTCGGGCGGCGGCCCCATCCAGGTCCTCGACGCCCACCCGCACACCGAGGGCTGCTGGGAGGACTCGGTCTACCCGCCCCTGGCGGACGCCCCGGTGAGCCTGGGCGAGAGCTTCACGGTGCCGGGCGAGCGCGTACGGGTGGACGTGGAGGACCGGGCGGCATCGGGCGCGTTGACGGTCAAGATCACGACGGGCTGAGCGGGATGGTGCCCAGCGGGTTCGGAGCCGTTCGTTCTCGCTGGTCGGCAGTCTTCTGGCGTCACCGGCTACATGAGGGGCGGTTCCGGATCGTTCAGCGCTGCGATCATCCCCGTCGGCACGACCATCGGGGTGGCGACGCAGGAGGTGATCTCGGCTCGCGGTGCTGCGTCCTTGGCCGGTTCGAATGGCACAAAGATGCTGGTCTGGTCCGCCGACGGAACCGTCTTCGGCCTGTCGGCAAGGTCTGCGATCGGGCTGCGAGGAGGTGTCAACGTCGCAGTTCAGGGCTGAGCCATGCCAGGTGCGGTAGCACGTTCTCGGTTCCTCCGGCAGCGTTCGCCCCGGCCAGCATGGGGTTTGCCACGGTTCCGGGACGATAAGCCACGAGCCTGACCCGGTTGACCCCGGCGACTGGCAGGGTTTTCTCTGCTGGTTGTCCAAACGTCACATGCCAGATGCCCTTTGATTGGCTGTCGAAGTACACCTCGAAGGTGCCCTTCTCGTTGTCGTCAGGACTTGAGTCGAGCACCGCCATTCTTATTGTGAGCGTCCGATACCGGCCGCCGAGGTTGAATGAAACGACGCTTTCCGGCTTGTCTCCCTGTCCGGTGTTGCAGTACCAGTCGCAGACGAACGTGATGCTGTGGTCATACGTCTGGCCTTTGACAACCGCCGGCTCATCTACCTTGGTGTCCGACGGGGACCGCTGGACTGCCGTGAGTTCTGTAAGGGGGCGACGGCTCGGTATCAGAGGTGCGGTTTCGGACGGCGTGATGTCATCCGGAAGGTCCGTATCCGTAGGAGTCGGTGGGGCAGTGGAACTCGGGTGCGAGGGCGCCGGCGTGGGCCCGGGGCCGCCGTCCTGCTTCGTGTACGTGTTGTGGTCGCCGCAGTTGTACGTGTGCTGACAGGAGTTTTGGGTGCAGGCCGCGAGGCCGGTGGCAGCCAGGCAAGCTGCCACCAGGTAGGCCGCCGATGTGCTGGCCCTAGTTGCCAGTCGCACTGTTGCCCTCGGTGGGAGCCGACGGCGATGGCGTGGCTGCCGATGGGCCGATGTTGATCTGGTTGCTCTCGCCGCAGTTCTGAACGGTCTGTCGATCATTCTTGCAAGCGTTGGTCTTCGAGGAGCCTCCAAGGAGGCCGGTGAGGAGAGCTGCGACGATCGCGGCGACCGCCGCGATGACAGCCCCGATGATGATCGCCCTCGCTTGGGTCATGGCAGCACTCCTTGTCCCCGAGTGGTCATGGCCGGATTGTGTCACGGTGAAGTCGCGCTGGTTTTCGCAAAGTTGACGCAATGGATCATGTACCCGTGGGTCACAAAGGAAAGTCCTGATGAATGACTTGCGTGCAGTCGGCAGCAATCCGCTCACGTGGCCGGGATCACATTGCGTGAGAAAGAGGCCTATACCAAACGGGCGGTCGGTTGGAATTCCAGCGCCTCTTCACCGGCCACCCCGCCGACGCTCGGTCTCTTGGGCTGAGGGAACCGGGGCGGCGCATCGCTCGGGCCCGGAGCCGGCCACTTTGCGGGCGGGCAGCGACGAGCCCCAGGCTGTCCGCCGTGCGGCCGGATGAGGGCGCCGTTACCTCTTGCCGACATCCGACCTCTAAAACGACCAAAGGCATCCTTCTGAAGAGAAGGATGCCTTTGGTCACAGACTGTGCGCCGCCAGGGACTCGAACCCCGGACCCGCTGATTAAGAGTCAGCTGCTCTAACCAACTGAGCTAGCGGCGCCTGCTGACGTCGTAGACCTTAGCATCCTGATCGGCGGGAGGAAAAATCGATATCCGCACCGCCGCCGACACCGCCGCGCGGGCCGCCCGGACGGCCGCCCAGAGCAGGATCTCGGGCCCCGGGAGCCAGGGCTGACGGGTGTCGGGGGCGACCAGCCAGCGCGTGTCGGACCGGTCGGCGTCCGTCGTGGTCCCGGGCGCGGCGAGCGCAGGAACGGTCACCGCGTCCCCGGTGCCGTGGCAGAGCAGCGGCGGCACCTCACGGCAGCGGCCCACGCCCCGGTCGGACGCTCGCTCCGCGCCGCCCCCGCCGCCTGCGCCGCTCCCTCCGCCCGTGTCGTCTTCCCGGCCGTCGGTGCTCCGGGAGCCCCATTCCTCCCAGCGCATCAGCGACGGCAGCCGCTGGGCGGTGCCGGGGGCGGCGAACAGCAGTATCCGCCCCCGGTAGGCCGCCACCGGGCCGGAGCCGGGCCCGTCGTCCCAGAGGCGGTCGAGCATCCGTCGTCCGAACAGCGCCGGCGCGCTGACGACGTCGAAGGCGCTGCCGCACGGCAGTACGACCGGGGCGTCGGGCCGTTCCGCCCACAGGGTGAGCGTGCTGCGCGGATACGTGCCCGCCGAGGCGAGCCAGGCGGCCCCCTCGGAGGTGACCCCCGAAACATCCCGCCACTCGACCAGCGGTGTTCCGGCTCGGTGGGAACTACTGCTTACCGGGTTCCGAGTGCTGCTCATGCCGCCTACATCTACCCCCCGTGACCACCTGACCCCGAAGGGTTCCCGGAAACCGGGACAGGAACGGGGAGGGGGGAGTATCTTGCCCGGCTGGCATATGCCAGGAATGTGCCGGGCCGGGCGACGCCCAGGCCGGGCGAGGCCCGGGTTGGCCGCAGAGCCGGCCGGAGCGGGGCTGGCCGGGGCGGGGCTGGCCGGAGCGGGGCCGGCCGGAGCAGGGTTGGCGGGGCGAGTCAGAGGATGTCGGCGGCTCCGTGGCCGTGGCCCGTGTTCTCCGTGCCGGAGAGCAGATCGCGGCCGAACTCGACCATCTTCTTCGCGTAGTCCTCGGTCCACTCGGCCCGCCCGGCGATCTCGGCCGAGGTCAGCCGGTCGAAGCGGCGCGGGTCGGCGAGCTGGGCCGCCGCGATGGCCTGGAACTCGACCGCCCGGTCCGCCGCGGCGCGGAACGCCTGCGCCAGCTCCGTGGCCCGGTCGAGCAGCGCGCGCGGATCGTCTATCGACTCCAGGTCGAAGAAGTGCTCCGGGTCCCCGGCGGCTTCCGCGGGCTCGAAGAGCAGGGGCGCGGGGCGTAGCCGCGGTTCGTGGTGACGCGGCGTGGGCTCCGCCATGTCTTCTCCTCCTCGTACGGTTCAGGTGCCCCTCTCGGAAGAGGGCCACCGTCCATTGTCCCCCCGCGGCGCAAGTGGGCCCCTGGCGGCGCGAATGGCCCACCGGCGTCCGGACGCGCCTCTCGCGCCGGGGTTCAAGAACCCCAGGTCACCCGATGCTCCTCCAGGTGGGACAACACGGAGTGGTTGGCCTCCCAGCCGTCCGGGAACTTCACCGTGACGCCCAGCTGGACCGGCTCGGTCGAGGGGTGGTCGTCCAGCAGCCCGTCCACCCCCTCCCGGCACACCACGACGCAGGCGTGCCGGTGCCGGGAGGCGAGCACGCACAGCCGCCCGGTCTCCAGGTGGAACGCCGTGGCGTCCGGCCGCCCCGACAGCGGATGCAGCACCACCGTGACGTCGAACTCCCGTCCCTGGAGCCGGTTCGCCGTGTCGACGGTGACGTCCGCGACGCCGAGGGATGTCAGCGCCGCCCGCACGGCCGCGGCCTGGTCCCGGTGCGCGGTGCCGACGGCGATCCGGTCGGCGGTCAGCGGCACCGGCTCCGGCGACCGCTCCGAGGTGGCCGCCCCGCCCCGGTCCAGCAGCCGCCGTACGACCTCGGCCACCGCCCGTACCGCCTCCGGGTCCGTGCGCGGGGTGTGCCGGGCGGGGAGCTGGAGCAGGCCCCAACCGGTCGCCGCCGCCTCGTCGATGACCCGGTCGGTCCCCGAACCGTCCGACGGGACACCGAAGTCGAGCCGCCGGTCGCCGTGCCCGGTGCCGCTGCGGAACGGCGTGTACGGGTAGAAGGCGTCCGAGACGAGCGGCGCCGCCGACGCGGGCAGCCGCCAGGACACCGGAAGCCGGTGCTGCGGCAGGTGCGGGTTGTGCGCGAGCAGGGTGGTGACGGCGGACGCGGACGGGTCGTACGACAGCCCCGCCCACTGCTCCGAGCCGACGATGGCGAACGGGTCCAACTGGCCCGGATCGCCCACGAACAGGGCCCGCTCGAAGAGCCCCGCGACGGCCAGCAGCGCGTCCGAACGCATCTGGTACGCCTCGTCCACGATCGCGTGCCGCCAGGGCTCGACCCCCTTGACGTGGGCCCACTTCGCGGCCGTCGAGACGACCACGTCCAGCCCCGCGAGGTCGGCCGCCTTCGTCGACGTACGGACCTGGTCCAGGGCGTCGAGCGCCTTGTCGTAGGCGTCGGAGTCGGAGCTGTGCAGCCGGCCCACCGGCAGCTCCGGGGCCTTCTCGGCGATCCGCAGCACCAGGTCGTCCACCTGCGCGTTGGTCTGCGCGATGACCATCAACGGGCGCCCCGCCGAAGCCAGTTCGAGCGCGGCCCGGACCACGAGGGTCGACTTCCCGGCGCCCGGCGGGGAGTCGACCACCACGCCGCGGTCGGTGCCGTGCAGCGTGTCGTGGAGGATCGCGTCGGTGGCGCGGGCGGCCTCGGCACCCGGGTCGAAGACGGCGGTCACAGGACGTCCTCCTCGGTCACCGGGTCCGGCAGCGGCAGGGCGTCCGGCTCACCCGGCGGCCCGCCGTGCGTCCACGGCGTCTCCTCCGGGTCGGGCAGCTTCGCGCCACCGCGCTGCTCGTGCTCGAAGAGCGTGAAGCAGACGAGGTCGCCCTTCTCCGGCACGGACCCCGGCTCGGGCTCCTTGCCGCGCCCCATCTTGTCGGTGATCCGCAGCACCACGGCGGAGCCGTCGTCGTACCCCACGAACTCCGCGCACTGCGGCTTGCCGCCCAGCGAGCGGTACACCTTCGCCCGCTCGCCGAGATGCGGCCGGTCGGCCGTGCGCACGGTGACCAGCGGGCGGGGACTCGGCCGCTTGCCCTCGCTGTACGCCATCACGACCTCGGTGACCTCACCCGCGAACGCCTCCCCGGCGAGCCGCCGGCCCGCCATGACCAGCGGGTCGTCCAGCGCCTCCTGCGCCTCCAGCCGCGCCTGCTCCCGCTCGCGTGTGGCCAGCTTGTTCGCCGCGGTGACCGCGTCGTCCCGGCGCGGCTGCGGGGGTTCGCCCGCCGCCACCCGGTCGCGGTGCCCGGTGAACGACCAGCGGTCGCGGGTCCACCGGTCGGCGGCGTGCGCCCCCTCCGGGAGCGTGCGCAGCAGGTCGAGGCCCCGCCACACCGCGTCCCAGGTGGGCCGGGTGACGCTCGCGACGAGATCGCGGATCCGGTGCTCGGCCGCGGTCAGCTCACCGAGCCGGTCGTCCGCCTCGATGCCGTCCTCGGCGGCGGCGAGGGCCGTCCGCGCGCGGTCGTAGCGCTCGATGGCGGGGGCGAGGAGCTGGTTGTCGAAGGCGGGGTCGGTGGCGGGTCCGGCGGGCGGGCACACGAGCTGGCCCCGGCCGTCCCGCTCCAGCTCGGCGCGGATCGCGGCCTCGGCGCCGGGCTCGCCCTCGGGCGGGTCGATCCAGGCGAGCAGCGCCCCGAGGTGCTGGTCCTCCAGGCTGCTCTGGCCGGTGGCCCAGTGCCGGGACAGCACGTCGGTGAGGGCGAGGAGCAGCGCGGAGCCGGGCACCCGGGCCCGCTCCCCGAAGTGGGTGAGCCAGCGCCCGGCCAACGGCACCCGGGGCGGCGCCGGATGCGGTGTCTCGGGGTCCTGCTCGGCGGTGCGGCGGAACCGGGTGGAGCGCCCGAGGAGGCGGACGAACTCGATGCCGGCCCGGCCCGGCACGATCAACTGCGGTGCGTCCGCGCACAGTTCGACCTCGACCTTGACGCGCTTGCCGGTCTCCGGGTCGGTGTCGCTGCGCTCGGCCGCCTCCACCACGTCCGCGTAGGAGTCGATGTACGGCAGGACGATGTCCGCCAGCTCGGCGAGGAACGCGAACCGCAGGTCGCGGTCGCGGGGCTGCGGCACGACCAGCAGCCGCGGCGCGTCCCGGTCGGTACCGACGAGCGCGCCGAGCGGCGCCCCGGCCTCACCCGCGGTGGTCAACGGCACGAACACCAGCGGCCGTTCCACGAGATGCCGGTGCAGCACGGTCGCGGCGACCTGCGCCCGCCCGCTCTCCACGGCCTCCAGCCGGGCCAGCGTCGAGATCAGCGACATGCGCTCGCCTCCCGTCCGTCTTCCGAGGTCGCCGCCGCCGGCACCCGCGCCGGGACGGAACCCCCCGGGTCCCCGAAGGCTCGGGTCGCCAGTGCCTCTGTTCGTAGTTCCGCTGCTCTGCGGAGTGCGGCGACGGCCGGGTCCGTCGGGTCGCCTGCCTCTCCGTGGGCCGCCGCCAGTACCTCCGTGACCGTCGTCAGGCCGCCCAGCTCGGCGCGCAGGGAGCGGCCCAGGGACGTCACCGCGCCTCCCGCGCGGGAGCGGGCCCGGCAGTGGAAGGCCAGCTCGCAGGCGGACAGGCACTCGGGCGCGTACGTCGCGGGGACCGCCTCGACGGCCGTGATCAGCTCCTCGGCCGGGAGGTCGGGGGAGAAGCGGCTGCCCTCGGGGAGGGCCGCCGCGATGTCCTCGACCCGGGTCAGCCGGGCGAGCTGCCTGCGGGTGACCGCGCGCTGCTTGCGCACGTCGACCGCCGAGGCGGCCGGGAGGTTGGAGAAGTCCTTCGGGCAGACCAGCAGGACGCGGTGACGGACCTCGGGGGCCGGGTCGAGGCGGGCCGCGACCTCCTCCAGCGCGAGGACGTACACCGCGGACTGCCGGGCGGCGGCGCCCACCTTCGCCGGGTCGGCCGAACCGTCCAGCATCGGGAACGACTTGATCTCCACGACCGTCCAGCCGCCGTCGGGGTGCACGACCACCGCGTCCGGCTCCAGGAAGGCGGCGGAACCCGCGACGTCCAGGGCGAGCATCGGATGGTCGAGCAGCGTCCAGCCGCCGGCCACGGTGGCTTCCCGCAGGGCCAGCGCCGTACGCGCCGCGCGCCCCTCGGGGCCGACCGCGCTCAGATCGGGAACCGCGCCGGAACCGGGCGGCTCGGCGCCGGGGTCGAGCTTCTCGTGCACCAGCCGCAGCAGCTCCGCGCCGCCGTCGGCCTTGACCCGGGCCTCGAACGCGTTGCCCCGCATGAAGGCGAACTGGGACTGGCCGAACGCGGACGGGGCGCCCAGCGCGCCCGCCAGCCTCGCCTTGTCGACCCCCGCGCCGTCCAGCAGCGCCCGCCGGTCGCACCCGGGGTTGGTGGCCAGCGCCGCGAGGGCCCGCGCGTCCAGCGCCTTCGCCGGGACGCCCGGACCGCGCAGCTCAGCGAGCCGCTGCCGCAGCGCCGTCCCCCGCGTCCGCGGAAGAGGCACCCGGCTCGGCTCCCGGTCCGGATCGGGACTCGCGCTGTCGGGGAATGCGTTCACCCGGGGAAGTCTGGCACCCCGCACTGACAATCGCGGAACCCTCGCCCCGCGCGACCCCCGCGACCCACGGGACACGGCCCTCGAAGAGCGACCACACCCGGTTCGCCGCCCGCGTCACGAACGGGGTCAGCAGCAGGCCGACGCCCATCACCGCGGCGCCCGCGACGGCGTCCAGGAAGTAATGGTTGGCGGTGCCCATCACGACGATCGTGGTGAGCAGCGGATAGCCGACCCCGGCCACCTTCGCGGCGGGCGTACGGCCGTGGCGCCACAGCATCACACCGCACCACAGCGCCCAGCCCACGTGCAGGCTCGGCATCGCCGCGTACTGGTTGGTCATGCCGCCCAGCCCGCGCGGCGCGCTCGCCTCGCCGCCCCACCAGCCGTACGAGCTGTACTGGGCCATCGTGTCGACGAAGCCGTGCCCCGGCGACAGCAGCCGGGGCGGGCACGTCGGCAGCAGTGTGAAGCCGATCAGGCCGATGAACGTGGACGTCATCAGCCAGGTGCGGGCCGCCCGGTAGCGCACGGCCCGGGAGCGGAACAGCCAGACGAGGATCGCCGGCGTCACCAGGTAGTGCAGCGACGCGTACCAGAAGTCGGCGGGCACGCCCAGCCAGGCCTCCCGGGTGAACAGCCGGTTCAGCGGGTGCTCGGCGTTGAGACGGAGCAGCTTCTCGACGCGCAGGATCGCCAGGCCGTGGTCGACGGCGCCGGAGGTGTCCCCGCGCGCGAGCAGCCGGCCCGCGGAGTAGCACGCGTACACCAGGACGATCAGCGGCAGCTCGGTCCACCAGCGGAGCCGGCCCGGCGTGGCCGAGGACTCGCGCGGCTCCGTCTTGCGGCGCGGTCGGGCGCCTGGCGCCGCCTCCGTACGCGGTGCATCGGTCCGCGGCATCCGATCGCCCTCCCCCATCTGCTCGTGGTCCGTCTGCTGGTGACCAGTCTGTCGGCCGTGACCCGACAGTCTGCAGTCTGGCGACGGCGATCTGTGGCCACATGGGATTTTACGGTGCGCGCACCCGCCCCGAAGGGGCGCCCCCGGTCCTCGAAGACGCACGGATCGCCCCCCGGGTTGCCTCGCGCGCCGGTGCGCGATGATGGAGTGACCGACTTGTCAGCGGTTCCGAGCGCCTGTTCCCTCGTGCCGCCCGCCCCGGAAAGGCTCCTCTCCATGGCACCGCGCATCCTGCTGGCCCGGCACGGACAGACGGAATGGTCGCTGTCCGGAAAGCACACCGGCAGGACCGACATCCCGCTCCTCGAAGAGGGCCGGCGCGGCGCCAAACTGCTGGGCGAGCGACTGCACCGGGCCCCGCTGGACGGGCTCTCCGGCGCCGAGGTGCGTACCAGCCCGCTCGTCCGCGCGCGCGAGACCTGCGAGCTGGCCGGTTTCGGCGACCGCGCGGACACCTGGGACGCCCTCATGGAGTGGGACTACGGCGCCTACGAGGGCATGACCCCGGCCGAGATCCAGGCCGTCCGGCCCGGCTGGTTCATCTGGCGCGACGGGGTTCCCCGGGGCGAGACCCTGAAGCAGGTCACCGCCCGCGCGGACGAGGTCGTCTCCTGGGCCCGCTCCGCCGACCGGGACGTGCTGGTCTTCGCCCACGGCCACATCCTGCGCTCCATAGGCGCCCGCTGGCTCGGCCTCCCGCTGGACTTCGCGGCCCGTATCCGGCTGAACCCGACCTCGCTGTCGGTGCTCGGCTGGGCCTACGGCGAGCCCGCGATCGAGGCGTGGAACGACTGCGGCCACCTGAGCGGCTGACCCGCGCCGGGCACCCAGGGCACCCAGGGCACCGGGCCACCCGGGGCCTCACGCACGTGCCGGGCCTGCCAGGACTTCACCGCGCGCCGGGCACCCGGGCCTCACGCCCCCCGTCCCACCGGGCACCCCGGGTCCCACGCCCCCCGTCCCACCGGGCACCCCGGGCCTCACGCCCCCCGTCCCACCGGGCACCCCGGGCCTCACGCCCCCGTCCCACCGGGCACCCCGGGTCCCACGCCCCCGCCGGGCACCCCGGCCCTCACGCCGTGCGCGGCAGACCCGCGTGGCGGTCCAGGAACGCCGAGACCCCCGAGGCCCTGCGGTGCGGGAGCAGCACCCGCGCGGTGCCCGCCAGCATGGTCTGGATACGGGACGACTGCACCTCGCTCAGCAGCTCCAGGACGCGCAGCCCGGCGACAGCCGCCTCGTCGGGGCGCCCGCCGCGCGCCAGGTCGTCGGCGAGTTCGGCGGTGTAGAGGGCGATGTTGCGGGTGAAGTGCGGGTCCTGGAGATCGGCGGCGCGGCGCGCGTGCCGGGCCGCCCGGGGCCAGTCCCCCAGCGTCGACCAGCACTGCGCCTCCAGACCCTCCAGTTCGGCCTCCCCGTAGAAGGTCATCCACTCCGGGTCGGTGTCGGCGGGGCC
This sequence comes from Streptomyces sp. NPDC007084, assembly GCF_040703595.1. NCBI lineage: Bacteria > Bacillati > Actinomycetota > Actinomycetes > Kitasatosporales > Streptomycetaceae > Streptomyces > Streptomyces sp. NPDC007084. The sequence continues at coordinate 254,468 of NZ_JBEYFY010000002.1, forward strand.
CCGCGCGTAGAGGGCGTGCGCGCGGGCCAGCGCCTGTTCGCAGCTCCTGCGGTCGGCGAGCCCCGCCCAGCCGCCCGCCTCGCGCAGCGCGAGCAGCGAGAGCAGCCGGGACGAGCCGAGCGGCCGGGCCGCGCGCTGGGCAGCCTGGGCCGCGCGCACCGCCTCGCGCGGGCGGCCCGCGTCACGGGCGAGGAACGCCGTGTTGCAGAAGGCGTGCGCCTCCAGGCCCGTGTCGTCGGCCATCCGCGCGGTCGCGAGCGCCTCCGCGTAGTGCGAGCGCGCGTCGTCGAAGCGCCCGGAGTCGTGGGCCAGCCAGCCCACCGAGATTGCCAGTTCGCCGGCGCCCGCGTACAGCCGGTCGGCGGTCGCCTGCCGGGTGGTGCCCGCGTCGAGCAGCTCGTAGGCGGCGCGCAGGGGTGCCGCCGCGCGCCGGTACAGGCCGTCGGCGCCGTGCCGGTCGTCGAGCAGCCTGATCCTGCGGACTGCCTCCTCCAGGGCGCCGGCCTCGGAGGTCCCCGCGCGGTGGACACGCCGTTCGGCGGCCACGGCGCTGCCGCCGAACGCGACCGCGAACGGTCCCAGTGAGGCCGCCGCCACGGTGGCGGTGCCTCCCGTCATGAATGCGCGACGCTGCACGTCGCTCTCCTCGTCGTTCTGATCGTGTTCCTCGTACGGGGCGTACGGGGCGTACGGGGCGTACGGGGTGTACGGGGCGTACGGGTACGTGTCACACGCGTGCTGCGGGTCGCACGGAACGTGCGGGTCGTGTGCGGCGTACGGGTCGTGCGGGTCGTGTGCGGTGTGCGCGGCCCGTGGTTCGTAGGGGGTGGCCCGGTACGGGTCCGGTGTCTCATACGTCTCACCCGCCTCGCCCGTCTCACACGAGGCGGGTGAAGGGGGCGTGAGGTGCTCGGGGGGCGCCTCCTCGGCGTCGCGCGCCCCGCGTCCGCGTACCCATGAGCGGGGTGCGAAACCGAGGTCGGTCAGCGTGCGGCCGGGGAACATGTGCAGGAACACCCGCTCGTACGCGTAGTTGGGGCAGCGGATCTCGCCCGCCTCGACGCGCCCGATGTAGCGCGCGTCGCAGCTCACCCGCTCGCCGATCTCCCGCGCGGCCCGCCGGACCAGCGCGGCGAACTCGCCGGGGGAGCGCTGGCCGCGCAACCGCCTGAAGGCGAGATTCGGCCGGGGTGGCCGGGGGGACGGGGACGAGGTCACCGTTGACGACGCCATGGCCGGGCCCTCTCTTGCGAACCGTCGAACCATTCCGGAAGCGAGGCGAGTTGCCCGGGTTGTGCCCGGTAATGCCCTGCGTCCGGCGGGGCAAGAACGTACCTGCTGTGACGGGACCGCCACGCTGAGTTTGGCTACAAACCGGATATCTCATCCACGATCTGCCATGAACTGCCATCCTTTGCGGCGCGGTTTCGCCGTAGCCGTTGACGTCCTGGCGCGTTGAACCCGGTGGACCGGGAGCCGCCCGAACTCCCGACCCACTCGTCATGAGGAGGGGTTCCGTTGGAGGCGGGGATGCAGATCAGACAGAGCACCGAGGCGCGGACACCGCTGCCGGCGGCACCGTACGGACCGCCCCCGGAGTGCGGTGCCCCCCGGGGCCCGGCCGCCGGGTGCGACCTGGTGACCGTGCCGGCACGTCAGGGTCTTGAGGCGGTCGACATCCTGCGCCGTGGCGCGGGCGACGCCGTGGGGCCCGTCCTGCACGACGACGACTGCGACACGCTCGGCTTCTTGGTGCCGCCGGGCACCGCGGACGCCTGGGACGTGCCGGGCAGCACCTGTACCCAGACCGAGGGCCGGGGCCTGCGGCTGGCCCCCGAGCCCCCGGTCGAGGGCTCGGACTGGCTCCTCCCGCCCGGCGACGCCGACCTCGCCACCGACCCGGCGGTGCTGCGGGCCGCGCTGGGCGAGGCGGCCCGCCTGATCGAGGCGGCCGACGGCTGCCAGTGACGAGGGGAGCCGCGGTCAGCGGAACCGCGCCGAGCCGCGCCGCGGTCAGCGGAACGCGCACGGTGGTCTTGTGACCCCGCGATCCGGTGGTGGCCACGGCCGCGATCCGGTAGCCGGTGCCTTCGCCGACCGGTAGCCCGGCGCCTTCGCCGACCGGCAGCTCACTGCCTCCGCCGACCGGCAGCTCACTGCCTCCGCCAACCGGCAGCTCACTGCCTCCGCCAACCGGCGGCCCGCGCCCCACTGACCCAGCGGCCCGCGCTCCCGTAACCCGGCGGCCCGCGCCCCCCTGACCCGACGGTCGGGCCCCCGCCCCCCTGACCCGACGGTCGGACCCGCCCACCCATGCCCAGCCGCCCCCGCCGATCCGCCGTTGGGCTGAGCCGTCCGCGCCCCCGGATAATGGCGGGATGGCACGGGCGAAGAACCAGCGGTCGGACGAGCGACGCGACCGCGACACGGGGCGGGGCGCGCGGCGCGGTCAGGCGGCCGAGGCGGTGGTCGAGACCGTCGACGGCGGCCTCGCCGAACTCCTGCCCGACCGGGACCGGGCGCGGGCCTGGACGCTGCTCATCGACGGCGCCCCGCAGTCCCACGTGGACCTCGACGACCCGTCCTACCTGAGCTTCGAGTACCAGCGCCGCCTCGGCCACGTCATCGACCTCGTCGCGCCGCCGGGCAAGCCCATACAGGCCGTGCACCTCGGCGGCGGCGCCCTGAGCCTCGCCCGCTACACCGCCGCGACCCGCCCCCGGTCCACCCAGCAGGTCGTCGAACGGGACGCCGCCCTCGTCCAACTGGTGCGCCGCGAGCTGCCGTTGGACCCGAACGCGCGGATCAGGGTGCGGTCCACGGACGCCCGCGAAGGTCTCGGCAAGGTGCCCGACGGCTGGGCCGATCTGCTCATCGCGGACGTGTTCAGCGGCGCGCGCACTCCGGCGCACCTCACCTCCGTCGAGTTCGTCACGCGGGTGCGCCGCGCGCTGAAGGGCTCCGGGGTGTACGCGGCGAACCTCGCCGACGGGCCGCCGCTCGCCCATCTCCGGGGCCAGATCGCCACCGTGGCCGCCGTCTTCCCCGAACTCGCCCTGATCGCCGACCCGGCGGTGCTGCGCGGCAAACGCTTCGGCAACGCCGTCCTCGTCGCCTCCGGCCTGCCCCTCCCGGTCGCCGAACTCACCCGGCGCGCCGCCTCCGACCCGCACCCCGCGCGCGTCGAACACGGCAGACAGCTCGCGGACTTCACCGGCGGCGCGGTTCCGGTCACCGACGCGGTGGCCGTCGCGTCACCGGCCCCGCCGCCCTCCGTGTTCCGCTGAGCCGCGGCCCTGAACTCCCCGACTCCCGCCCGGGGCAGTCCTGGAGCGGGCTCAGTACGTCCCGATCTCCACGCGCGGCGGCCCGTCGTGCCAGGTGCAGAACACCGACACCCGGTCCGCGCCCGAGGTGTACTCCACGCGAATCCACGACTCGGTCTTCCACACCTGCATCGCCCAGCCGGCCTTCGGCGTCGCGGAGACCAGCGTCGCGTAGGCCGGCTTGATGTCGAAGACCGCACGGCCGCCGTCGGTGTCGTAGCTCTTGATCCGGCCGGACGGGCTCGGGGAGGCGGGCGCCCGGCTGCCGCTCGGGGAGGCCGGGACGGACGGGGCGGCCGACGGGGTCGTGCTCGGGCGCGGGGTCGCGGCCGGGCCGCTCGACGCCTTCTTCGAGGGCTCGACACGGTGGGTCGAGGAGGCGAGCGGTGACGACTCGCGCGCCGTCGCGCCGGCCGCCGTGATGGGCAGCGCGCGCGGCGGGTCGTACGCCGTCCCCGCCATCACCGTGTGCACGCCCCACCATGACAGCGTGACCGCCGCGCCGGTGGCGAGCGACCACGCGAGTACGTGTACGAGTCCTCTGCGCATCGCCGCCATACTGCACCACGCGCCCCACGGGTGTCGCGGGGACCCGGCACCGTACGGAGGGTCCGGGGCGTCCGGCCGGGATTGTCCACAGGTGCCCGGAAGGGGTTGTCCACAGGCGCCGTGCGGCCTCGCCCGGATGGCGTACGGTGCCGCCCATGGCAAGTGTGCTCGTGGTCGAGGACGACCAGTTCGTACGCTCGGCCCTCATCCGGCATCTGACCGAGGCCGCGCACACCGTGCGCAGCGTCGGCACCGCCCTTGAGGCGCTGCGCGAGGTCGCCCATTTCTCCTTCGACGTCGTGATCCTCGACCTCGGACTGCCCGATCTGGACGGGTCCGAGGCGCTGAAGATGCTGCGCGGCATCACCGACGTGCCCGTCATCATCGCCACCGCGCGGGACGACGAGACGGAGATCGTCCGGCTGCTGAACGACGGGGCGGACGACTATCTGACCAAGCCGTTCTCGGTCGAGCATCTGTCGGCGCGGATGGCGGCCGTGCTGCGCCGCTCCCGTACCAGCGCCGGCGAGGCCCCGCCGTCCACGGTCATCCGGGTCGGCGGCCTCGCCATCGACCCGCTGCGCCGTCAGGCCGAGCTGGACGGCGTGCGACTCGATCTGACCCGGCGCGAGTTCGACCTGCTCGCCTTCCTCGCCGGCCGCCCCGGTGTCGTCGTGCCGCGCCGGGAGCTGCTGGCCGAGGTGTGGCAGCAGGCGTACGGCGACGACCAGACCATCGACGTCCATCTGTCCTGGCTGCGCCGGAAGCTGGGCGAGACGGCGGCGCGCCCGCGCTATCTGCACACCCTGCGCGGGGTCGGCGTGAAGCTGGAGCCGCCGAGGGCGGAGCGACCGCTGTGAGGTGGGCGCTGGTCAAGGTGTGCGTGGCGGTGACCACGATGGTCGTGGTCGCCTTCGCGGTCCCGCTCGGCCTGGTCATCAAGGAGATGGCGCGGGACCGGGCGTTCTCCAACGCCGAGCGGGAGGCCGCCGCGATCGCGCCCGCCCTGTCCATCACCACCGACCGGGACGAGCTGGAGCGCGTCGTCGCCTCGGCCGGCTCGGACGCGGGCATCGCCGTGCACATACCCGCCGCCGACCGCGAGCCCGCGGTCGAGATCGGCGAGCGGCGGGCCGCCGCCAAGGACATCGCCATGACCCGCAGACTCGGCCGGGCCTCCACCACCGAGGTGGCCGGCGGGTCCACCCTGCTCCAGCCCATCGCGCTCAGCTCCGGCGAGATCGCGGTCGTCGAGGTGTACGTCCCCGAGGCCGAGGTCAGCAACGGCGTGGGCACCGCCTGGGCGGTCCTCGCCGCGGTGGGCGTCGCGCTCGTCATCGGGTCCGTCGCGGTCGCCGACCGGCTCGGCATCCGGATGGTCCAGCCCGCGCAGCGCCTGGTCGAGGGGGCGCACGAGCTGGGGGAGGGCAAGCTCGGCGCCCGCGTGCCCGAGGAAGGGCCGACCGAACTGCGGCTGGCCGCCGTCGCGTTCAACTCGATGGCCGACCAGGTCGTCCAACTCCTCGCCAACGAGCGGGAGCTGGCCGCCGACCTCTCGCACCGGCTGCGCACCCCGCTGACCGTGCTGCGCCTCAACACCGCCTCGCTCGGCGACGGTCCGGCCGCCGAGCAGACCCGGGCCGCCGTCGCGCAGTTGGAGCGCGAGGTCGACACGATCATCCGGACGGCCCGGGACGCCAAGCCGCGGACCGCGGCGATCGGCGCGGGCGCCGGGTGCGACGCGGCCGAAGTGGTCCGGGAGCGGATGGACTTCTGGTCGGCGCTCGCCGAGGACGAGGGCCGCAAGGTGCGGGTCGCCGGGGTGGACCGGCCGGTCCGTATCCCCGTCGCCCGCGCCGACCTGGTGGCCGCCCTGGACGCCCTGCTGGGCAACGTGTTCCGGCACACCGCCGAGGGCACCGCGTTCGCGGTCGACGTGCACAACGGCGAGGACGCGGTGATCGTGCTGGTGTCCGACGCGGGCCCCGGCATCGCCGACCCCGAGGCCGCCATGGCGCGCGGCCGGGGCTCGGGGAACGACGGCTCGACCGGCCTCGGCCTGGACATCGTCCGCCGGCTCGCGGAGTCGACCGGCGGCGACGTCCGGATCGGCTCCTCGGTCCTGGGCGGCACCGAGGTGCGCATCTGGATCCAGCTCGACGGCCGGGCCCCGGTCCGCCGCGGCCACCGGGGCACGGTCCGCCGGCGCAGACGCGGCGCGGCCGTGAGCTGAGCAGGGCCCGAACCCCCCATATTGGTCTCGACCTTTAACCGCCCCCGATGCCTTCCTTAAGCGGACCCTAAGATCCTCAACCGGCGCCCGGATGAACCGGTTTGACCGATTCCGGATCGCTAGCGTGCTGCCACACCCCCATGGGACACCCCCTGAACGCCCGTGAAACCGCGAAGGCAGGCACGTGATGAGCAAGACGCACCGGCGCAAGGTCAGTGGCAGGAACAAGGCGATAGGCGGCGTGGTCGCCGCGGCCGTGGTCGGTGGCGGCGCCCTCCTGTTCACCGGCAGCGCGCAGGCGGCGAGCGTCGGCGCGGCGTACACGAAGACCAGCGACTGGTCGACCGGCTACACCGCCCAGTACGTCATCACCAACGACACCGCCCAGGCCAAGAAGGACTGGAAGCTGGAGTTCGACCTGCCCTCCGGCAGCACGCTCAGCTCGCTGTGGAACGCCACCTCGAAGGTGAGCGGTCAGCACGTCACCGTCGTCCCCGCGTCCTGGGACAAGGACGGCCTCGCCCCCGGCGCGAGCGTCACCGTCGGCTTCGTCGTGAACGGCTCCGCGAACCCCACCGGCTGTCTCATCAACGAGGTGAAGTGTTCGGTGGACGGCGGCGCGACCCCCGAGCCGACCGGCCGCCCGACCGAGTCCGCGACCCCCACGGCCACCCCGAAGCCGACCGCCACCGCCTCCCAGAGCGAGAGCCCGAAGCCCACCGCGACGGCCACCACCCCGGCCCCCACCCAGAGTCCGGGCAGCGGCAGCGCCGCCACCGCAGGCTTCGCGCCCTACGTCGACACCTCCCTCTACCCGGCCTTCGACCTGGTGAAGGCGGCCGAGGCCACCGGCGTGAAGAACTACAACCTCGCCTTCATCACCGACGGCGGCGGCTGCACCCCCAAGTGGGGCGGCGTCAGCGACCTCGCGAGCGACGCCGTGGCCGCCCAGATCGGCGCCCTGCGTGCCAAGGGCGGCGACGTCCGGGTCTCCTTCGGCGGCGCCTCCGGCTCCGAGCTGGCCACCACCTGCTCCTCGGCGGACGCGCTCGCGACGGCGTACGGCAAGGCCGTCGACGCCTACAAGCTCACGAAGGTCGACTTCGACATCGAGGGCGGCGCGCTGCCGAACACGGCCGCGAACACCATCCGCGCCAAGGCCATCGCCAAGCTCCAGCAGCAGCACCCCGGCCTCGACGTCTCCTTCACCCTGCCGGTCATGCCCGAGGGCCTCACCCAGGACGGCGTGAACCTGCTGGCCGACGCCAAGGCGAACGGCGTGAAGACCAACACCGTGAACATCATGGCGATGGACTACGGGCCCGCGTACAGCGGTGACATGGGCACCTACGCCGAGCAGGCCGCCACCGCCACCCAGGCCCAGGTCAAGAGCGTCCTCGGCCTCTCCGACAGCGCCGCCTGGAAGGCCGTCGCCGTCACCCCGATGATCGGCGTCAACGACGTCTCCTCCGAGGTCTTCAAGGTCGACGACGCCGCGCAGCTCGTCACGTTCGCCCAGTCGAAGGGCCTCGGCTGGCTCTCCATGTGGTCCGCGACCCGCGACAAGCAGTGCGCGGGCGGCGCCAAGAACTCCGCCGACCCGGTGTGCAGCTCCATCACGCAGAGCGACGGCGCCTTCTCGAAGGCCTTCGCGGCCTACAAGTAGCCATCGGACCACGGGGGCCGCACGCCCCGGCCGGACTCTCCACCCCCCACCCGGCCGGGGCGTCACGGCGTCCCGGTGCGGACGCGCCCGCAGCACAGCGGGGCGCGGCACCCTCTCGGTGCCGCGCCCCGCTCCCGTTTCCCCCGCTCCCGTTTCCCCCGCTTGCGTTTCCCCCGCGGCCGGGGCCTTCCGGCCCGCACCGCCCGGCCAGCCCGGCGGCCGGCTACTCGGCGGCAGGCACCGGCGCCAGCGTGCCCGTGCGGGCCGCCTCGCCGTACCAGTGGGCGCTCGACTTCGGCGTACGGGCCTGCGTCGCGTAGTCGACGTACACCGCGCCGAACCGCTTGCCGTAGCCGTACGCCCACTCGAAGTTGTCCATCAGCGACCACAGGTAGTAGCCGCGCACGTCCGCGCCGTCGGCGATCGCCCGGTGCACGGCGGACAGGTGGCCGTGCAGGTAGGCGACGCGCTCGGGGTCGTGGACGCGCCCGTCCGGGTCCGGCTTGTCGTCGTAGGCGGCGCCGTTCTCCGTCACGTACAGCGGCAGGCCCGGCACCTCGCGGGTGTAGCGCATGATCAGGTCGTGCAGACCCGTCGGGTCGATCGTCCAGCCCATCTCCGTGCGCTCGCCCGGCGTCTGGTGGAACGCCACGTCGTCCGCGCCCGGCCACGGCGAGTGCGCGCTCGCCCCGTGACCGTCCGCGCGCGGCCCGTCCGCGGGCGCCTCGGCCGCCGAGACCAGCGCGGGCGTGTAGTAGTTGAGGCCCAGCGCGTCCAGCGGCTGCTTGATCGTCTGGAGATCGCCGTCCTGGACGAAGGACCAGTCGGTCACCGAGCGCGTCGCCGCGAACAGCGTCTGCGGGTACGCGCCGTGCAGCATCGGGCCGTGGAAGATCCCGTTGGCGAGGTCGTCGATCCGCCGCACCGCGTCCAGGTCCGCCGGGTCCTGCGAAACCGGCCTGACCACCGCGGAGTTGAGGCTCACCGCGACCGAGTTGCGGGCCGGCATCACCGAACGCAGCGCCGAAGTGCCGAGCCCGTGCGCCAGGTTGAGGTGATGGGCGGCGCGCAGCGAGGCCACCGGGTCCGTCCGGCCGGGGGCGTGCACCCCGGAGCCGTAGCCGAGGAAGGCGCTGCACCAGGGCTCGTTGAGGGTGATCCACTGCTCGACGCGGTCGCCCAGCGCCTCGCCCACGATCGCCGCGTACTCGGCGAACCGCAGCGCCGTCTCCCGCTCGGGCCAGCCGCCCGCGTCCTCCAGCTCCTGCGGCAGGTCCCAGTGGTAGAGGGTGACGGCCGGCTTGATGCCGTGCGCGAGCAGCTCGTCCACCAGCCGCCGGTAGAAGTCGAGGCCGCGCTGCACGGCGGGCCCCCGGCCGGTCGGCTGCACCCGCGGCCAGGACACCGAGAAGCGGTACGCGTTCAGGCCGAGGTCCGCCATCAGCGCCACGTCGTCGCGGTAGCGGTGGTAGTGGTCGACGGCGATGTCACCGTGCTCGCCGCCGGCCGTCTTGCCGGGCGTATGGCTGAAGGTGTCCCAGATCGATGGCGTGCGGCCGTCCTCCCGCACCGCCCCCTCGATCTGGTACGCGGAGGTCGCCGCACCCCAGAGGAAGGCCGGAGGGAAGGTCAGGGGCGGAGTGGACTCAGGCATGGAAGCGCTCCCAAGGGGGTCGTGAAGACCGACGGGTCGGAGGAGGGGACGGCGGGAGGAGGGGACGGCGGGAGGAGGGGACGGCGGGAGGAGGGGACGGCGGGAGGAGGGGGGACGGGGGCCGGGGCGGCGATGACCCGGCCCCCGGGCGGGCGGTCAGCCCTTGATCGCGCCCTGCATGATCCCGCCGACGATCTGCTTGCCGAACAGCAGGAAGGCGATGAGCAGCGGCAGGGTGCCGAGCAGCGCGCCCGCCATGATGACGGCCTGGTCGGGGATGTAACCGGTGCCCAGCGAGTTCAGGGCGACCTGCACGGTCGGGTTCTGCTGGTTGAGCGCGATGATCGGCCACAGGAAGTCGTTCCAGGCCATCACGAACGTCAGCAGCCCGAGCACGGCCATGGCCGGCCGCGCCGCCGGGAAGACGACGTGCCAGACGACCCGCAGACTGCCGGCGCCGTCGACCCGGGCCGCCTCGATCAGCTCGCTCGGCAGCGCCTGCACGAGGTACTGGCGCATGAAGAACGTGCCGAAGGCGCTCACCAGGGTGGGCAGGATGACCGTCTGGAGCTGGTTGGACCAGCCCAGGTCGCTCATCCACAGATACAGCGGGACGACCGCGAGCTGCGGCGGGATCATCATGGTGCCGATGGTGAGCAGCAGGAGCAGGCCGGAGAACCTGAACCGCAGCTTGGCGAAGGCGAACCCGGCGAGCGTGGAGAACACCACCGTACCGATGGTGATGGTCCCGGCGACGATCGTGGAGTTGACCATCGCGGTGCCGAGCCCGGCCTGCTCCCACGCGGTCTGGAGGTTCTTGAACAGGTTCCCGCCGAACCACAGCGGCGGCGGTGCCTGCGCCAGCCGTTCGTTGTTGCGCGAGGCGGCGACGGCCGTCCAGACCAGCGGGGCGAGCGAGACCAGCGCGAAGAGGGTCAGGACGAGATAGGTGACCGGACCCGCGTGCAGTTGCTTGCCCGCGCCGAGCACCCGGCGGCGCCCCGGGACCCGGTCCTGCGGGCTCCCCTTCGCCTCCGCCTGAGGGGCGGTCAGTTCAGTGGTGGTCATTGGGACTTCCTCAGCCGTCGGGTGACCAGCAGGTTGATCGCGGCGATGATCAGCAGGATCAGGAACATCGACCACGCGATCGCTGACGCCTTGCCGAGATTGCCGATGCCCCAGCCCTGGTCGTACATGTAGAGGCCGAGCGTCTGGTACTGGTGCGCGGAGCCGCCCTTGGAGCCGCTGACCCCGCCGAACAGGAGCGGCTCGCCGAAGAGCTGGGTCGCGCCGATGGTGGAGACGACCACGGTGAACAGGATCGTCGGCCGCAGCATGGGGACCGTCACATGGCGGAACTGCTGCCAGCGGCCCGCGCCGTCGAGCGCGGCCGACTCGTACAGGTCGGCGGGGATGGCCTGCATCGCCGCGAGGTAGATCAGCGCGTTGTAGCCGGTCCAGCGCCAGATCACGATCGAGGAGACGGCGAACTGGCCGCCCCAGTCGGACTCGCGCCAGTTGATCGGGTCGATCCCGACGAAGTGCAGCAGCCAGTTGACCATTCCGCCGTCCCACGAGTACAGCAGCGTGAAGACGAGCGTCGCGGCGGCCACCGAGGTGGCGTACGGGGTGAGCATCACGACCCGCCACACGGTCGAGCCGCGCAGCCGGTAGTTGAGCAGGTGGGCGATCCCGAGCGCCATGACCAGCTGCGGGACGGTGGAGATCACCCCGATGGTGAAGGTGTTCTCCAGGGCGTTCCAGAAGAACTCCGAGGACAGCAGGTTCTTGTAGTTGTCCAGACCGGCCCACGTCTGGTGGTCGAGGCCGGAGAGCTGCACGTTGTGCAGCGAGTACCAGGCCGTGTAGAGGAGCGGCACGAGCCCGAAGGCGCCGAAGACGATGAAGAAGGGGGCGATGAACGCGTACGGCGACGCCTTCATGTCCCAGCGGTACAGCCGGCTGCGCCAGGAGTCCGGGCCCGGCGGCGGCGTACCGCGACCCTGAGCGCCCCGGGCCGCGCCCGGCTGGGAGCCGGGCGCGGCGTCGGCGCTCGTCGCGGGGTGCGCGAGAGCCTGCTCGGAGCTGGTCACTGGCCGAGCACGTCCTTGATCTCGGCCTTGGCCGCGTTCCAGCCCTGCTCGGGGGACTTGCCCTTCTGCTCGACCTGGAGGATGCCGACGTCGGTGATGGCGGTGCCGATCGGCTGGTCCTTGGTGCCGAAGCTCTGCACGGGGATGGTCTTGGCGGAGTCGGCGAAGATCTGCGTGATCGGCGCGTCGGAGAAGTACGAGGTCGTCGCGGTGGCCGGCTTCAGGCTGTCGTACGCCGCCGGGGTCGACGGGAAGCTGGCCTGCTTGGCGAAGACCTTGGCCTGCTGCTCGGGCGCGGTCAGCCACTTGGCCAGGGCGATGGCCTCCTTCTGGTGCTTGCCCGCCGTCGGCACGCCGATGAACGAACCGCCCCAGTTGGCCGCGGTCGGCGCCGCCGCCACGTCCCACTTGCCCTTGCCGGCGTCACCGGACTTCTCCTGGATGTAGCCCAGCATCCAGGCGGGGCAGGCCACCGTCGCGAACGAGCCCTTGGCGAAGCCCTGGTCCCACGTCGGGTCGAACTGCTTCAGCTTCGCCGACATGTCGCTGGTCGCGACCGTCATCGCGGCGTTCCAGGACTTCTTCACGCCGGTCGACTTGTCCCAGATGACGTTGCCGTCCTTGTCGTAGTACCGCTGGCTCTCGCCGCCGAGCGCCGCGTTGTAGACCGAGGAGGCGGAGTCCACGAACTTGGTGCCGCTCGGCGCCTTCTTCATGTACTGCTTGCCGAGGTCGACGTACTTGGCCCAGTCGCCGTTCCACTGCTCGGCGAGCTTGGTCCGGTCCGTCTCCAGGCCGGCCTTGGCGAAGAGGTCCTTGCGGTAGCAGATCGCCATCGGGCCGATGTCCGTACCGAGCCCGATGGTCTTGCCGTCCTTGGTGGTGGCCTGGGCGAGCTTCCAGTCCAGCCACTGCGACTTGTCGACCTCCTTGCCGAGGTCGACGAACTTGTCCTCCTGGGTCTGGACGGCCTCGGTGATGTTGCCGACCTCGATCGCCTGGATGTCGTCGGTGCCCGAGCCGGCCTGCAGACGGGTGAGCGTCTTGGGCCAGTACACGTCGGTGCGGGTGGTGACGTTCTCCTTGATGGAGATGCTCGGGTGCAGCTTCATGTACTCGTCGTAGAGCCCGGCCTGCTTGTAGCCGAAGACGCCGAAGGTGCCGACGGTCAGGGTCGTCTTGCCCTTGCCTCCGCTTCCGTTGTCCGCGTCCGACGAGCCGCTGTCCGGGTCGCTGGAACAGCCGGCCAGCAGCCCCGTGGCGAGCGCGGCGACGGCCGCGATGGCCCCCAGCCTGCGGGATCGGCGGGTACTCGTGCGCATTGCGTCCTCCTGTTGCCTGACGTGCCGACCCCCCGGCCAACTGCATTGGTGGCGCCCGTTGTTACTCGCTGCGGCTCGGGCGGGGAACGTGCGGGTTGTGTATGTGTCAGGTACTGTGGGAGCGCTCCCACCAGTGATGTGTTGAAGAGTCGTCGGTTCCCGCGGGGGTGTCAAGGGTGGGGGAGCGGAGAGACGCGTTCAGTTATCGGCCTGTTAGCTGAAGATGTCGTTCCGCTACATGCCCGGAGTTGTCTTATAGCCCCTTCGGCGCCCGAAGACGAGCGCCGGGTCCGAGAAAGGTGCCCGAAGCCGTACGTGAGCGGCGCTCACCTCGGCGGACGGGGCTGTTAGATTCCAGGCCACTTGGTGTCGACGGGAGGGCGAATCCCATGGCAGTCCACGGAGCGCGGGGCCGCGGCGGCGGTCGGCCCACCCTCGAAGAGGTGGCCGCGCGCGCGGGCGTGGGCCGCGGCACGGTCTCCCGGGTGATCAACGGTTCCCCCCGGGTCAGCGACGCGACCCGCGCCGCGGTCGAGGCGGCGGTCGCGGAACTGGGCTACGTCCCCAACACGGCCGCCCGCGCGCTGGCCGCCAACCGCACGGACGCCATCGCCCTGGTCGTCCCCGAGCCGGAGACCCGGTTCTTCGCGGAACCGTACTTCTCGGACATGCTGCGCGGTGTCGGGGCCGAACTCTCCGACACCGAGATGCAGTTGCTGCTGATCTTCGCGGGCAGCGACCGGGAGCGGCAGCGCCTCGCCCAGTACCTCGCGGCACACCGGGTGGACGGCGTGCTGCTCGTCTCCGTGCACGCGGACGACCCGCTGCCCGACCTGCTCTCCCAGCTGGAGATCCCCGCCGTGATCAGCGGCCGGCGCTCGGCCGACGAGACGCTGCCCTCGGTGGACTCCGACAACTACGGAGGGGGCCGCGCGGCCGTGGAGCACCTGGTGTCCCGGGGCCGCCGCTCGATCGTCCACCTGGCCGGCCGGATGGACGTCTACGGAGCCCAGCAGCGCGTCGCCGGCTACCGGCAGGGCCTGCTCGACGCGGGCCGCCCGGTGGACGACGCGCTGATCGTGCCGGGCGACTTCACCGAGGAGGGGGGCCGCCGGGCGATGACCCTGCTCCTGGAGCGCTGCCCGGACCTCGATGCCGTCTTTGCCGGCTCCGACGTCATGGCGGCGGGCGCCCGCCAGGTCCTGCGCGAGTCCGGCCGCCGCATCCCGGACGACGTGGCGCTGATCGGCTACGACGACTCGGCGATAGCCCGCCACATGGAACCGCCCCTGACCAGCGTCCGCCAGCCCATCGAGGACATGGGCCGCGCGATGACCGACCTCCTCCTCGGCGAGATAGCGGACCGCCGCCCGACCGCGTCCCGCGCTCTGGAGCAGCGCCAGCTGGTGCTTCCGGCGGAACTGGTGGTGCGGGCGTCGTCGTAGGCCGCTCGTGAGCCCCGGGGTCCTGTGCCCGCAGTCTCTGAGCCTCTGCGCCTCTGTGCTCTGCGCCTCTGTGCCCTGAGTCCCTGTGCCCTGAGTTTCCTGGGGCGAGTCGGACCCCTTGGACGGCCTTGGGCGGCCTTGGACGGTCTTGGACGGCCGACGCGCCCGGAATGCCTGGCCTGGGGTTTCCGTCCTTTTGGGGGCCGAGTAGGGCAGGCTGGCGGGCATGGTGCTGCATCCCTTGCTCGGAGTCGACGAAGTGCCCGCCGTGGAGACGTACTTGGGCCGGGTGGGCGAGGTGTTCACGGTCTTCCGTGAGCAGGACTCCGGGTGTCTGTCCTACGGAGTGCGCCTGCTGGACGGCGCCCGCTGGTTCGTCAAGGAGGCGGCCGACGAACGCGGCCGGCGCTCGCTGGACCGGGGCTGGGCCTTCCACCGGGCCGTCCGGCACACGGCGGTCGTCCCCCAGGTGCACCGGATCGCGGTGCGGGACGGATGGGCGGTGGTCATGCCCTGGCGGGCGGGCGAGGTGCTGTACCAGCCCACCGCGGGCGGCCCCCGGGACCGTACGGGCCCCGCCGGCCCGATGGCCCGCTTCCGCTCGCTGCCCGTCGCCGACGTGCTGCGCGCCTTCGACCGCGTCCTCGACGCGCACCTCGCCGTCGAGGCCGCCGGCCAGGTCGCCGTCGACTTCCACGACGGCTCGCTGCTCTACGATTTCACCTCCCGCACGGTCCACCTGGTCGACCTGGACGAGTACCGGCCGGGCCCCTTCGTCCTCGACGAGGAGCGGTTGCCGGGGTCACGGCGGTTCATGGCCCCCGAGGAGTTCGAGCGCGGGGCCGTGATCGACACCCGTACGACCGTCTTCACCCTCGGGCGGACGGCCCGGCTGCTGCTCGACGCGGGCGATGCGGAGCGGGCCTGGCGCGGCACCCCGGAACTGCTGGCGGTGGTCGAACGCGCCACGTTCCCGGCACCGGACGACCGCTTCCCCGACGTACACCGCTTCGCGGCGGCCTGGCGCACGGCGGGCGGCTCCCGGCAGCGGTGACTTCACGGGCGTACCGACAGCTCCCAGCGGACTTCGCCGTCCTGGAGGGCTCCGGTCGGCGACAGCCCGGCGGCGGTGGCGACGGCGGCGGAGGCGTGGTGGCCGGGGTGGATGTGGGCGACGACGGTACGGACGCCGTACGCGGCGGTGACCAGCGGGACCAGTGACCGGGCCGCCTCGCTGGCGTACCCGCGCCCCTGCCAGGGCGTCCCCACCACCCAGGCGATCTCCGCGACCCCGCCCTCGACGGTGGCCTGCACGGTCCCCACCAGGCACCCTTCCGCTCGGGCCCGGAGCACCCAGTTGCACCAGACGACGGCCGGGTCGGGGGCCCCGGCGACAAGCCGCCCGTACCGCACCCGCAACGCGTCGACACCAAGCGGCTCCCCGCCGGTGAACGCGTGCAGCGCCGGGTCGGAGAGCACCCCGGCCATCTCCTCGGCGTGCTCCGCCCGCAGGGGGAGGAGATCGAGCCGGGCGGTGGCTACGCCGATCGGTTCGGGGTGCATGTCTTCTCCGTTCGGCGCGGCGCGCGGACTGGTTTCCTGGGAACGTAATCAGCCGGTGACCTGTGCGGCATCCGGTTTGACCGTGGCCAAATTCCCGCGGGGGACGCTGGGCGCGCGTGAAGCGCGGGGTGCGTACCGGCTTACGGCGGGATCGGTGGGCGCGGGCCTTCATTCAGGCGGGATCCAGGTATTCGCCGGGACCAGTGCCGTGTCATCGCCCGCGCAGCCCGGGGAGGACAGGCTAACGGAGAGATTCGGCGCTCTCCGGTCGAACGCTGCGGTGCCCAGCGTGTCGAACATCCCGGCCGGATCTCCGTGCGCGAGCCGACGAGGCGCTTGAGGCAGGCTATCGACGGCGCACCCGAGGAGACCGGGCAGTTCAGCGGGCGCGATGTCGAGCCGCACAGGGGGCGGCGGATGTGAGCGACCTCGTCCTGTAGTGGACTGGGCCTGATGGCCTTGGAATAGGCGACGACATGCGGCCGGGGATCTCGCGATGTGGGCCGAGCCTGTGGTCGGCGTATTCGAGCCGCACCACCCTCAAGGCTGGAGGCACTCCTGCTGATTCAAGGATCAATAAAGCAGACTTTGCTGTTTCCTTGACACTAGATGGCCATTCCGTGTGTCATGTGCATCACCTGTGTCGATCATGTGCGAGCAAGGGGTGGGGCGGTGGGGGACAGGCGGCAGCGTGCCCGAATAGGCATCTGTGGGCATCGAGGCGGCTTGGCTTGGCTGACCGCGCTTGCTGTACTGGCGACAGCGCCGGCGGTAGCACCCATCGTGGCGACACAGACAGCGGTTGCGGCTGAGAGCGGCGTTCTGACGGAGTCGGAGCGAGCACAGGAACAGGCGGCCGAGTCCGGTGAACAGGTCGAGGTAGTGGGCGAACGCACTGCACGGGAGACGGTGTTCGCCAATCCGGACGGCAGGACGTTCACGCTTCGGAAGTCGATTGCTCCTGTGCGCGTGGAAAAGCCCGACGGCGGCTGGACAGAGCCGGACGCGACGTTGGTCAAGCGAGCGGATGGAACCGTCGGGCCCAAGGCTGCCACGGTGGATCTGTCGTTCTCCGGTGGTGGGGACGGCAAGGATCTGGTGACGATTGCCGAGGGCGGGCAGTCGGTCACGCTGGGCTGGCCGGGAACGCTTCCGGCGCCTCGACTGGAAGGCGCGCGGGCGGTCTACGAGAACGTGCGGCCGGACGTGAACCTGATCCTGACAGCGACAGTGGAGGGCTTCCGGCAGGTGCTGGAGGTCGAGACGCTGGCAGCGGCGAAGGACCCGGCGCTGGCTTCGCTGAAGTATTCGATGGACGCCGAGGGTCTGCGGGTTCGTGATGGCGCGGCCGGGACCATGGAGGCCCTGGACGGCAACGGCCAGGTCGTCTTCCGGTCGCCGTCGGCCCGGATGTGGAACTCCGCCGGGCAGGCGGGGAGCAGCGGGGGTGGGAGCGCGCAGAACCTCGTGCTGCGACCTGCGGGCAAGATCTCGTCGACTGAGCCGCCCGAGGGATCCCAGTCGGTGACCTTGAAGGATGAGCGTCCCGCTGGCCCGACGGAGGAAGGCGATCCGCTGGCCGGTCCCGGCACCGGGGACGAAGCAGCTGTCATGGATGTGGATGTGACGCAGACCCAGATCACTGTCACACCCGATACCGGCCTGATAGCAGACACCACGAGCACCGAACTCCCGCTCTACATCGACCCGTCGGTAGAGATGAACGAGTCGGAGCGCACCGTGCTGTCATCGGACGGTGACGTCTTCTACAACTTCTCCGGCGGCGACAACGGCATGAGCGTGGGCCGGTGCAGCTCGGCGGTGATCGGCGGGGTCCGCTACTACTGCACCGCTGGCAGCGCCTACACCAACCGGATGTATTTCGAGTTCACGCCGGGCAAGCTCAAAGGTAAGGAGGTGTTGGACGCGACGTTCTCGGTGACGGAAACGTGGTCGTTCTCGTGTGACGCGCGCTGAGTGGATCTGGAGCGCACGGACGGAATCTCCTCATCCACCCACTGGCCTGGTCCCGGTGGGCCGAAGTCGGACAACTCCTGGGACCAGATGGGCGATCGGAATGTCTCGGCGGGACGGGGCAGCGCCTGCAGCCCATCCCAGCCGCGCGCGCCGATCGAGTTCAACGACAACCCGGCCGAGTCCGACGAGAACCTGACCCCGACTGTGAAGGCCTTCGCCGATGGTAAGTTCAAGACGCTGACGCTGATGCTGATGGCGAAGGACGAGTCGGACGCGATCTCGTGGAAGCGCTTCGATGACGACGCCGTCATCGATGTGACCTATGTCGGCAAGCCCGCCGTGCCGACCGAGTACGGTCTGGAGACCGGCACCAACCAGATCTGCTCGAAGAGCGCGAGCGCGCCGACGACATGGTCGGATCCCACTCCGAATCTGGCAGCCACGCCGCAGACAGTCGCCGGCGGTGAACCGTCTGCCTCCCTGCGGGTGTACTTCGACCTGGATGTCAAGAACGGCGATGGTACCTGGTCGGACGCGAAGGAGCCCTCCACCGGCTCGGAGAGCCCGACCAGCGGATTTGTGGGTGATGGCCACGATCTGAACAAGACGTGGGACGCCACCCTCACAGACGGAAAGCAGTACCGATACCGCGCCTGGACCCGCTCGTACTACAACAGCGGGAAAAGCACCCTCGGCGGATCTGCGACACCCTTCTGCTACTTCAGGATCGACAGCAGCGCGCCCAAGCCACCGACCATCACTTTCACCTCGACGTATTCCGAGTGCGTGACGGGTGGTGACTGTACGCCCAAGGGCGCTCCGGGCAAGTCGGGGACGGTAACGTTCGGACCGGCTGGCGGGGACACGAACGTCGCCTACGCCTACAAGCTGTCCACGGACAGCGTTTGGCGGCCGTGGAAGACGGGAGCGACGGTGACCGAGAGCATCACTCCGGTCGACTCCGGAACGATCACCCTGCAGGTCATGGCCAAGGACTCGGTGGGGAGGACGGGCGAGAACAAGGTCCGCTTCCTGGTCGATGAGGGTGACGGCCCCGTCGGCAGATGGACCTTCAACGAGCCCTCCGGTGCCGCCGTCGACGTCTCCGCGGCAGCATCGGCGCAGCGCGACGACGCGTCCATCAGCGGCGCCACCCGGGTGAACACTGGCCGCCGGGGTGTGGTAACCGAAAACGGCGGCACCGGTGAGGACAAGGCCCTGCGGGTCGGCGGTACGTCGTATGCGGCGACCTCCGGCAAGGTTCTGGAGACTCAGGCGTCCTACACCGTGTCGGCGTGGGTCCGGCTGGACGCCACCGGTACCACGTCGACCGTCCTGGGGCAGGACGGCACCTACTACAGCCCGTTCTTCCTCGGCTACTGCTCCAATGTGAACCGCTGGTGCCTGCGTCTGGCGGATGCCGACGCAGCGACGACCCCACTGGACAACCAGCGCGTCAACTCGCTGGACGCGCCGCAGGTGAAGGTGTGGACGCACCTGGCCGCGGTGGTCGACACCAGCGCGAAGACACTCGCCCTCTACGTCAACGGCGTGCCGCAGGGCACGGACACTCTTACCACCGGTGCCTGGTCGGCGGCCGGCGCACTGCAGATCGGCCGGGTGAAGTGCAAGGGCTCCTACGTCGACTACTTCCCAGGTGAGGTGGACGAGGTTGCGGTGTGGCAGGACGCCAAGTCGGCCGAGGTGATCGCCCGCGAGGTCAATCCGGTCGACGCGAACGGCAAGGCGTATGCGGAACTCGTGGCCCAGTACAAGCCGGAGGGCGCGACCGGCACCGCGTTGACCGACATCTCCGGATACGGCAACAACCTCACCCTGTCGTCCTCGGGCGCGTCCCTGGACGGTGAGGCTCTCGTCCTCGACGGCACGGCCGGCGCTGCGACAGCATCGCGACCTCTGGTGTCCGACAACGGCCCCTTCACCGTTGCTGCCACCGCCGACGTCGACACCGAGGCGCTGAAAGGGAAGCCGGACGGCTACCGCGCGCAGATCGTGGGCCAGCGCACTGCGACCGGCTCCTCCTGGAGTCTGTGGGTGGAGAAGACCGGAACGGACAGTGAGCCGATCCTGGACGACGACGGCAATCCGGTCCTGGACGACAACGGCGTCCCGCAAACCCGCTCGGTCGTGACCGCCCGCTGGCACTTCGGCAAGCTCACGGCCGACGGCACCGGCACCTCCGTCGTCAGCCAAGAGACGGCGGTCCTCGACAGTGAAGTCGGCCTGGTCGGCGCTTACGACGCGCGTACTGGCGAGATCACTCTGTTCGTCGGCAGCGCACGGCAAGGAGATCCGCTCGCTTACACCGCATCGGTCGGCAGCGGCGAGTTCGCGGCGGGCAAGGGCTACCTCGACGGCGTGTGGGGCAACTACCTGCCCGGCCAGATCACCGACATCCGTCTGTGGGCGGGTGCGGTGACCGACGGCACTCAGGTCGAAACCCTCATCGGCTACTGAACCCCACCTGTGGTGCCCCCACCCACCCCTGATATGGGCGGGGCGGGCACCGCAGCCGTTTTCACCTTCTTGGAGAACTCGCTGTGTTCCCTCGCCTGTATCCACCCGGCCGACGTGCCCGGCGGAGCGTGTTGACCGTACTCCTTACGGCGGTGTTGTCGGTCCCGGCCTCGCTGACACCGCTGGCGTCGGCAGCGGAACTGCCGGGACGCCCAGAAGTACCCCGGGTCAAGGCCGCCAAGGTACGGCAGGTCACCACTCCCCGGGCCAAGGCCGCGCGGGCCAAGGTGGCCCAGCAGAAGAATGCCAACGAGAAGTTGGTGCAGTCGGCTCGCGCGGAACGTGCGGCGGCGTGGCCGAAGGCTTCTTCGTCGACGACGGATCTGTCCGGCGTCTCCAGGACACAGGAGACAAAAGCCCTGGTTCTGGTGAAGCCGGCGAAGGCGGGCGCCGCGTCGGCCTCAGGCACGGCCAAGGTCGCGATCCTCGACCAGCGGGCTACCCGGCGGATGGGCGTGACCGGCGTAGTCTTCACGGTTGCGGCAGACAAACCGGGTGCCGCGCAAGTCACCGTCGACTACAGCTCGTTCGCCTCAGCGGTGGGTGGTAACTGGTCCTCCCGGTTGGGCCTGGTCAAGCTCTCGGGCTGTGCCCTCGCGACCCCCACTAAAGCGGCTTGCCGCACTACCACGCCCGTGGCTTCGGACAATGACGTCATCGGGCAGAAGGTCACCGCGCGTACCTCGGTGACCTCCACCGCCACTCCCACTGTCATGGCTCTGGCGGCTACCTCGGCGACCACGTCCACGGCCGGCTCGGGTGACTACGAGGCCACGCCGCTGTCCGCCTCGTCGAGTTGGCAGGCCGGGGCCTCATCCGGGTCGTTCTCCTGGTCGTACCCGATCGCCACGCCGCCCGCCGCAGCGGGGCCGGCGCCGTCCCTCGCTCTGTCCTACGACTCCGGGAGCATCGACGGGCGAACGGCCAACACCAACAACCAGGGCTCCCTGGTCGGGGAGGGCTTCGATCTGACCTCTTCGTACATCGAGCGCAAGTACGGTCTTTGCGACGATGACGGCCAGGATGACAAAAGCGACCTGTGCTGGAAGTACGACAACGCCTCCCTGGTGTTCAACGGCAAGGCCACCGAACTGGTCAAGGACGACACGACCGGCGTCTGGCACCTGAAGGACGACGACGCCTCCAAGGTCACCCGCCTCACGGACGCGGACAACGGTGACGCCAACGGCGAGTACTGGAAGATCGTTACCGGCGACGGCACCACCTATACCTTCGGCCTGAACAAGCTCCCCGGTGCGGGCAGCGAGCGCACCAACTCCACCTGGACCGTCCCGGTCTTCGGTGACGACAGCGGTGAGCCCGGCTATGACAAGGGCACCGAGTTCAAAGGCCGTTCGGAGACGCAGGCCTGGCGTTGGAATCTCGACCTGGTCAAGGACCTGCATGGCAACGCGTCCACGTACTGGTACGCGGCGGAGACCAACCACTACGCCAAGAACGGCGACAAGACCACCCTGGCCTCCTATACGCGCGGCGGCTACCTGGAAGAGATCCGCTACGGGCAGCGTGGCGACTCCCTGTTCACGGCCCCCGTCTCCGACAAGGTGACGTTCACCTACAAGGAGCGCTGCACCGCATCGGACTGTTCCTCACTGACGGAGGACACGTCCGACAACTGGCCAGATGTCCCGTTCGACGCGATATGCTCGGCAGGCGAGGACGACTGTCTGGCCATGGGCCCGTCCTTCTTCACGCGCAAGCGGCTGACGTCGATCAACACCTACTTCTGGTCACGGGCTGCGGAGCCGGACGCCTTCCTGCCCGTCGACTCCTACACCCTGGACCAGGAGTTCTTCGACGGCCAGGACATCGGCAACAGCTCCGATCAGGTGCTGGTCCTCAAGTCCCTGACCCGGACCGGAAAGAACGGCACGGACAAAGGCCTCCCGCCGGTGGAGTTCACCTACCAGCAGCGTCCGAACAGGGTCGACTCCACGAGCGACGACATCCTGGCCCTGACCCGGCCGCGCATCGCCTCGGTCGTCTCCGAGACCGGCGCGATCACCTCGGTCACCTTCTCGGACCCGGAGTGCGTGCGCGGCAGCATGATGCCCGCGGTCGAGGACGACAACGATCTGTCCTGCTATCCGGTCTACTGGAACATCAACGGCGGCGACCCGCAGCTGGACTGGTTCCACAAGTATCGCGTCACCGCGATCACCACCAACGACCCGGGCGCCGGCAACCCCGGCACGCAGATGTCGTACGAGTACTCAACCCCCGGCTGGCACTACAACGACGATCCCTTCACCAAGGAGAAGGAACGCACCTGGTCGATCTGGCGCGGTTACCAGAAGGTCACCGTGTACAAGGGTGACGTCGGGGCGATCCGTTCCAAGACAGTGAAGCTGTTCATGCAGGGAATGAACGGCGATAGGCGCAAGGACGGCACCGCCCGCACGGCGGTTGTCAAGGGCATAGACCTGGACAACGTGGCCAGGGTCACGACCGACAACCTCGACGTCGCCGACGCCAATGACTACGACTACTACGCGGGCCAGTTGCGCCAGGAGATCACCTATAACGGTGCGACCGCGATCTCGACCACGGTCAACAACCTGTGGTCCGGACAGACAGCGAGCCAGCAGAAGTCGTACGCGAATATCAAGGCGTACTTCGTCAGGACCGGGCGCACGTACAGCGATACGTACCTGACAGCTGCCCAGAAGTGGCGTATCGCGGCGACGTCGAACACATACGACTCGACGTACGGCATGGTCACCATGGTCGAGAACCACGGCGACTGGTCGGCCACGGGCGACGAGAGCTGCACGCGGACCTGGTACGCACGCAACGATGCCAAGGGCCTGACCGCACTGGTATCGCGTACCCGCACCGTCGCCAAGTCCTGTGCCACAACGGACGCTTCGCTGGCGCTCCCTGCCAGCTCCGCCTCCCGTGGCGACGTCCTGTCCGACATGGCGACGGTGTTCGACAACCCCTCGGCCACCGGCTGGGTTCCGGATCAGCTCCCGACTCTCGGGCTGGCGACCTGGACGGGCCGTGCGAAGGCCTACCCGGCAGCCTCCGGTACCGCCGAGCGCAACCCTCTGCCGGCCACCGGCTGGCAGACCATGACCACGACCACCTTCGACACGGCGGCGGCGAAGCTCGGCCGACCACTGACGGTTACCGACGCCAAAGGCCGGGTCACGACCACCGCCTACTACCCGGCTGCTGCGGGGCCGATGACCACGAAGGTCATCACCAAGCCCAAGCTCGCCTCCAACGGCCAGGCGCACCAGACGACCACGGTCTACGATCCGGCGCGCGGCACGGAGAGCTACGTCCTCGACGCGAACGCCAAGCGGACCGAAAACACGTACGACGCGCTCGGCCGGATCACGGCGTCCTGGCTGCCCAGCCGATCCAGGTCGGCCAATGACACGCCGAACATCAAGTACGCCTACGGGCTGGAGCGCAACAAGGCGCCCTGGTCCTCTGTGGCCACGCTCAAGGCCGACGGCGCCAGCTATACCACGACGTACACCCTGTTCGACTCGCAACTGCGTTCCCTCCAGACACAGAGCCCGTCACCCCAAGGCGGCCGGATCCTGACCGACACCCGCTACGACAGCCGCGGCCTGGCCTACGAGACCTACGCCGGTGTCTACGACAACACCACTGCCCCCAGCAGCACATACACGCAGACTCCATACGGTGGTGGGAGCCAGACCGAGACGGAGTTCGACGGCGCCGAGCGCGCCACCACCTCCACCCTGCTGGTAGACGGCGTGAACAAGTGGTCGACGACCACGACCTACACCGGCGATTCGACGGCGACCACGGCCGCCCAAGGCGGCAACGCCACCCGTACCATCACGGACGTTCTGGGGCGCACCGCCGAGACCCGAACCTATGCGGGCACGGCACCGAACGACACGGCCTACGGCGCCACCACCGGTACGTCGTACACAAGGGTTCGGTACACCTACACGCCAGACGGCAAGCAGGAGACGATCACCGGCCCCGATGACACCAAATGGTCGTACGCGTACGACCTGTTCGGTCGTCAGGTGAAATCGGTCGACCCGGACAAGGGCACCACTGTCACCACCTACACCGAACTCGACCAGGTCGACACCACGACCGATGACGAGGACCGGAGTCTGCTGTACGGATACGACGAACTCGGCCGCAAGACGGGCCTGTGGCAAACCAGTCGTACTGATGACAACAAGCTCGCCGCTTGGACGTTCGACAGCGTGGCCAAGGGCCAGGCGACCGCTTCCATCCGCTACGAGGGTGGTGTCAAGGGCAAGGCCTACACCCGGCAGACCACCGCCTATGACAATCTGTACCGGCCGACCAGCACAAGTGTCACCCTTCCCTCTGACGACCCTCTGGTGAGTTCCGAAGCCGTCGCGCGGACCAGCACGGTCGAGACGACGTACCGCCTCGACGGCACCGTCGGGACGAGCAAGGAACCCGCCGCCGGGGGGCTCGCCGCAGAGACCCTGGAGTACCGCTACAACAGCGCCGGGCTCAACAATGAGCTGTCCGGCAAGACCGGATACCTGCTCGCGACCGACTACACCGCGCTGAGCCAGGTCGGCCAGCTTCAGCTGGGTACGGCAACAGGGACCAAGCGGGTCTTCGTCACCAACACGTACGAGAAGGGCACTGGTCGGCTCCTCAACGCCGCGGTGGACGACCAGACCCGCGGTGCTGTCCAGAACCTCAGCTACGGCTACGACCAGGTTGGCAACGTCACATCGATATCCGACGGCGCCAACATCGGCGCCGGCACGGACAACCAGTGCTTCGCCTATGACGCCCAGCGACATCTGACCGAGGCGTGGACGCCGAAGACCACCGACTGTGCGGCCTCCGGCCGTACGACAGCCAACCTCGCCGGCCCGGCACCGTACTGGACGTCGTACACGTACACCACGTCCGGACAGCGCAAATCCGAGAAGCAGAACACCGCCACCCCGGTCACCACCACCTACTGCTACGGCGCGACCCGGCCGCATGCGCTGACGGCCACCACGACCGGCAGCACCTGCACGGGCGTGACCGCGCAGTACACCTACGACGACACTGGCAACACCGAGAAGCGTGTGGAGAAGACCGGTTCCAGCACCAGCCAGAGCCTGGACTGGAACGGCGAGGGCAAGCTGGCAAAGCTCACCGAGGGCACGACAGCCACCGAATACATCTACGATGCCGATGGTTCGCTCCTCATCAGGCGTGACACCGCGAGCGCCGGAGAGACGGTGCTGTACCTCGGTGCCACCGAGGTCCATCTGAAGTCGGGCCAGAAGTGGGCAAACCGGTATTACACCGCAGCTGGTTCCACCATCGCTCTGCGTACCAACCGGGGCGGCACGGAGAAGCTCAGCTTCCTCGCCGCCGACCAGCACGGCACCAGCTCGATCGCTGTCACCGCTGACTCCACCCAGGCACTGACCAAGCGCTACAGCACCCCCTTCGGCACCCCGAGGGGAGCAACTGTCGGTGTCTGGCCGGACGACAAGGCGTTCCTCGGCATGCCGACGGACGCTGGAACCGGCCTCACCCATGTCGGGGCACGTGAATACGATCCCTCAACGGGCCAGTTCATCAGCGTCGACCCGCTTCTGACTCTCGAACAACACCAGTCGCTCAATGGTTACAGCTATTCGGACAACAACCCGGTCACCACGTCCGACCCGTCCGGTCTGTCGAACCAGATCTCCTGTGAAGGAGACTCGTGCGACGGGGAGATGCGCTTCAAGGAATCCCACGCCGCTCCCGACTTCTCATCAGGGGAGACATGGGAGGAGAAGTATCCCTGGGAGACCTCGCACTACGACTACTACGACCCCAACGCGGTCTACTGCGACGCTTATTGCCAGATGCAGCTCCAGGCGGCGATGTTCACGCCGGCCGTCAACACGGGCCAGTGCGGATCCACCATCGGCGGAACCTCGTGCCCTGGATTCCTGACCCCGGGACAGATCCGGGCCGGCGCTGTCATCTCGATGCTGGACCCGACCGGGTTCATCGGTGGAGCCAACTGCATTCAAAACCCGTCCAAGCTCGGCTGTGGGTTTGCGCTGGCTGGTGCCGTGCCGATATTCGGCAAGGGGTTCAAGGGTGGCAAGGTCCTGCTGGAGGGCATCGACGGATTGGATAACCTTCCCAAGAAGCTGCCCCGCGAACTGAATTTCCCCGCCTTCCCTGAAGGGAAGACCGCAGCTTATTCCGACGGCAACTACACCCTCAGCGGCTACGGTGAACTCGCACCCGACGGTTTCGCCCGACCCGATGTCGGGGAAGTCGGCACCCTATTCGACATGCAGAAACGTCAGCCTTTCTTCATGGACAACGCAGCCGGCGACGGTGCCTACTACCTCAGCCACGCGGAGAAGCAGGCGGTCACGTTGAGCCCAGGAAGCCCAGTGGTAGTGACGAAGCCCATGTGCGACAACTGTTTTCAAGGATTCACGGACTTCGCTCGTGATACGGGACAGTCGCAATGGGTTCTTGATCCGAGCGGACTGTACGTATTCAGACCGCAGTGATAACTCGATAGAGAAAGGCGTGTTCGTGCTACAATTCGCGAACACGTCTTTTCTCTTTCATCTTGGAGCTACAGTGGATCGCGCCTACAAGAAGAAGCTCTTGGAGCAAGCTCGTGAGGCGGTCCGAGGAACGAGATCCCATAACGCTGAGGCGGCCAAGCGCCTGCAGCAGTTGTACCCGGAAGTACGCCAAATCGCGGACTCGGGTGACCCCGAGTTCCAGGAATTGATTGGCGGCATCGCGCTTGAGTACATGAAGGAGTACGAAGCCGCGCGCTGGTACTTCGGACAGGCCGCGAAGGCGGGGAATGTCGCAGCGCTACGCGGGCTCGGGTACATGCTGCTCCGAGGTCTGGGTGGTAATAAGAACCCCGAGAAGGCCGTAGAGCTGTTCCAGGCCGCCGCTGACGAGGGTGACAGTGCGGCGCAGTACAACCTGGGCGCCATGTACCTCAGGGGAGATGTGGTGCCGAAGTCCCGGGACAAGGCCCTCCACTACCTCGAAGCAGCGTCAGGGGCCGGAGAGGGCACGGCCTCCTGGCAACTCGGAGACATCAAGCTGGCAGAGCGGGACTACAAGGCAGCACGACGCTACATGGAACTGTCGGTCGATCAGGGCGCGTACGTCGGCCTCAAGGAACTTGCCCCGATGTGCCGTGACGGCGTCGGTGGAGACGTCGATCTGGTCCGAGCCCTCGGCTGTTTCCTGAAACTCCTGGATATCGGAGACGGTGACGGTATGCACGAGGCACACCAGATGGCGGATCGGATGACCGACGAGGAAATCAGGGAAGCCGCTGCCTGGGCGAATCGTGATGCTGAGGGCGAGTCCCTCATCAGGCGGGCTCGCCGCTGAGGCGGCAGGGAGCGCCCCGGGGCAACGCACTTTGCATGCTGAACAGATGTTGCGTTGTCTCGCGGGCCCGGTGCAGGGCGCCGGTGATCGCCGATGCGCTGTCCGAACCACGTGTGATCAGGCCGTCCGTCCGAGTGGCCGGGCATGATGCGATCTGGCATTCCGACTGGCCAACGGCCTGCAACGCGGTGACGGGTCGTCAAGTGCGTCGGGTTGGGCGTTCCTGTTGGTCGCGGCTGAGGTGGCTCGGCTGCTGGTCCTCGACAACGCGGCGACCCTGCCCCGCGCTTCCGCCGTTGGTTCATCGAGCCCCCGCGCCGCGCGCCCGGGCGCCGGTGAGCACTGGTTTCGGCGTCAGTGTCGTGACGTCTTACGCCGCCTCCGCGGCACCGCCGCCCTCCTGGCGGACGGGCCCATGAGTCTGATCAGGACCCGTCACTCAGCGCAGGATCGACGCACGAAAGGCACCGAACGCGTTACTGGGTGCATGCGTTAAGTGAGATTCTGGGCGGGCTCGCGGCTACCGCTCCTTCCCGGGACGACTCGAATCGCGGATGGACGGCCGTGGTTCGAATCGTGGCCAAACGGCAGATAGGCCCCTGGCCTGCGTTTTCGCAGGCCAGGGGCCTATCTCGTAGGGTGAGTGACGGGACTTGAACCCGCGGCCACCTGGACCACAACCAGGTGCTCTACCAACTGAGCTACACCCACCATGTCCGGTCTTGGTGTTTCTCCGACCGGCCGAGAAAAAGTGTACAGGGTCTTCAGGGGTGCTCGCGCACGGCTTTTTGCGGGGCCCGGGAGGGCCCCGGCAAAGGCCTACTCCGTGGGTACGACGTGCTGGGCCGCGATGGCGCGGGCGGTCTCCGAGTCGGGCCCGGGCTGCGGGACGAAGATCGCCTCGCGGTAGTAGCGCAGCTCGGCGATGGACTCGCGGATGTCGGCGAGGGCGCGGTGGTTGCCGTTCTTGTCCGGGCTGTTGAAGTACGCCCGGGGGTACCAGCGGCGCGCCAGCTCCTTCACCGAGGAGACGTCGACGATGCGGTAGTGGAGGTAGTTCTCCAGCGCCGGCATGTCGCGGAGCAGGAAGCCGCGGTCGGTGCCGACGGAGTTCCCGCACAGCGGCGCCTTGCCGGGCTCCTTGACGTGCTCCCGTACATAGGCGAGAACCTGCGCCTCGGCGTCCGCCAGGGTCGTGCCCCCGGCGAGTTCCTCCAGCAGGCCGGAGGCGGTGTGCATTCGGCGCACCACGTCCGGCATCGTCTCCAGCGCGGCCTCCGGCGGGCGGATCACGATGTCCACTCCGTCGCCGAGCACGTTCAGCTCCGAGTCGGTGACCAGCGCGGCCACCTCGATGAGCGCGTCATCCGACAGCGAGAGCCCGGTCATCTCGCAGTCGATCCACACCATGCGATCGTTCATGTGTCTCACCCTACGGCCCGCCCCGGCCAGGTGGACCCGCCCGTGCGCCGGGCCAGCGCGCCGGGTCGCGCCGGGCGGCACGCAAGGGGGCCCGTACGCGAGAGGGCCCGCACCCTGACAGGTGCGGGCCCCCGACAGCGTGGGACGGCCGGACTACGGCGCGCTGCGCTGGCCCGGCAGGCTCGGCCGGCCCGCCACATACAGCTCGGGCCGCTCGGGCCGCTCGCGCAGCGCCTCCCCGGACAGCGCCGCCGCGCCCAGCGCGCCGGCCGCCGCGGTGCGGCGGGTCTGCATCGGGACCGGGCCCGGATGCTCCTGGTGCACCGACGGTGGCGGCCCGACCGGACCCGGCGCGCTCTCCGCCTCCACCGCCCGCTCCGCCTGTGGCCGGCGGGCGCGGTACGCCGCCCGGTACGCGGCCGGGGACGACCCGAGCTGGCGCCGGAAGTGGCCCCGCAGCGCCACCGGCGAGCGGAAGCCGCACCGGCCCGCCACCTCGTCGACCGAGTAGTCGGACGTCTCCAGCAGCCGCTGCGCCTGGAGCACCCGCTGGGTGATCAGCCACTGCAGGGGAGCACTGCCGGTCAGCGAACGGAACCGGCGGTCGAAGGTGCGGCGGCTCATGTACGCGCGCGCCGCCAGCGTCTCGACGTCGAACTGCTCGTGCAGATGCTCCAGCGCCCAGGCGACGACCTCGGCCAGCGGGTCGGCGCCGATCTCCTCCGGCAGCGACCGGTCGAGGTAGCGCTCCTGGCCGCCGCTGCGCCGGGGCGGCACCACCAGGCGCCGGGCGAGCGCGCCGGCCGCCTCGTTGCCGTGGTCCGTGCGCACGATGTGCAGGCACAGATCGATTCCGGCCGCCGTACCCGCCGAGGTGAGCACGTCGCCGTCGTCCACGAACAGTTCGCGGGGATCGACGTGCACCGACGGATAGCGCTTGGCCAGCGTCGGCGCGTACATCCAGTGGGTGGTCGCCGGACGGCCGTCCAGTAAACCGGCCGCGGCCAGCACGAAGGCGCCGGTGCACAGTCCGACGATGCGGGCACCCTCCTCGTGGGCGCGGCGCAGCGCGTCGAGCGCCTCCTCGGGTGGCGGCGAGGTGATCGACCGCCAGGCGGGCACGACGACCGTGCCGGCTCTGGAGATCGCTTCCAGGCCATGTGGTGCGGTGAGTTCCAGGCCCCCTGTGGTCCGCAGCGGGCCTTCCTCGCCGGCACACACCAGAAGGCGGTAGCGCGGCACGCCGGCGTCCTGGCGGTCGATTCCGAACACCGACAGCGGTATGGAACTCTCGAAGATGGGGCCGCCGCTGAACAGCAGCACCGCGACGATCTCCTTGCGGCGTCGCCCGGACAGCTTCCGGGCCGCGGCATCCGGCGCGGCAGTGGAGTCGTGGCTCATCCCGCTAAGCCCCCCTCGGTGGTCGCGGCGCCCTGGTCCCTTCGGGTCTGTCGCTCCAACACGTTTCCCCTCGGTCCTGCACGAGTCCCCCGCCGTAAGACAAGATCGAATCTACTGTGTCCCGTGGCGCCAAGGTGACCAGATCGGTACTCCGCAGAATGTCGACATGGCAACTTGGCGTGAAGCATTCGATCACGAAGCGTTGCACTCGCGGGCCGCGCAGGGAAGTGCGCCTCGTGGCGGTGGCCAATCCACGTAGGGTGTGTGCGCCCTCCTCACCCCTGTCAGTGCAGGTGGAACGGGGGTTGGGGGGTCGTTCGAGCAAGGGATCGGCCATAACGAGAAGTTGGCTGAAAAGAAGCGCAGGAGTACGTGCAAACCGGTCAGTCGGCGGCCGGGTTTCCGGCGCTTCCGGCGGCTCCCGCGTTTCTCGCGAGGCCCGCGTTCCCCGGGGTTCCCGCGCTGTGACGCCCGCCGCGTCGCGCTCCCGTACCGCTGCCGCCCCGCTGGTCGCCCCCGGCCACCGCACCGCCCACCCGCCCCGCGTCCGCCACCGGCCCCTGCCCCGCCCCCGGCGCCATCCTTCCGTGCCGGCTCCGCTGCTGCGGGGTCCACTGCCCGGCGGGCGCGGACGCGGGCGCGGTGGCAGTGGCGGTGGCGGTAACAGAAGCGGAAGCCGGGGTCGAGTCCGACGCCGGGGCCGAGCCCGACGCCGGGGCCGAGGCCGACGCCTCCGTCGCCTCCCGCTCCCGCAGCACCGCCGCCCCCCGCTCCGACCGGCGCAGCAGTACCAGGCAGGCCCCGGTCACGGCGGCGAGACCGAGGGCGGTGCCGGTCGCGCCGGCCGCCGAGGTGCCGTACCAGAAGAGGACCACGGGGACCAGGACGCAACTGAAGGCGGCCCAGCGGACCACCTCGCTCACCGTGTCGGGGCCGGGCGCCGGTGGGCGGGGGGTGGCGGTCCGGGGTCCGGGGTGGGGCGCGGCCGGTGACGGGGTGGAGGGGTGGGGGGCGGTGTCGGGTCCGGGCACGTTCTGCTCCCTCGTACGTACTCCTGTTGTTCTCCATGCTCTCCATGGCGGTGGCCGCGCAGGGTTCAACGCCTGGTCGACCGCCCGGTCACTGCCCGGCCGCCCGCGTCCGCCGTCCGGCAGGGGAGAAAGGGAACCCGTATCCCGTATAAGGGAACCCGTATCCCGGATAGGCGCCCCTGCGGGGAGCGGGGAGCGGGGAGCCCCCGGCCAGGCGGGAGGCCCCTTCTCGCCCGTACGGATGGAAAAGCGTCCCTCCCCGGGTGAACCCCTCGCAAACCGCCTGTACGGGGCAGCAACCATTGCGTTACGGGCGCCTCTCATGCATGCTCCCTGGAACGCCGCGTAAGGCGCGCGGGATCTGGGCAGAGGAGGCGTGCCGCCGTACCCTTGGGGGTATGGGGTCGGGAAGACAGTTCCCGGACACAGCTCTGCCGATCGTTGTCGTCCCCACCACGAGGATCCAGACGCCGAGACAACCATGGCCGGTCACGAATTCTTCGATCACGCGGACCGCAAGCGCCCGCTCGCCGATCCCACGGCGGCCGAGCCCCTGGCGGCGGAAGCACCGCGCCAGTCCTGCGATCCCGCCTTCCAGCACGGCGTCGTCGTCGGTTTCGACGGCTCGACGTCCAGCGAGCGTGCCCTCGCCTACGCGATCGGCATGGCTCATCGCTCCGGCTCGGGTCTCATCATCGTGCACGTGGCCAACCGGCTGCCCACCACGGTCTGGGCGGGCTGTGAACCGCCGGTCTTCGTCGACGTCCCCGACCACCGCACCGAGGTGCTCGGTCTGGAACTCGCCTGCGCCGACTACCTCTCCGAGGTGCCCTGGATCCTGGTCGAGCGCGGCGGGGACATCTGCCACGAACTCGAAGAGGTGGGGCGGGAGTACGAGGCGGACGCGATCGTCGTCGGCTCCACGCACGGCATCGTCGGCCGTATCTTCGGCTCGGTCGCGGGGCGTCTCGCCAAGCGTGCCAAGCGCCCGGTGATCGTCATCCCCTGACGCGCTGTCATCTGCTGACGCATCGTCAACACCAACCCCCCGAGGTCCCGGTCGCCGGTCAACCTACCGGCGCGTAGCGGGTGTTCACGCCCTGGTGGGGGGAATGTAACGGACGCCGGTCCCTGTGGCGGCGACCGCCGGGACGCGATGTCCACCGCACCGGACAGCACCGTGATCGACGCCGCCCCGGACCGCCGCGACGCGCCGCGGCCGGGGTGTGACGGCCACCGGCTGAGATCGGCGCGGGCCGGGGCATGGGCGGCTCCGGCCCTTCGGGAACGGTCCCCGTGCGCAGGTGGCGCGCACGGGGACCGTTCATGTCCGACCCGGCCCGCGAGGCTCAAGTTCATCTGCCCGCACCCGATATGACGGAGCGTCTGCCCGACCGTCACGGTGGACGTCCACTCGACGGTCACGGGGACGTCCACCCGACGGTGACGGGGACGTCCACCCGAGGGTCGAGTAGACGTCCACTCGAAGGCGACGGGACGTCTACTCGACGGTCACCGACTTGGCCAGGTTGCGCGGCTTGTCGATGTCCCGGCCGAGTGCCAACGCCGTGTGGTAGGCGAGCAGTTGGAGCGGGATGCCCATCAGGATCGGGTCCAGCTCGTCCTCGTTCTTCGGGACGACGATGGTCTGGTCGGCCTTCTCCTGCTCCTGGTGCGCGACAGCCAGAATCCTGCCGCTGCGGGCCTTGATCTCCTCCAGGGCGGCGCGGTTCTTCTCCAGCAGGTCGTCGTCGGGGACGATCGCGACCGTGGGGAGCGCCGGCTCGATGAGGGCCAGCGGGCCGTGCTTCAGCTCGGAGGCCGGGTAGGCCTCGGCGTGGATGTACGAGACCTCCTTGAGCTTCAGGGAGGCCTCGCGGGCCACCGGGTAGCCCCGGACGCGGCCGATGAAGAGCATCGAGCGGGCCTCGGCGTACTGCTCGGCCAGCTTCTTGATCTCGTCCTCCTGCTCCAGGATCTCGGAGATCTGCGCGGGCAGCTTGCGCAGGCCCTCGATGATCCGCTTGCCGTCGCGGACCGACAGGTCGCGGGTGCGGCCGAGGTGCAGGGCGAGCAGCGCGAACGCCACGGTGGTGTTGGTGAAGCACTTCGTGGAGACG
Source organism: Streptomyces sp. NPDC007084 (assembly GCF_040703595.1). Taxonomy (NCBI): domain Bacteria; kingdom Bacillati; phylum Actinomycetota; class Actinomycetes; order Kitasatosporales; family Streptomycetaceae; genus Streptomyces; species Streptomyces sp. NPDC007084. Next base: position 288,194 of record NZ_JBEYFY010000002.1, read on the forward strand.
ACGCAGACCTCGGGGCCGGCGTGCACGTACATGCCGCCGTCGGCCTCGCGGGCGATCGCCGAGCCGACGACGTTGACCACGCCGAGCACCCGCGCGCCCTTGCGCTTCAGCTCCTGCACGGCGGCCAGCACGTCGTAGGTCTCACCGGACTGGGAGACGGCGACGTACAGGGTGTCGGGGTCGACCACCGCGTTGCGGTAGCGGAACTCGGAGGCCGGCTCGGCGTCCGCGGGGATCCGCGCCAGCTCCTCGATCATCTGGGCGCCGATCATGCCCGCGTGGTACGAGGTGCCGCAGCCGAGGATCTTCACACGGCGGATCTGCCGGGCCTCGCGGGCGTCCAGGTTCAGGCCGCCGAGGTGGACCGTGGAGAACCGGTCGTCGATCCGGCCGCGCAGCACCCGGTCCACGGCCTCGGCCTGCTCGTGGATCTCCTTGTGCATGTACGTGTCGTGGCCGCCCATGTCGTAGGAGGCGGCCTCCCACTCCACGGTGGTCGGCTCGGAGGTCGTCCGGGTGCCCTCGGTGGTGTAGGTCCGGAAGTCGTCGGCCTTCAGGGTCGCCATCTCGCCGTCGTCCAGGGTGACGATCTGGCGGGTGTGGGTGACCAGCGCGGCGATGTCCGAGGCGACGAACATCTCCTTCTCGCCGATGCCGAGCACCACCGGGGAGCCGTTTCGCGCCACCACGATGCGGTCGGGGAAGTCGGCGTGCATCACCGCGATGCCGTAGGTGCCCTCGATGACCCGCAGGGTCTCGCGGACCTTGTCTTCCAGCTTCTCCTGCCGGGAGCGGGCGATGAGGTGGGTGAGGACCTCGGTGTCGGTCTCGGAGAGGAACTCGACGCCGTCCGCCTCCAGCTTCTTGCGCAGGTCGGAGGCGTTGTCGATGATGCCGTTGTGCACGACGGCCACCGAGCTGTCGGCGGAGAGGTGGGGGTGCGCGTTCACGTCGGAGGGGGCGCCGTGGGTGGCCCAGCGGGTGTGCGCGATACCGGTGGTGCCCGCGAACCGCTTGGGGACCTTGGCCTCCAGATCGCGGACCCGGCCCTTGGCCTTGACCATCTTCAGGCCGGCCGCCTTCGGGGAGGTCACGACGATGCCCGCCGAGTCGTAACCGCGGTACTCCAGGCGCTGCAGGCCCTCCAGGAGCAGCGGCGCCACGTCACGCCTGCCGATGTATCCGACGATCCCGCACATATATACGTATTCCTCAGCCGTAGACGATGCGGCGCAACTGCCGGAGGCTCAGCTCGGGCGGTGCGACCGCGCGGTACTTCAGGTCCGCCTCGATCCGTTCGAAGATCGTCGCGTTCACCAGGCCCTGCGCCTGGAGTTCGCGGTGGCGGCGACGGACGTATTCCTCGGTCGTCTCGTCGAACCAGGCGAGCACGTCCTGGACCACGCGCAGCGCCTCGCCCCGGCTCAGGGGCGTGGACCGCGTCAGATGATCAACAAGTTCGTCGTGCACCCGTTGATCCTGGGGTACCGGAAGGCGATGTGCAAGAATTCTGCCCGATATCGGGCAAGCGGTAGTTGAAACTCTTATGGACCGCTGTTTACAAGCTGTCCATCCTGCGTCTTGCACCCCGTCGACTGCCGAGAGCAACTTCTTCAGCCATGGACACTCCACGCATGGGCGTACCCGAGCGGCTCGCCGAGAAGATGAGCATGGTCGAGCAGCACGAGTACCTGCGCGCCAAGTTCTCCCGGCGCAACATGATCAGAGGCGGCGCCGTGACCCTCGGCGCAGTCGCCGGCGGCGCCTTCGTGCCCGGCGCCGTCGCCCAGGCGGCGGTCCCGGCGCACCGGCCCGCCGCTTCCCCCTCCACCGAGAAGGTGGACGGCGCGCTCGTCGCCCCCTTCGGCCGTCACCTCGCCTTCGGCAACGACCCGCGCACCGAGATGACCGTCTCCTGGCAGGTCCCGACCGCGGTCAGCAAGCCCTACATCCGTATCGGCGCCCACCCCTGGGACCTCTCCCGCAAGATCGAGGCCGAGGTCCGCACCCTCTACACCCCGGCCGGCGTCGGCGCGAGCGGCGACCACACCCAGTACTACCTGCACGCCAAGCTCACCCACCTGCGCCCCGGCAAGACCTACTACTACGGAGTGGGCCACGCCGGCTTCGACCCGGCCGCCCCCCACCTGCTCGGCACGCTCGGCACCTTCACCACCGCCCCCGCGCACGCCGAGCCCTTCACCTTCACCGCCTTCGGCGACGAGGGCGTCGGCTACCACGGCCTCGCCAACGACGCCCTGCTGCTCGCCCAGAACCCCGCCTTCCACCTGCACGCCGGCGACATCGCGTACGCGGACCCGTCCGGCGCGGGCAAGAAGGAGGACACCGGCTTCGACTCGCGGATCTGGGACCAGTTCCTCGCCCAGACCGAGACGGTCGCCAAGCAGGTCCCGTGGATGCCCGCCTACGGCAACCACGACATGGAGGCCTGGTACTCGCCCAACGGCTACGGCGGCGAGGAGGCCCGCTGGACGCTGCCCGACAACGGCCCCGACGCGGCCAACCTGCCCGGCGTCTACTCCTTCGTCCACGGCAACACGGCGATCATCTCGCTGGACGCCAACGACATCTCCTTCGAGATCCCGGCCAACCTCGGCATCTCCGGCGGCACCCAGACCAAGTGGCTGGAGAGCCGGCTCAAGAAGTACCGGGCCGCCCGGGACATCGACTTCATCGTGATCTTCTTCCACCACTGCGCGTACTGCACCTCCACGGCGCACGCCTCGGAGGGGGGCGTGCGACAGGAGTGGGTGCCGCTGTTCGAGAAGTACACCGTCGACCTGGTGATCAACGGCCACAACCACCAGTACGAGCGCACCGACGTCATCAAGAACAACGCGGTCACCAAGAAGCTCCCGATCGGCGGCACCGCCTACCCGGAGACCGACGGTGTCGTCTACGTGACGGCGGGCGCGGCCGGCCGCAGCCTCTACGCGTTCACCGCGCCGGAGTCCTACGAGGGCAAGGAGAACGAGGTCGAGTCCGTGGCCTCCTTCGTCAACCTCAAGGACGGCAAGCAGAACGAGACGGTCACCTGGTCGCGGGTGCGCTACCTCAACTACTCGTTCCTGCGCGTCGACGTCACCCCCGCCTCCCGGGGACGCCTCGCCACCCTGAAGGTGCGCGGCATCGCGGAGACCGGTGCCGAGGTCGACCACTTCACGGTCGCCCGCCGCGCCAAGTAACCACCCCGGTACGTCCGCTGCGCCCGTACGTCCCCGTGTGCCCTGAGCGCGGGGCGTGCGGGCGTGTGGGGCGCGGCTCTTACGGGTTGTACGGGCGTGCAGGGACTGCGGCGCGCGGGTGTACGGGCGTGCAGGGACTGCGGCGTGCGGGTGTCGAGCCCGTCGGGGGGTGGTCCTCGGTCCGTGTCCGGCGCCGTCACAGACGCTTGAGGACCGCCTGCTTGGCCATCGTGAACTCCTCGTCCGTCAAAACGCCCTCCCGGTGCAGCTCGCCCAGTTCCCGGAGCCTGCGCAGCAGGGCGTCGTGATCGGGCTCGGCGGCCGGGCCGGGGACCGCCGCCCGGACCGGTTCCGTCGCCTCCTCGGGCCGGGCGGCCCGCGTCTCCGGTGCCGCCGCCGGGTGCGGAAGGCGGGCCTGGACCGCCGCCGCGACCAGCGCCATCAGCGGGTCCTTCTTGAAACCCCACAGCTCGACCGCGTTCGGGTCGTACTTCGGCGGCGCCTTCGTCCGGGTGCCGCGCACGGTGAACCGCAGACAGCCGTTCTCCAGGCCGACCGCCGGATGCCACTCGACGGCCGTGATGTCGCCGAGGGCCAGCGTCCGCGCCCCGCCCGCCGACTTCGCCTCCTCGGTCTTCCAGTTCCACTCCAGCCGTACGGTCTCGCCGTCGAAGGCCGCCGAGCCGTCCCCGGCGGAGGCGGACAGCGGGACCGCCGGGCCGGGGAGCAGATAGCCGTCGACCGGCCCCGTGGGCACCTCGTCCAGCAGCAGCGCGTTGCGGACCTCGTCCACGAGGTACTCGGCGACGCCGAACCGGTCGGCCTCGACGCTCAGTTGGTAGGGATCGTGCGGCTCGCCGAGCTTGCCGCCGGTCGCCTGGAGCAGCGGGTCCGCGCCGTCGCGCAGCCGGAGCCGCAGCCGCCCGGACTTCCTGCCCTGCTCCAGCGAGATGCCCGCCAACGCCCCCAGCGGGACGGTCAGTTCACCCAGTTCCCTGCGCAGCAGACCGACGTTCCTGTCCCGTCCCGGGGTCAGCCGCAGCGCGTCGCCGTCGAAGACCCAGGTGCCGTCCCGCTGGATGATTTCCGCCATGCGGGGGATTGTTCCACCGCGACTGCGGGAGAGTGGTCTCGACCACTGCGCCGGCACGGTGAGCGGCCCGCCCCCCAGGGCCGCTCGGCTCCCCGTGCCGGGCACCGAAGGGAGCGCAGGTGAGACAGCACCACAGAACGCCCCGACTGCTCGGAACGCTGCTGCTCGTGACCGCGGCCGGTATCTCGCTGGCCGGAGCGGCCCCCACCCGGCAGGCCCCCACCCGGCAGGCCCCCGCCCCACAGGCAGTCCCCGCCCCGGCCGGCCCCACCACCCCGGCCGGGACGACCCCGCTGAGCCGGGTCGTCCCGGCCCCCGCCTCCGTCACCCCGGGCGGCACGCCGTACCGCATCACCCGGGACACCCGTATCCGCGTCGACGGCTCCCGCGCGGTCCGCGAGGTCGGCGCCTACCTCGCGGGCGTCCTGCGGCCCTCCACCGGCTACCGGCTGCCCGTCACCACCCACGGGGAGGGCGCGATCCGGCTGCGGTTCGGCGGCACCGGCCTCGGCGCCGAGGGCTACCGCCTGACCAGCGGCCGAACCGGCGTGACCATCACCGCCGGCCGCCCCGCCGGCCTCTTCCACGGCGTCCAGACGCTGCGCCAACTGCTGCCCGCCGCCGTCGAGAAGAAGACCGTCCAGCCCGGGCCCTGGACGGTCGCCGGCGGCACCGTCACGGACACCCCGCGCTACGGCTACCGGGGCGCCATGCTCGACGTCTCCCGGCACTTCTTCACCGTCCCCCAGGTCAAGCGCTACATCGACGAACTCGCCCTCTACAAGATCAACACCCTGCATCTGCACCTCAGCGACGACCAGGGCTGGCGCATCGCCCTCGACTCCTGGCCGCGCCTGGCCGCCTACGGCGGCTCCACCCAGGTCGGCGGCGGACCGGGCGGCCACTACACCAAGGCCGACTACCGCGAGATCGTCCGCTACGCCGCCTCCCGCTACCTGGAGGTCGTCCCGGAGATCGACATGCCCGGCCACACCAACGCCGCGCTCGCCTCGTACCCGCGGCTCAACTGCGACGGAGTCGCCCCGCCGCTCTACACCGGCACCGAGGTCGGCTTCAGCTCGCTGTGCGTGAACAAGGCGGTGACGTACGACTTCGTGGACGACGTCCTGCGCGAGCTGGCCGCGCTCACCCCGGGCCGCTACCTCCACATCGGCGGCGACGAGGCCCACTCCACCAGCCACGCCGACTACGTGACCTTCATGGACAAGGTGCAGCCGCTGGTCGCCCGGTACGGCAAGAAGGTCATCGGCTGGCACCAGCTCACCGGCGCCACCCCGGCCAAGGGCGCCATCGCCCAGTACTGGGGGCTCGACGACACCGACGCCGCCGAGAAGGAGCAGGTCGCGCGGGCCGCGCGGAACGGGACCGGGATCGTCCTGTCGCCCGCCGACCGGCTCTACCTCGACATGAAGTACACCGCCGACACCCCGCTCGGCCAGGACTGGGCCGGACTGGTCGAGGTGCGCCGGGCCTACGACTGGGACCCCGGCCGCTATCTCGCCGGGGTGCCCGCCTCCGCCGTCAAGGGCGTCGAGGCGCCGCTGTGGACGGAGACGATCACGACCTCCGCCGACATCGACGTCATGGCCTTCCCGAGGCTGCCCGGAGCCGCCGAACTCGGCTGGTCGCCCGCCTCGACGCACGACTGGGACACCTACAAGCAGCGCCTCGCCGCGCAGGCCCCGCGCTGGGACGCGCTCGGCATCGGCTACTACCGCTCGCCCCAGGTCCCCTGGCCCGCCGGTTAGGGCGACATGCCCTGGTCGGACACGCCGACGGGCGCCCCGGAGGACCGTCTCCGGGGCGCCCGCCTGTCCATGAGGGCTCGGGGAGCCCGTGGTTCAGAACCCGGCGATCGGGTTCTTCAGGGTGCCGATCAACTGGAGCGCGCCCGACGGGTCCGCCAGGTCCACCATCTGCCGGTTGTCGCGCAACTGGAGCCGGTTGAGGCAGGACAGCGCGAACTCGGGGGCGAACAGGTCGTACTGCCGGAACTTGTCGGCCAGTTCGGGATGCGCCTCCTGGTAGGCGCGCACCGACTCGGCGACCGTGCGCCAGAAGTCGTCCTCGCCGAGGATGCCCTCCTCGGCCAACTGCGCGGCCAGGAAACGGAAGTAGCAGTCGAAGACGTCCGTGAAGATGGACAGCAGCTTCGTGTCCTCGGGAACCTCGACCCGGATGCGCTCCACCGCGGGCGGCAGCACCGCCTGCGGGTCCATCACCGCGATCTCCTCGGCGATGTCCTTGTACACCGCCCGCCGCACCGCCCCGTCCGCAAGGACCAGGATGACGTTCTCGCCGTGCGGCATGTAGACCAGGTCGTACGCGTAGAAGCTGTGCAGCAGCGGCGTCAGGTAGGCGTGCAGATAGTCGCGCAGCCACTCCACCGGCGTCTGCCCCGACCGCTCGATCAGCGCGCCCGCGAAGGACGCCCCCTCGTGGTCGACGTGCACCAGTGACGCCATCGTGGCGAGGCTCTCGCCCTCCTGGAGCGAGGACACCGGGCTCTCCCGCCACAGCGCGGCCAGCATCTTGCGGTACGGCGAGTACCGGTCGGTGGCCGCCTCGTACTCCAGGTGCCGGTAGCCGACGGCCGCCCGCTCGCGGATGATCGACAGACCCGTCGACTTGAGCACCGGGTCGTTCTCGATGAGCTGCGCCAGCCAGTCGTTGATGGCCGGGGTCGCCTCCATGTACGCGGCGGACAGACCGCGCATGAAGCCCATGTTGAGGACGCTCAGCGCCGTCTTCACATAGTGCTTCTCGGGGCTCGTCGTGTTGAAGAACGTCCGGATCGACTGCTGGGCCAGGTACTCGTCGTCACCCTCGCCGAGACAGACCAGGTTCCGCTGGGCCACCTCGGCGGCGAAGGTCACCGACAGCTTGTTCCACCACTGCCAGGGGTGGACCGGGATGAGCAGGTAGTCGCCCGGGTCCAGACCCTGCCCCGACAGCGTCCGCGCGAACCGCTCGACCGTCTCCGCGCCCAGCTCGTCCCGCACGAACGACTCGTACGCGATGCCGGTCCCGGCGGTGAACGCGGCCCGCGAACGGTGCGCGGCCAGCCACACCAGCCGGACCGGGTTCGCGGCCTCCGGGGCGTACGCGAGGTACTCGTGCACACCGAAGCCGAGGCGCCCGTTGTTGGCGACGAAACAGGGGTGGCCCTCGGTCATCCCCGTCTCGATCGCCTGGAAGCCGGCGTCCGCCAGCTCGCGGACCGGGATCTGCGGCTTGGTCAGCTTGAAGCAGGTGCCCGAGAGCGTGGAGGAGATCTCCTCCAGGTAGACCGGCAGGATCTCGTCGCTCAGCCCCAGCGACTCCTTCAGCTCGATGAAGAAGTCCAGTGCGGCCGGCGGGAGTTCGGCGCCGCCGCGGTGCCGGGTGATGGACGCGGCGTCCACCTGCCAGTGGTCCAGGGCGCGCCGCACCGCGGTGTAGCGGTAGCGGGTCTGGCCGTCGTCGGAGCGGACCTCGTAGCGCCCGTCCGGCAACTGCTCCGGGGTGATCAGCCGCTCGTGGGCGAACTCGGCGAGCGCCTTGCGGACGAGAAGACGGTTGGCGGTGGCCCAGCGCTCGGGGGAGAGGTGGGCGACGCTGTCGGCGAGGGTCATGCCGCCACCGCCTTCTCGAACCGCTCCCGGGTGCAGAAGCTCAGCAGCGCCTTCTTCTCCGGCTTCTGGATCTCCCGCTCGGGCACGAAACCGACGGCCTCGTTCAGCGCGTGCACCGCCTTGTTGGCCACGTCCGGCTCGACGACGACACGGCGGGTGGCCGGGTCGGCGAACAGGTTCTCCATCACCGCGGTGATGACCGCGCGGGTGAAGCCGTGCACGGGCGTGTCGGTCGGCGCGACCAGGAAGTGCATTCCGACGTCACCGGGCTCGGGCTCGTACAGACCGACGAGTTCCACGTAACGGGGGTCGTAGCGCTCCATCAGGAAGACGGGCTCGCCGTCCAGCAGCCCGAGACAGGCGTCGTGGTGCTCACTGGCCGCGATGGCCATGTACTCCCGCTCCACGTCGTGCAGTTTCGCCTCCTGCATCATCCAGAAGGCGGCCTTGGGATGGGTCACCCAGCGGTGCAACAAGGGGGCGTCCCCGACGGGGTCGAGGGGGCGGATGCTGAAGGTGCCGATGGCGGTGGCGGTGGTCATACGGAGAACTCCTGGAACGCGATGGTCTTTTCGACCGGGTAGTACTCGGTGCCGAGCAGTTCTCGGATGATGTACGCGTTGCGGTACGCGCCCATGCCGAGGTCCGGTGAGGTGATCGAGTGCGTGTGGACACCCGCGTTCTGCAGGAAGATCCCGCGTCCCGTGGTGTCGATGGCGTAGTTGCGGGCCACGTCGAAGTTGCCCTGGGCGTCGTAGCGCAGCCGGTCGCGGACCGGGGCGAGGAACCTGGGCTCGGTGTAGTGGTAGCCGGTCGCGAGGATCAGGCCCTGCGACTGGAGTTCGTAGTCCTTGACCTGCTCCTGCTGGCGCAGGCCGAGGGTGTACGTGCCGTTCTCGTGGCGCACGGACTGCAGCGCGGAGTTGGTGAGCAGCCGCGCGGGGACCGGGCCGGCGAGGTTCTTCTGGTAGAGCAGGTCGAAGATCTCGTTGATCAGGTCGCCGTCGATGCCCTTGAACAGGCCCTTCTGCTCCGACTGGAGGCGGTAGCGGGTCGGTTCGGGCAGCGCGTGGAAGTAGTCGATGTACTCCGGGGAGGTCATCTCCAGGGTGAGCTTGGTGTATTCGAGCGGGAAGAAGCGCGGCGAGCGGGTCACCCAGTTCAGCCGGTAGCCGTGGACGTCGATCTCGCTCAGCAGGTCGTGGAAGATCTCGGCGGCGGACTGGCCGCTGCCGACCAGCGTGATCGACTCCTTGGCCTGGAGTGCCGCCTTGTTCTGCATGTAGCGGGAGTTGTGGATGAAGTCGCCGCCGAGGCCCGCGCAGGCCTCCGGGACATAGGGCTGGGTGCCGGTGCCGAGGACCAGGTGCCGGGCGCGGTACAGCTCGCCGGCCTCCGTGCGGACGACGTACACCTCGTTCTCGTACGTCACTTCCGCGACCGTCGTCCCGAAGCGGACGCTGTCGAGCTTGTTCGCGGCCCAGCGGCAGTAGTCGTCGTACTCGACGCGCAGCGGGTAGAAGTTCTCGCGGATGTAGAACGAGTACAGGCGGCCCGATTCCTTCAGGTAGCTGAGGAAGGAGTACGGGGAGGTCGGGTCGGCGAGGGTGACCAGGTCCGACATGAAGGGGGTCTGGAGGTGGGCGCCCTCCAGGAACATCCCGGAGTGCCATTCGAAGGACGGCTTCGACTCCAGGAAGACGCCGTCCAGTTCGGCGATGGGTTCGGTCAGGCAGGCGAGGCCGAGGTTGAAGGGCCCGAGCCCGATCCCCACGAAGTCGTAGGTCTTGTCCGTGGTGTCAGCAAGCGCGGTCAAGGGAGTCTCCCAGGTACTGCTCGGCGTGGCCGGCGATCAGGTCGAGAACGGCGGCGATGTCGTCCACCGTGGTCTCGGGGTTGAGCAACGTGAACTTCAGGTAGTGGCGTCCGCCGACCTTGGTGCCCGCGACGACGGCGTCACCGGAGGCGAACAGGGCTTTGCGGGCGTACAGGTTGGCGCGGTCGATCTCGGCCGGGTCGGTGACGCCGGAGGGGACGACGCGGAAGACGAGGGTGGAGAGCGAGGGCTCCACGACGACGTCGAAGCGCGGGTCGGCGGCGAGCAGTTCCCAGCCCTTCGCCGCCAGGTCGCAGACCTCGTCGAAGAGTTCGCCGATGCCGTCGGCGCCCATCACCCGCAGCGTCATCCACAGCTTGAGGGCGTCGAACCGGCGGGTGGTCTGGAGGGACTTGTCGACCTGGTTGGGGATGCGCTCCTCGACCATGCGGCGCGGGTTGAGGTACTCGGCGTGGTAGGTGGCGTGCCGCAGGGTGGCGACGTCGCGGACCAGCAGCGCGGAGGAACTCACCGGCTGGAAGAAGGACTTGTGGTAGTCGACGGTGACGGAGTCGGCGCGTTCGATGCCGTCGATGCGGGCGCGGTTCTTCAGCGAGGCGAGCAGACCGCAGCCGTAGGCGGCGTCCACGTGCATCCAGGCGGCGAACCGCGAGCAGAGTTCGGCGACTTCGGGCAGCGGGTCGATGGAGCCGAAGTCGGTGGTGCCGGCGGTGGCGACGACGGCCATGGGGACGAGGCCGGCTTCCTTGCAGCGCTCCAGTTCCCGGGCGAGGGCGAGGGTCTGCATCCGCTTGTCGTGGTCGACGGGGATGGAGACGACGGCGTCGGGGCCGAGGCCGAGGAGTTTGGCGGACTTCTTGACGCTGAAGTGGCTGACCTCGGAGGCGAAGACGCGCAGGTCGGCGAGGTTGTCCGTCTTGGCCTCCTCGCGGGCGAGCAGCAGGGCCTGGAGGTTGGACTGGCTGCCGCCGCTGGTGAACACGCCGTCGGCGGAGGGGCCGAAGCCGATGCGTTCGTTGGTCCAGTCGATGAGCTTGCGCTCGATGAGGGTGCCGCCGGCCGACTGGTCCCAGGTGTCCAGGGAGGAGTTGACGGCGGAGAGCACGGCCTCGCCGAGCACGGCGGGTATGACGACCGGGCAGTTGAGGTGGGCGAGGTAGCGGGGGTGGTGGAAGTAGACGGCGTCCTGGAGGTAGACCTCCTCCAGTTCGTCGAGCACGGCCGTCGTGTCGTGGAGCGGCTTGTCGAGGTCGATTCCCTCGATGCGGGGGGTGAGGTCGTCGACCGTGACACCCGTGAACGGGCGGGTGGTGGTGGCGAGTTTGGCCGCCACCCGCTCGACGCCTTCGGTCACGGAGCGGCGGTACCGGTCCGCGGTGGTGTCGTTGAGCAGGTGCGAGCGCATGTGGGGGTCCTCCGTGCGGGGGAGAGTCCGAGCGGGACAGAGAAAGGGCGGGTCGCGACGTTCGACTTAGGTTAGCCTAACCTAAGTTGATCACGCGTCCCGCCTGGTCCCGCCTCCGCCGCGCGTGACATACGCCTCGTTCGGATCACCGAGCCGCGTCCGCGAGCGCTGTCAACTACTCGCCCTGCTACCGCAGTTGCTCCTCGGTCAGCCCCGGCGCCAGTGGCCGACGAAGGTGACCCGCCGGCGGTCGAGGCCCCGGTCCCGTACGAGATGCCTGCGCAGTTCCTTCACACAGCCGGACTCGCCCGCGATCCAGGCGTACGGTGCCTCGGCGGCCGGCAGGTGAGCGGCGCGCGGGGCTTCCAGGGCCAAGGGGGCCGTCGCGCCGGGGTGTTCGTCCCGGACGAGCCAGGTGATCTCGGCGTCGGCCGCCGTCACCGTCTCCGGGATGTCCCCGGTGTGCTGGACCTCCAGCCAGGCGCGGACGCGCAGTCCCGCCGGCAGCGATTCGAGGATGGCGCAGACCGCGCGCAGCGCCGTCTCGTCGCCCCACAGGACGACGAGGCCGGTGCCGGCCGGCGGCCGGAAGCGGATGCCGCCGGCTCGCGCCGGCCGGGGTGCGGCAGGAAGAGGGAGAGCGACTGGTCGCGCCCGTCGGAGTGGAACGCCTCCAGGTCGGGCCCGCCAAGGTCACCCGGACCAGAGACGGACCGAGCCGCCTCGTCGTCACGACCCGGAGGGCGAAGAAACGGAACGGGGCGGCTACGGCCGTCGTCAGGCATGCTCCTGAGCGAACGTCAGGGGATCACGCCTGTCGTGTCGGGGACGCGCTGGTCGTGTCGGGGACACGCGGGTGGTGTCAGGCGACCTTCTTGGCGTTCTCGATGGCCTCGGCGAGCCGGTCGAGGATCGGGGCGCACTTGTCGTACGACAGGATCGGCTCGGGCGTGCGCGCGATGACCTGGCCGGCCTTGACGGCGGGCAGCTTCTTCCAGGTGGCCTCGGTGATGTCGGCCGGCTGGATGGTCGAGGTGCGGTCGTCCATGATGATGATGTCGGCCGGGTACCGGTCGACGTTCTCCCAGCTCAGGTTCTCGAACCAGCCGCCGCTGGCCTTCAGGGCCTTGGCGGAGGGCTCGACGATGTTCACGCCGAGCGCCTTGAAGTACTCCAGGTCGATGGAGAGGTTGGAGCCGGAGACGTAGAAGATGTCCTGGCTGGCGCTGCCCGCGAGGACCTTGATCTCCGGGCGGGCCTTGGCGGCCTTGCGCAGCCGCTCGGCGGCCGTCTCGAACTTCTTCTTCGCCTCGGTGATCTTCGCGGACTTCACGTCGGCGCCGAGGGACTCGGCCAGGTCCAGCATCCGCTGGAGGGGCTTGGGCATCTGCACGTCGAAGACGGAGAGGCCGACGCTCGGGGCCAGCTTGAGGATCTTGTCCTTGGACTCCTCGGGCACGTACCAGAGGGTGCCCGCGGCGTCGAACATCGTGGAGATCAGCACGTCGGGGGCGAGGCCCGCGTACTTCTCGATGTTGAACTGGCCCCACTCGTTGCCGAGGACGGTCACCTTGCTGATGTCCATGTCGCCGGCCTGGACGTCGGGCTTGCCGTCCTTGGTCTTGGTCGGGCCGAAGACGCCCTTGACCTGGATGCCGTAGTCGAACAGGGCGGCGGCGACACCGGTGAAGGCGACGATGTTCGCCGGGGTCTTGTCCAGCTTCACCGTGGTGCCGCGGTCGTCCTTGAAGGTCCAGGGGCCGGACTTGGCGGAGGCCTTCGTGTCCGAGCCACCCTTTTTCGAGGCGTCGTCGTCGCCGCAGGCGGCGAGGACGGCACCGAGGCCGAGGGCGCCGCCGGCGGCGAGGATGCCGCGACGGGTGAGGTGGGTGGCACGGGCGTTGGACATGAGTGTGGCTGCTTTCGGCACGGGGCGCCGCAGCGCCCGCCGGACAAGTTCGAAGGTAGGTTAGCCTAACCTCATCACCTGTCCAGCGGGCGGGGGTGCGCCGTGGCCGGACGTACCGGGCGGAACCTCACGGACCGCCCGTGTCGCAGACCTCCCGAGCCTCCCGGCGGATCAGCCCGTGAGCCCCAACTCGCGGGCGATCAGCATCCGCTGGACCTCGCTGGTGCCCTCGCCGATCTCCAGGATCTTGGAGTCGCGCCACATCCGGGCCACCGGGTACTCGTTCATGAAGCCGTAGCCGCCGTGCACCTGGGTGGCGTCCCGGGCGTTGTCGACGGCGATCGTGGACGAGTAGAGCTTGGCGATCGCCGCCTCCTTCTTGAAGGGCTCGCCCGCCACCAGCCGGGACGCGGCGTCGCGCCAGCCGACGCGGGCCATGTGCGCCTTCATCTCCATGTCGGCGATCTTGAACTGGATCGCCTGGTTGGCGCCGATCGGCCGCCCGAACGCGTGCCGCTCCTTCGCGTAGCGCACCGACTCGTCCACGCAGCCCTGCGCGAGGCCGGTGGCGAGCGCGGCGATGGCGATGCGGCCCTCGTCCAGGATGCGCAGGAACTGGGCGTAGCCACGGCCCTCCTCGCCCAGCAGGTTCGCCGCCGGGACCCGTACGTCGGCGAAGGACAGCTCACGGGTGTCCGAGGCGTTCCAGCCGACCTTCGAGTAGGGGGCCGCGACCGTGAAGCCCGGGGTGCCCGAGGGGACGATGATCGCGGAGATCCGCGGCTTGCCGTCGGGCTTGCGGCCGGTGACCGCGGTGACCGTCACCAGGCCGGTGATGTCCGTGCCCGAGTTGGTGATGAAGCACTTGCCGCCGTTGATGACCCATTCGTCGGTGTCGGGGTCGAGGCGCGCGGTGGTGCGGGTCGCGCCCGCGTCCGAGCCGCCGTCCGGCTCGGTCAGGCCGAACGCGCCGAGGATCTCGCCGGAACAGAGCCGGGGCAGCCACTCGGCCTTCTGCTCCGGGGTGCCGAAGAGATGGACCGGCATGGCGCCGAGGGAGACGCCCGCCTCCAGGGTGATGGCCACGGACGAATCGACCCGGGCCAGCTCCTCCAGGGCGACGCCGAGGGCGAGATAGTCGCCGCCCATACCGCCGTACTCCTCCGGGAAGGGCAGCCCGAACAGGCCCATGCGGCCCATCTCCCGCACGATCTCGTAGGGGAACTCGTGCCGCTCGTAGAAGTCGCCGATCTTCGGGGCGACGACGTCGTGCGCGAACTCCTCGACCGTGCGGCGGAGTTCTTCGAGTTCGGGGGAGAGGCGGTGGTCCAGCGGCATGGGGTTCACTCCTGGTCGGACTGAGTCGTGTTACCGAGCGCTTTGACGGTGCGGGACGGGCTGGGTCGGCCCAGTTGTCCGGCCATCCACACGCTGGTGGCGGTGAGGCGGCCGAGATCGACCCCGGTGTCGACACCGAGGCCCTGGAGCATCCACACGAGGTCCTCGGTGGCGAGGTTGCCGGTCGCGGACTTCGCGTACGGGCAGCCGCCGAGGCCGCCCGCGGAGGCGTCGACGGTGGCGACGCCGTGCTGGAGGGCGGCCAGGGTGTTGGAGAGGGCCTGGCCGTAGGTGTCGTGGAAGTGCACGCCGATCGCGCCGGTCGGCACGCCCGCCGTGTTCAACTCCGTGAGCAGGGACCGGACATGGCCGGGGGTGGCCACGCCGATCGTGTCGCCGAGGCTCAGCTCGTCGGCGCCCATGTCCATCAGCGCCGAGCACACCCGGACGACCTGGCCGACCGGGACCGGGCCCTCCCACGGGTCGCCGAAGCACATCGAGACATAGGCGCGGACCGTGAGCCCGGCGTCCTTCGCGCGGCGCACCACCGGCTCGAACATGGCGAGCGCCTCGTCCACCGTCCGGTTCAGGTTGGCCTTGGCGAAGGACTCCGTGGCGCTGGCGAACACGGCCACCTGCCGGGCGCCGAGCGCGAGGGCGCGGTCCAGCCCGCGTTCGTTCGGCACCAGGACCGGGAGGGCGACCGGGAGTCCGGAGATCTGCGGGAAGAGCCTTTCCGCGTCGGCCAGTTGGGGCACCCACTTGGGGTGCACGAAGCTGGTCGCCTCGATGGTGGTCAGCCCCGCGTCGGCGAGGCGGCGGATGAACTCCGCCTTGACCTCGGTCGGCACGGTCGCCTTCTCGTTCTGCAGGCCGTCGCGCGCGCCGACCTCGTAGATCCGCACCCGGGCGGGCAGGTCCGGGGCGGGGACGGCCATCGGCAGGCCCAGTTCGGACGTGGTCATGCCGTCTTCGCCTCCTCGGCCGGGGTGACGACCGCGAGGACCTGGTCCATGGCGACCGTGGTGCCCGGTGTGACGTCCAGCTCGCTGACCGTGCCGGCGTGCGGCGCGGAGATGACGTGCTCCATCTTCATCGCCTCCACCACCAGCAGGCTCTGACCGGCGGCCACCTCGTCGCCCACGGCGACCTTCACGACGGTCACCGTGCCCGGCATCGGGGCGGTCAGCGAGTCGGCGCCCGCGTGCGCGGCGCCGGTGAGCGAGGCGGCCACCGGGTCGTGGTCGCGGACGTGCCAGGCGTCGCCGTCGCGGCCGAGCCAGTCGGCGGCGCGGTGGAAGGTGTGGCGCACCCCGTCGAGGGTGACCGCGACCTTGTCCTCGGTGACCGTGTGCGTGCCGCGCGGGGTGTGCTCCACGGGGTCGAGGACGCGCAGCGGGAAGGTGACCGGCCGCGCGGTGCCGCCCAGCCGCCAGCCGCTCGGCACCGAGAACGGGTCGGTCCAGCCGTCCCCCGCCGGGGCCAGCCCGGCGAGCCGGACGGCCACCGCCGCCTCGTACACCTCCTCCGGCACCCCGTCCGGGACCAGCCCGGCCGCCTCGCGCTCGACCAGCCCGGTGTCCAGGTCGCCGGCCACCACGTCCGGGTGGGCCAGCAGCCGGCGCAGGAAGCCCGCGTTGGTCTGCACGCCGAGGGTGACCGTGTCGGCGAGGGCGGCCCGCAGCCGGCGCAGCGCGGTCGGCCGGTCGGGGCCGTAGGCGATGACCTTGGAGAGCATCGGGTCGTACAGGCTGCCCACCTCGGTGCCCTCCGAGAGGCCCGAGTCGGTGCGCACCCCGTCGCCCTGGGGCTCGCGCAGGGCGAGCACCGTCCCCCCGGAGGGGAGGAAACCGCGCGCGGGGTCCTCGGCGCAGATCCGGGCCTCCACGGCGTGCCCGGTGAGGGTGATGTCGTCCTGCGCGTAGGGGAGGGGCTCCCCGGCGGCGACCCGGAGCTGCCACTCCACGAGGTCGAGACCGGTGACCAGCTCGGTGACCGGGTGCTCGACCTGGAGACGGGTGTTCATCTCCATGAAGTAGTACGAGGACGGGTCGCCGCCCGGGACGATGAACTCGACCGTGCCCGCCCCGCGGTAGCCGCAGGAGCGGGCCGCCTGGACGGCCGCCTCGCCCATCGCGGCCCGGGTGGCGGGGGCGAGGAACACGCTGGGCGCCTCCTCGATGATCTTCTGGTGGCGGCGCTGGAGCGAGCACTCGCGCTCGCCCAGGTGCACCACGTGCCCGTGCCCGTCCGCGAGGACCTGGATCTCGATGTGCCGGGGGCGGTCCACCCAGCGCTCGACCAGGAGGGTGTCGTCGCCGAAGGAGGCGCGCGCCTCACGCCGGGCGGCGGCGATCTCGTCGGCGAGGAGTCCGGCGTCGCGGACCAGGCGCATGCCCTTGCCGCCGCCGCCCGCGCTCGGCTTCAGCAGCACCGGCACGCCGATCTCGCGGGCGGCCCCGATCAGTTCGTCGTCCGTGAGACCGCTGCCCGAGGAGCCGGGGACGACCGGGACCCCGGCCTTCTTCACCGTCTCCTTGGCGCGGATCTTGTCGCCCATCAGGGAGATCGCCTCGGGGGAGGGGCCGATGAAGACGAGTCCGGCGTCCGCGCAGGCCCGCGCGAAGGCGGCGTTCTCGGCGAGGAAGCCGTATCCCGGGTGGACGGCCTGGGCGCCGGTGCGGGCCGCCGCCTCCAGCAGCCGCTCCGCCGACAGATAGCTCTCGGCGGCGGGCGCCGGCCCGATCCGTACCGCCGTGTCGGCCTCCCGGACGTGCCGGGCGTCCGCGTCGGCGTCCGAGAAGACGGCCACCGAGCGCACGCCGAGCGCGCGCAGCGTGCGGATGACGCGGACGGCGATCTCGCCCCGGTTGGCCACAAGCACCGTGTCGAACATGGGTCCCCTCACATCCGGAAGACGCCGAACTGGGGGTCACCCAGGGGCGCGTTGGCACAGGCGGTCAGGGCGAGTCCGAGGACCTGCCGGGTCTCCATCGGGTCGATCACGCCGTCGTCCCAGAGCCGGGCCGTCGCGTAGTAGGCGTTCCCCTGCCGCTCGTACTGCTGACGGATCGGCGCCTTGAAGGCCTCCTCGTCGGCGGCCGGCCAGGACTCGCCGCGGCTCTCCGACTGGTCGCGCTTGACCGTCGCGAGGACCGAGGCCGCCTGCTCGCCGCCCATCACGGAGATCTTCGCGCCGGGCCACATCCACAGGAAGCGCGGTGAATAGGCCCGGCCGCACATCGAGTAGTTGCCCGCGCCGTAGGAGCCGCCGATCACCACGGTCAGCTTCGGCACGCGTGTGCAGGCGACGGCCGTCACCATCTTGGCGCCGTGCTTGGCGATGCCGCCCGCCTCGTACTGACGGCCGACCATGAAGCCCGAGATGTTCTGCAGGAACACCAGCGGGATGCCGCGCTGGTCGCACAGCTCGATGAAGTGGGCGCCCTTCTGGGCGGACTCGGAGAAGAGGATGCCGTTGTTCGCGACGATGCCGACCGGGTGGCCGTGGACGCGGGCGAAGCCGGTGACCAGGGTCTGCCCGAACTCGGCCTTGAACTCGGCGAAGCGGGAACCGTCGACCACGCGCGCGATGACCTCGCGTACGTCGTAGGGGGTGCGGGAGTCGACCGGCACCGCGCCGTACAGCCCGGCGGGGTCCACCTTGGGCTCGACCGGCTGCTCCACGGACCAGGGCAGCTCCCCGCGGGCGGGCAGGGTGGCCGCGATGGTCCGGACGATGCGCAGCGCGTGCGCGTCGTCCTCCGCGAGGTGGTCGGTGACGCCCGACACGCGCGCGTGCACCTCGCCGCCGCCCAGCTCCTCGGCCGTGACGACCTCGCCGGTGGCGGCCTTCACCAGGGGCGGGCCGCCGAGGAAGATCGTGCCCTGGCCGCGCACGATCACCGCCTCGTCGCTCATCGCCGGGACATACGCCCCGCCGGCCGTACAGGAGCCGAGGACGGCGGCGATCTGCGGGATGCCCGCGCCGGACATCCGCGCCTGGTTGTAGAAGATCCGCCCGAAGTGGTCCCGGTCGGGGAACACCTCGTCCTGCATCGGCAGGAAGGCGCCCCCCGAGTCCACGAGGTAGATGCAGGGCAGGCGGTTCTCCAGCGCGACCTCCTGGGCGCGCAGATGCTTCTTGACGGTCATCGGGTAGTACGTGCCGCCCTTGACCGTGGCGTCGTTGGCGACGATCACGCACTCCCGGCCGCTGACCCGGCCGATCCCCGCGACGACGCCGGCGGCCGGGGCCGCCCCCTCGTACATCCCGTCGGCGGCCAGCGGCGCCAGCTCCAGGAACGGCGAGCCGGGGTCGAGGAGGGTGTCCACGCGGTCGCGGGGCAGCAGCTTGCCGCGCGCGGTGTGCCGGGCGCGCGCCTTCTCGCCGCCGCCGAGCCGGGCCGCGGCCAGCTTGCCGCGCAGCTCCTCGCCCAGCGCGCGGTGCGCCGCCTCGTTGGCCCGCCAGGCCTCCGACGCGGGATCGGCCGCGCTCGTCAGCTCCGGTGCCTCGTGCATCCTGCGGTCCCCTCACCAGTGGTCGACCAGTTAATGAGCGTTAACGCATTTCCTTCAGGTTAACGACCGCTAACCTCCCTGTCTAGAATCACTTCCATGGCCACGAGAACCAACGCCCCCACCCGCCGCGAGCAGATCCTCAAGGAGGCGGCCCGCCTCTTCGCCGAGCGCGGCTTCCACGGGGTGGGCGTGGACGAGATAGGGGCGGCGGTCGGCATCAGCGGCCCCGGGCTCTACCGGCACTTCGCCGGCAAGGACGCGATGCTCGCCGAACTGCTGGTGGGGATCAGCGGCCAGCTCCTCACGGGGGGCAGGCGCCGGGTGGCCGAGGCGGACGGGAGCGCGGAGGCGCTCCTCGACTCGCTGATCGAGGGACACATCGACTTCGCGCTCGACGACCGCCCCCTGATCACCCTGCACGACCGCGAGCTGGACCGCCTGCGGGACAGCGACCGCAAGCTGGTGCGCCAGCTCCAGCGGCAGTACGTCGAGCTGTGGGTCGAGGTGGTCCGCGAGGTGTACCCGGCGCTGGCCGAGCCCGCCGCCCGCTCGGCCGTGCACTCCGTCTTCGGCCTGCTGAACTCCACCCCGCACCTCGGCCGCCCCGGCGCGCTGCCGGGCCGCGCGGTGACGGCGCGACTGCTGCACCGGATGGCCCGGGGCGCCTTCGGGGCGGCGGCGCAGGACCCCGGCGCCTGACGATCACCCCTTCCGGTGACGGCCTCCGGCGCGGGCCTTGCGGGGTCCGCGCGGTGATCCCCCGCGCGTGACGAGCGTCTCGGGCGGTGGCCCCTGGACGGGTGTCGTGACCGGCGGGTAACCTGGTATCTGAGCAAGCGCTTAGACATGACCCAGGTATCCAGGCGGAGGTGGCGGCGGTGCGCCGTACTGTGTTCAACGAGGACCACGAGGCGTTCCGGGAGACCCTGCGCGCCTTCATCGAGGCCGAGGTCGTCCCGGTCTACGACGACTGGTTCGCCGCCGGCCAGGCGCCGCGCGACTTCTACCTCAAGCTCGCCGAGCTGGGCGTCTTCGGCATCCGGGTGGACGAGGAGTTCGGCGGCGCCGGCATCGACTCGTACAAGTTCGAAGCCGTGATGTACGAGGAGACCGCCCGCGCAGGTGTCCAGTTCGGCGGCTCGGGCGTGCACGTGCTGCTCGGCCTGCCCTACATCAAGATGCTCGCCACCGACGAGCAGAAGAAGCGCTTCCTGCCGAAGTTCGTCACCGGCGAGGAGATGTGGGCCCTCGCGATGACCGAGCCGGGCACCGGCTCCGACCTCGCGGGCATGAAGACCACCGCCAAGCTCTCCGAGGACGGCACGCACTACGTCCTCAACGGCTCCAAGACCTTCATCACCGGCGGCGTGCACGCCGACCGCGTGATCGTCTGCGCCCGCACCTCCGCGCCCACCGCCGAGGACCGCCGCTTCGGCATCTCGCTGTTCGCCGTGGACACCAAGTCCGAGGGCTACTCCATCGGCCGCAAGCTCGACAAGCTCGGCCTGCGCACCTCCGACACCGCCGAGCTGGCGTTCGTCGACGTCAAGGTGCCCGTCGAGGACCTCCTCGGCGAGGAGAACAAGGGCTTCTACTACCTCGGCCACAACCTCGCCTCCGAGCGCTGGGGCATCGCCTTCGGCGCCTACGCGCAGGCCAAGGCCGCCGTCCGGTTCGCCAAGGAGTACGTCCAGGACCGCACCGTCTTCGGCAAGCCCGTCGCCTCCTTCCAGAACACCAAGTTCGAGCTGGCCGCCTGCCAGGCCGAGGTGGACGCCGCCGAGGCCGTCGCCGACCGCGCCCTGGAGGCCCTCGACGCGGGCGAGCTGACCCCCGCCGAGGCCGCCAGCGCCAAGCTGTTCTGCACCGAGGTCGCGCACCGCGTGATCGACCGCTGCCTCCAGCTCCACGGCGGCTACGGCTTCATGAACGAGTACCCGATCGCCCGCCTGTACGCGGACAACCGGGTCAACCGCATCTACGGCGGCACCAGCGAGATCATGAAGTCGATCATCGCGAAGAACATGGGCCTGTAAGGACCGCGAAACGACTGCACGGTACAACTGCCCCATGAGCGAGGCACTTCAGTCCCTCCTCGATCTGCTCGACCTGGAGCGGATCGAGGAGGACATCTTCCGCGGCCGGTCCCGTTCGGCCGTCGTCCCCCGCGTCTTCGGCGGGCAGGTGGCGGCGCAGGCACTGGTCGCCGCCGGGCGCACGGTCCCCGACGACCGCCCCGCCCACTCCCTGCACGCCTACTTCCTGCGGGCGGGCGACCCGGGCGCCCCCATCGTCTACACCGTCGACCGCATCCGTGACGGCCGGTCCTTCACCACCCGCCGGGTGGTCGCCGTCCAGCACGGACAGCCGATCTTCCACCTCTCCGCGTCCTTCCAGACGTACGAGGAGGGCCTGGAGCACCAGGCGGCGATGCCGCCCGCCCCCGACCCCGAGACCCTGCCCACGGCCGCCGAACTGCTGCCCCGGTACGCCGACCGCTTCTCCGGCTCCGACGTCCTCGAACGCCTCCTGGAGACCCGCGAGTCCGTCGACCTGCGCTATGTCGACCCGCCGCCGTACGCCACCGTCGGCGAGGCCCGCGAACCGCGCTCCCAGGTGTGGTTCCGCACCAACGGCAAGCTCGACGGCGCCGTGGACCGGCCGCTGCTGCACGTCGTCCTCGCCACCTACGTCTCCGACATGACCCTCCTCGACTCGATCCTCCTCGCGCACGGGCGCGGCGGCTGGGTCACCGGGGACGTCGTCGGGGCCTCCCTGGACCACGCCATGTGGTTCCACCGCCCGTTCCGCGCCGACGAATGGCTGCTGTACGACCAGGAGTCACCCTCCGCGTCCGGCGGCCGGGGACTCGGCCAGGCCCGCATCTACACGCGGGACGGCCGCCTCGCCATCTCGGTCATCCAGGAAGGCGTGGTCCGCGTCCCCCGGTAGCCCGTCCGGCGGTAAGACTGGGGCATGACTGAAGCAGCACGGGACGAAACGGCGGAGCCGGACGGCGGGGGCGAGAGCGTCGCCACGGTGATCGTCGCCGCCGTCGCCAACCTCGGGATCGCCCTCGCCAAGGCGGTCGCCGGCGTCATCAGCGGGTCCAGCGCGATGCTGTCGGAGGCCGCCCACTCCGTCGCCGACACCGTCACGGAACTCCTGCTGCTCACCGCCCTCAAACGCAGCGAGAAACCCGCCGACGAGGAACACCCCCTGGGCTACGGCCCCGAGCGCTACATCTGGGCGCTGCTGGCCGCCGTCGCCACCTTCGTCGGCGGCGCCGTCTTCTCCCTCTACGACGGCATCCACACGCTGGTCGCGGGCGAGGAACTCGGCAACCCGCTCGTCTCGTACATCGTGCTCGGCGTCGCCTTCCTGCTGGAGGGCTACTCACTGCGGACGGGACTGCGGCAGGCCGGCGGCGAGGCCGCCCGCGTCGGCACCACCTTCCGGCACTACCTGCGGCACACCCCCGACACCGCCGTGAAGGCCGTCGTCCTGGAGGACTCGGCGGCACTGATCGGTCTGGTGTTCGCCGCGGGCGGCCTGCTGGGCGGCCGGCTCACCGGCTCCGGCGTCTGGGACGGCGTCGCCTCGCTGCTCATCGGCGTGCTGCTGCTCTACGTCGCCTGGGTGCTCGGCCGGTCCAACGCCGAACTGCTCATCGGACGGCCGCTGCCCAAGGCGACCCGGGAGCGGATCCGGGCGGAACTGCTGGCCGTCGAGCACATCGAGGCCGTACTGGAGCTGACCACGCTCGTCCAGGGGCCGCGCGAGGCACTGGTCGCCGCCAAGGTCGACTTCCGGGACGTGTCGACGGCCGCCCAGATCGAATGGGCCTGCGAACAGGCCGAGGACCGGCTCAGGGCGGAGTTCCCCTCGGTGCTCCGGGTGTATCTGGACCCGACGCCGGGGTACGCCCAGCGCCGGGCGGAGGGGCTGAACCCCTGGCCGTGAGCGGCCTCCCGGCCCGGTACCGGAGAGCCGTCGGCACGCGCGCGTGCCGGGCGCCCGCCGGGCGTTACGCCAGGCCCGCCGGACGTTACGCCAAGCCCGCCGGGCGTTACGCCAGGCCCGCTTCCTTCAGCAGGTACGCCGTCATCGGGTCGTAGTGCCGGGGGCTGACGACGTGGTCGTCGAGGGGGACCACGACCTGGACGGTGCCCTCCGCCTCCGCGAGGAACAGGGCCGGGTCGTTGCAGTCCGCGTAGCCGACGGAGTCCACGCCCTGCTGGCCCGCCCGGCCGGCCCAGCCGTGGTCGGCCACGACCAGGTCGGGCAGCGGGCGCCCCTCCCGCTCCAGACCGTCGAGGATCGCCCGCATCGGCTCACCGGAGTGCGTGTGCCACAGCGTGGCGCCGTGCTCCAGCATGGCCACGTCCGCGAACTGCACGACGTAGCCCTCGTCCGTCCGGAGCCCCTCCGGGATCACCACGATCTCGCAGCCCGCGGCGCGCAGCGCGGCGGCCGTGGCCCGGTGCACGTCCAGGAGCCCGCCCGGGTGACCGGTCGCGAACAGCACCCGCTGTCCGCCCTCGGCCGCCTTGCGCAGCCGGGCCGCGAGCCGGTCGAGGCTGTCCACGGTCAGCTCGGGGTCGATGGTGTCCTGCCCGTACCGGTGCTCCGGGTCGTCGTTCACACCGACCCGCTCCGCCATCACCGCGAGCACGTCCTGCTCGTCGGTCCAGCGGTCGCCTAGCTCCAGGCCGAGCCACCAGTTGCGCTCGCCGTTGGCCAGCTTGCGGTAGTGGGAGAGGTTGTTCTCGCGGGGGGTGGCGACATCGCCCGCGATACGGGTCTTCACGAGATGGTCGACAAGTTCGGCGCGGCTGGGAGTCCCGGGTATCGGCATACCTCCCATTGTGCCGGTGGGGCCCGGCGCGGAGCGCGGCCGTCCCGTTCGCTGGGACGCGCGTCACTCGGGCGTGCGGGCCGGCGGGGCGCCGGGCGGGGCCCGTTGTCAGTGGCGTGGTGCAGGATCTCTCCCACGGGTCGGGGAACGCCGGGAGACGTCCGAGGGACGTCCGGGGGCGTCCGGGGAGCGGGGGAAGCGATGGCAGTCGTCAATGTTCAGGTGGGGGAGCACGCGTTCCTGCGCGGGCTGTACCGCGACGGGTACTACCCGGATCACGTGGTCGACCGCGGCCGGGCCATCCTGCTCGGCCTGTGCGAGCGGATCGAGGCGGAGCGCCCGGCCGACCTCGCCGCGCTCTACGCGCTCACCCACGCGGCGACCGAGGAGTTCAACGCGCTTCAGGACGCCTTCGAGGAGGCGGGCAGCGAGATCGAGACGGTCGCCCGCGAGGAGATAGCCGAGGACTTCTGGTTCGTGGCCTCGGCCTACGGGTTCGGCACGGCGGACGTGGAGGAGCTGATCGCGCCGCGGGACTGGTGAGGTGGAACTCCTCGGGTGCCGCGTGGCAGAGGACCGGGCCGGCGTCGGCGGGCGGGGCGCCGGTCGCCGGGGCGGTGGGCCGCGGCTCATCCCGACCTGAGCGCGAACCACAACTCCATGCGTACGTCCGGGTCGTCGAGGTCCGCTTCCAGCAACACCGAGCAGCGGGCGATGCGTTGGCGCACGGTGTTGCGGTGGACGGAGAGGGCCACCGCCGTCCGGTCCCAACTGCCGTGCAGGGAGAGCCAGGTGCGCAGGGTCTCGGTCAGCGCGGGCGTCCCGGCGACCGGGGCGAGCAGGGCGCGGGCGTGCGCCTCGGCGTCGCCCGCCGGGAGGAGATCGGCGAGCGCGGGCCGGTGCCCGTGCCGGACCAGCGCGGTGCGGGTCGCGCGGGCGCGGGCCAGTGCGCGGGCCGCCTGGGTGTCGGCGGCGGCCCAGGCGTCCGGGCCGGCCGGCGCGCTCACCCCGCAGGTCCAGCCCGGCTGCTCGGCGGGCTCGCGGTCCCCGGGGACGAGGACGCGGACCACGTCACCGTCCACGTCGACCAGCGCCGAGCCGAGGGCGGCGCCCAGCGCGGCGGCGGTGACGGCGTCCGGGGCGGCACCCTCGCCGGTGCGCCGCGCGTGCACGACCATCCACCGCTCACCGCCGAGGAGCGGCGCCACCGTCTCGGGCGCGGCCCCGAGCAGCAGCCGCACCAGCGCCGCCGACCGGGCCGCGCCGGTGCCGCTCTGGTGCTCCCCGGTGAGCAGGGAGAGCAGCACGGAGGCGACGGAGGCGATCGTGTGGTCCCCGGGGTCGCGGCGCGGCGCGGCGACCCCGAGCACGAAGCCCTGCCCGCTGCCGAGCGCGTACGCGGCGAGGTGCACCCCGCCGACGGTGTCGGTGGCGGAGGAGGGCCTGGGGGAAGGGGCCCCCGCTGCCTCCGCCGGCCGGACGACCCCGGCCAGACCGGTGAGGGCGGCCTCGGGGGGTGTCACGGTGGGACGCGCGTCGCCGGAACCGCCGGGGCGGGGCGGGCCCGGCGAGCCGGTCGCGGAGGCGGCCCCGGTCGGGGCGGTGTCGGCGGTGCCCGGGACCCCGCCCGAGCGGGCGAGGTCCGGGACCCCGCCCGAGCGGGCGAGTTCCGTGCCCTCGGGGCCGTACAGCACCGCGAGCCCGCCGAGGCGGTGGGCGAGCTGGCGGAGTACCGCCGGGACCGGGTCGGGGCGGGCCGCCGCCGCGGCGAGGCTCTGCTGTGCCTCGGTCACCCGGCGCAGTTCCGCCAGCCGGGCCTGCGCCATGAGCTGCCACACCGCGCGGGCCACCCCGGAGAACGTCGTCCGGGGCGGCACCTCCAGCAGCGGCAGCCCGTGGGCCGCGCAGGCCGCGACCAGCGCGGGCGGTACCCGGTCGTGCACTGGCGCCAGTCCGAAGCCGAGGGCCGCGCCGCCAGCCGCGACGATCCGGGACACGTAGGCGTCGAAGTGCTCCCGCAGGCCCCCGGCACCCGCCGCACCCGCCGCCTCACCCGCACCCGCCGCCTCCGCCGCACCCGCCGCCTCCGCCGCACCTGCCGCGTCCGCTGCCCCCGCCGAGTCAGCCGTCTCGGGGACGTGCACCCCCGCCGTCAGCAGCAGCTCGCCGCCCAGCAGGTAGGGATAGGGGTCGGCCATCTCCGAGGTGTGCGCCCAGCGGATCACGGTGCCCGAGCCGGCGGCGGGACCGGCGAGCTGCCGCAGGCCCAGGTCCTCGCGGGCGAGCAGCGCCGAGAGCGGCACCGGAGGCGTCGGCGGTACGGCGGGGGCGGCCGGGGCCGGGGAGGCGGAAGGGGCCGGCGGTGACTGCGGGTCCGGCATGATGGACGGTTCCTCCATCCCACTCGGCTGGAATGGATGAAACGTACACTTCGCAGTCGCTTTCCGGCCACCTAGTGTCGTTGCGACCGGCGGCCGCGGGTACGGGCGGATGTCCCCGCGATCAGTCGCCGGCTCTCCACACCACCGCACGACACGCCACCGAGCGCCCGGAGGAGACCCATGGCCGTCGACTACACAGTGATCGTCGTCTATCTGGCCGGCATGCTGGCCATGGGCTGGTGGGGCATGCGCCGCGCCCGCTCCAAGAGCGAGTTCCTGGTCGCCGGGCGGCGCCTGGGACCCGCGATGTACTCGGGCACCATGGCCGCGATCGTCCTCGGCGGCGCGTCCACCATCGGCGGCGTCGGCCTCGGCTACCAGTACGGGCTCTCCGGCGCCTGGATGGTCTTCACCATCGGCCTCGGCCTGCTGGCGCTCAGCGTGTTCTTCTCCGCCCGCATCGCCCGCCTGAAGGTCTACACCGTCTCCGAGATGCTCGACCTGCGCTACGGCGGCCGGGCCGGTGTCATCTCCGGTGTCGTCATGTGGGCGTACACCCTGATGCTGGCGGTCACCTCGACCATCGCGTACGCCACGATCTTCGACGTCCTCTTCGACATGAACCGCACGCTCGCGATCGTCCTCGGCGGCTCGATCGTCGTCGCCTACTCGACGCTCGGCGGCATGTGGTCGATCACCCTCACCGACATGGTGCAGTTCGTCGTCAAGACCATCGGCGTGCTGCTCCTGCTGCTGCCCATCGCCGTCGTCAAGGCCGGCGGGTTCGGCGAGATGAGGGCCAAGCTGCCCACCACGTACTTCGACCCGCTGGGCATCGGCGGCGAGACGATCTTCACCTACGTGCTGATCTATACGTTCGGCATGCTGATCGGGCAGGACATCTGGCAGCGCGTGTTCACCGCGCGCAGCGACACCACGGCCCGCTGGGGCGGCACCGTCGCCGGCACCTACTGCCTGGTCTACGCCGTCGCCGGAGCCGTCATCGGCACCGCGGCCAAGGTCATGTACCCGAAGCTGCCGAGCGCCGACACGGCCTTCGCGACCATCGTCAAGGACGAACTCCCCGTCGGCGTGCGCGGCCTGGTGCTCGCCGCGGCGCTCGCCGCCGTGATGTCCACCTCCTCCGGCGCCCTCATCGCCTGCGCCACCGTCGCCAACAACGACATCTGGTCGCGGCTGCGCGGCGCCGTCACCCAGGAGAGCGGCGCCGAGCGGGACGAGGTCAGGGGCAACCGCGTCTTCATCCTGATCATGGGCGTCGCGGCGATCGGTACGGCGATCGCGCTCAACAACGTCGTCGAGGCGCTGACCGTGGCCTACAACCTGCTGGTCGCCGGACTGCTCGTGCCGATCCTCGGCGGACTGCTGTGGAAGCGCGGCACGGCGCAGGGCGCGCTCGCCTCGGTGGCCGTCGGCGGGCTCGCCGTCATCGGCCTGATGGCCGGGTACGGCATCCTGGCCAACGAGCCCGTCTACTACGGGCTGCTCCTCTCGCTGGCCGCCTACGTGATCGTCTCGCTGGCCACGCCCGCGACCGACCCCGCGGTGCTGGCCGTCTGGCGGGAGCGGCTGGCCGGCCGTGGCGCCGAACCCTTGTCCGAGCCGGTCCCGGTTCACCAGTAGAGTCGTACTAGTTGTACTTAGTCGTACATTCGCGCACGAAACCGTGCCGAGTTGTGCATACGCGACGAAGCGTAGGAAAGAAGGCATCACCCCATGAGCAACGAGACGCCGAGCAACGAGACCCCGCGCGGCCCCGTCGACTCGTCCCGCGTCCCGCGGTACGCCGGCCCCGCGACCTTCGCCCGGCTGCCCCGCCTCGACGAGGTCGGCACCGCCGACGTCGCCGTGGTCGGCGTGCCGTTCGACTCCGGCGTCTCGTACCGGCCCGGCGCCCGCTTCGGCGGCAACGCCATCCGCGAGGCGTCCCGGCTGCTGCGCCCCTACAACCCGGCCCAGGACGCCTCGCCGTTCGCCCTCGCGCAGGTCGCCGACGCGGGTGACATCGCGGCGAACCCGTTCAACATCAACGAGGCCGTCGAGACGGTCGAGGCCGCCGCCGACGAACTGCTCGGCACCGGCGCCCGGCTGATGACCCTCGGCGGCGACCACACCATCGCGCTGCCCCTGCTGCGCTCGGTGGCCAAGAAGCACGGCCCGGTCGCGCTGCTCCACTTCGACGCGCACCTCGACACCTGGGACACCTACTTCGGCGCCGAGTACACCCACGGCACCCCGTTCCGCCGCGCCGTCGAAGAGGGCATCCTCGACACCGAGGCCCTCTCGCACGTCGGCACGCGCGGCCCGCTGTACGGCAAGCAGGACCTCACCGACGACGAGAAGATGGGCTTCGGCATCGTCACCTCGGCGGACGTCTACCGGCGCGGCGCCGACGAGGTCGCCGACCAGCTCCGCCGGCGCATCGGTAACCGCCCGCTCTACATCTCCATCGACATCGACTGCCTCGACCCGGCGCACGCGCCCGGCACCGGCACCCCCGAGGCGGGCGGCATGACCTCCCGCGAACTCCTGGAGATCCTGCGCGGCCTCGCCTCCTGCAACCTGGTCTCCGCCGACGTCGTCGAGGTCGCCCCGGCCTACGACCACGCCGAGATCACCGCGGTGGCCGCGTCCCACACCGCCTACGAGCTGACCACCATCATGTCCCGCCAGATCGCGGAGGCCCGGACCAAGTGACCCACGACCACGACCTGGTACTCCGTCCGTCGGCGGCCCAGACGGAGGCCGCGCTCAACCCTCCCCCCGGCCGCAACGGCGGAGACCTGGTCGTGGAGACCCTCTCCGGGCTCGGCGCGACGACCGTCTTCGGGCTGCCCGGACAGCACGCGCTCGGCATGTTCGACGCCCTGCGCCGCTCCTCCCTCCAGTACGTCGGACTGCGCGTCGAGAACAACGCCGGGTTCGCCGCGGACGCCTACGGCCGGGTCACCGGCGAGGCCGCGCCGCTGCTGCTCTCCACCGGCCCCGGCGCGCTGACCTCGCTGGCCGCCCTCCAGGAGGCACGGGCCGCCTCCGCGCCGGTCCTCGCCATCAGCAGCCAGGTCCC
The DNA here is from genome assembly GCF_040703595.1 of Streptomyces sp. NPDC007084. NCBI lineage: Bacteria > Bacillati > Actinomycetota > Actinomycetes > Kitasatosporales > Streptomycetaceae > Streptomyces > Streptomyces sp. NPDC007084. The sequence goes on from NZ_JBEYFY010000002.1 coordinate 317,465, forward strand.
CACGGCGGGCCTGGGCGGCGGACGCCACGGCTATCTGCACGAACTCCCCGACCAGCAGGCCTCGTTCCGGGGCGTGGTCAAGTCGGTCCACACCGTCCGTACGCCCTCGCAGATCCCCTCCGCGATCGCCGCGGCCTGGGAGTCGGCGCTGACCGCCCCGCACGGTCCGGTGTGGGTGGAGATCCCGCAGGACGTCCTCCTCGCCGAGACCTCCCTGCCGGTGGTCACCGCCATGGACGCGACCCCCGAGGACGTCGTCCCGCGCCCCGAACTCACCGCCCTGGCCGCCCACTTGCTGTCCTCGGCGGCCCGCCCCGCGATCATCGCCGGCGGCGGTGTCGTCCGCGCCGACGCCTCCGGCAAGCTGCGCCTGCTCGCCGAGAGGCTGAACGCGCCGGTCGTCACCACCTTCGGCGGCAAGGGCGCCTTCCCCTGGGAGCACCCGCTGTCCCTCCAGTCCTGGCTGGAGGACCGGCACACCACCGACTTCCTGGAGGACGCCGACGTCCTGCTGGTGGTGGGGTCGGGGCTCGGTGAACTCTCCTCGAACTACCACACGTTCAAGCCCCGCGGCCGGGTGATCCAGATTGAGGCCGACCTCGGCAAGCTGGAGTCCAACCATCCCGCGCTCGGCATCCACGCGGACGCCCGCCTCGCGCTCTCCGCCCTCCTGGAGACGGTGGAGGAACGCCCCGATCCGACGGCCGCGGACCGGGTGACCTCGGTGCTCGCCCGGGTCGCGGACCGTATCGCGGGCCAGCGGCTCACCCTGGAACAGGACGTGCTGGCGGCCGTGCGCGGCGCCCTGCCGGCCGGCTCGCCGTCCTTCTGGGACATGACGATCCTGGCCTACTGGGCCTGGTCGGCCTTCGACCCGCGCGGCGCCAACACCATGCACTCCGCCCAGGGCGCGGGCGGCCTCGGCTACGGCTTCCCGGCGGCGCTCGGCGCGGCGGTGGCCGACCCCTCCCGCCCGGTCCTCGCGGTCTCCGGCGACGGCGGGGCGCTGTACTCCATCGCCGAGCTGGCGACGGCGAAGCAGTACGGCCTGCCCGTCACCTGGCTCATCGTCGACGACGGCGGCTACGGCATCCTCCGCGAGTACATGACGGACGCGTTCGGGGAGGCGACCGCGACCGAGCTGTCCCGTCCGGACTACGTGGCCCTCGCCGAGTCGTTCGGCGTGCCGGGCACGCTCACCAGCCCCGGGACGCTGGAGGCGGACCTCGCCAAGGCACTGGCCGCCCCCGGCCCCTCGGTGGTCGTGCTGCCCGCCGTACTGCGGATGTTCGCGCCGACCCACCTGGGCTGACCGGGAGCCGCCGGGCCGCCGGAGACGGAGGAGCGCCGGGGAGCGTGCGTGACACTCCCCGGCGCTCCTCCGTGTGCGGTGTGACGCGGGTGCGGTGCGGTGCTGTGTGATGCGGGTGCGGTGTGACGCGGTGCGGCGCGGTGTTACGCGTCGCGGGTCAGCGCAGGTACGCGCCGAAGTGCGCCTTCGCGGCCGGCGCCCCGATGGTCTTCGGGCCGAACGCGAGGGCGGACGTGGTGGTCAGACCGGTCTTGGTGCCGCGCAGCACCCAGACCGCGCCGGCCGAGGCGTTCTCGGCGGTGGAGGACGCGGCGAGGTCGCGGCGGCCGTTGCCGTCCACGTCCAGCAGCGCGGTGGCCACGCCGAACCGGTCGCCGCTCTCGGCGACACCGGGAACCCCGGCGGTGTCCTGGTGGAAGACCTGGGTGCCCGCGCCGGTGACACCGGAGGGGCCGCCGTGCACCAGGGCGACCGAGCCCGCGTTGGCGACCTTTCCGACGTCCTCGCCCGCGATGCCGAGCGCGATGTCCGCGTAGCCGTCGCCCGTGACGTCGGCGACCGAGACGGCCGAGCCGAGTTCGTCGCCCTTCTCCTGGACGCCGGGGAAGCCGGGCAGGTCCTGGTCGAAGGTCTGCGCGGGGGAGGTGAGTCCGGCGGCGGAGCCGAAGGCGATCCGCACCTTGGAGCTCCAGCCGTCGGCGCCCACGACGACATCGGCGAAGCCGTCGCCGTTCACGTCGCCGACACCGGTGCCCGACGGGGTCTGGTTCACTCCGTCACCGGGGGCGTCGGCGCGCTTGAAGCCCGTCCGGCTGCCGTACAGCAGGCGGTTGCCCCAGGTGCCGTCACCCGTGTAGTACCACTGCACGATGTCGTCGCGGCCGTCGCCGTTGACGTCACCCGTCTGGCCGGAGACCACCGGGCCGGTGATCGAGGCGGCACCCTCGACGCAGCCGCCGTGGGTGGCGCAGGACGCGTCGTCCGCGTCGTAGCCCCACCACTGGGACTTGTCGAGGATGTCGAGGACGGCGGCCGGCTTGCCGGCGCGGGAGAGGGGACCCTTCCACACGGTGGCCGGGGCGCCCTCCGGGTCGTCGCCGCCGACGGACTGCGCGGAGAACAGGGCGAGGTCGGTGGTGCCGTCGCCGTCGAAGTCGCCGGCCTGCGGGGCGGCGCCGTACTTGGCGATGGCCGTGCCGCCGGTGAGGCCCGAGGGGGAGCCCCACAGGACGACCGAGCCCGCCGTGCCGCCGGCGATCACCAGGTCGGTGTAACCGTCCTTGTCGACATCGCCTTTGGTGAAGGTGGCGCCGAAGCGCTGGCCGGCGGTGGCGGAGCCGGGCACGCCGGTGGTGGAGCGGCTGACGAGCTGCTTCTTCGCGGCGGACAGGCCGTTCGCGGAGCCGTACACGACCGCCACATAACCGGCCTTGGCCTTGCCCGACACGGTCGCGTCCGGGGCCGCTACGACCAGGTCGGCGTAGCCGTCCTTGTTGAAGTCGTCCTGGACGGCGGCACGGCCGGTGGCCGCCTGCGCGGTGGCGCCGGTGAGGGCCCAGGCGCCGGCTCCCCCGGCCAGCAGGGCGGCGGCGGCCAGCGGCGCGGTCAGCCGCGTGGAGGGGGCGCGGCGTCGTGCTCGGGACATCAGGTGCTGCCTTTCGTCGTCTTCCGGGCGCGGTGGTCTGACGCGTCCACAAAGTGCGACTCGGGCCGGGCGTCACTGGTTGTACACCCTGAGGCCATGCGTGTGTCACCGTTCGGTGACAGCGGGACCGGTGAGCCGCCTGAACTCATGTGATCACCGAATGAGTTCAGGCGACTACGCGGACCGGCGGGGCCCGTTGGTCACCGCGGCTCCGGCGAGCGCCGGGGTGGGCGCCCGGGTGAGCGCCGGGGCGGGCGCGCCGCTACCAGATCGCGTCCACCCACTCCGGGTGGTCGATGAACGGGTTGCGGTTGTGCTGGTAGGTGTCGTAGATGACCTGGTTGCGCTTCTCCTCGAAGGCGCTCGGCGGGTCCTGCTTGTTCCACTGCTTGAGCACCGACAGCTTGCCGATGTACGGGGCGCTGCCGTTGTTCACCTTCTCGTCGGGCTCCAGGTCGGCGAACCCGTCGCCGCCGTCGTAGCGCACCGCCATGTAGAGGATCATGCGGGCCACGTCGCCCTTGTCCGCGTCGCGCGGCTCGAAGGAGTCGGAGTCGACCCGGCTGCCGCCGCCGTTGGCCACCGCGCTGCCGCCGTTGTCGAAGTCCAGGTTGCCGCGCACGCCGTTGACCTGGACGTCCGCCGGGCGCAGATGGTGCAGGTCGGTGCCGGGACCGGTCACCTCGCCGAAGTCGCCGTGCGACTTGGCCCAGGTGTGCTCGCGGTTCCAGTCGCCCACGTCACCGCCGTTGAGCGACTTGCTCCGGGAGACACCGCTGTACAGCAGGATCACGTTGTTGCTGTTGTTCGGGTCCTGGTCGGTGACCTTCAGCGCGTTCCAGACCGCGGAGTACGAGATCTTGCTCTGGCTGCTGATGATGGTGTGCAGCGAGGACTTGAGACTCGCACCGGTCTTGCCGACCGCGTTCTTGTAGTACGTGCTGTCGTACGAGGTGTTCGTCGCGCTCGCGGGGGACGCGGTCACGGCCGGCAGGGTGAGTCCGACGAGTACCGCGGACGTCGTCAGCGCCAGGGTCTTCCAGCGCCGTAGGTGCGTGGCGGGCATGTGGGGTGTCCGTTCTACGCGGGTGGAATGGAGCGGATAACCGGGAGCGTGACATGGACATGAGGTTCGTGGGGTTAAGGTGAGGTGTCGGTTCCGTGTCGGGATCCGGCCAACGCGCTTTCGCCGCAACGGAGTTCGGCAACTCGGGCCTGTCTTCAGGGCGTTGGGCGCCGGGCGCTCACCTCGGCGGTGTTCGGCAACCCGGTCGTCCCGCCCGGGACTCGACCCCCTGGCCCCGCCTGGCCCCGCCTGGCGCCGTCGGCTCCGCGCCCGTTGCCGGAAGACGGCCCGGGCGACCCCGGGTACGCCGGCCGCCCGTTGGAACGCCCGTACAACTTTCGTACGCCCCGGCGAGTCATCTGGGGCGGACGTGCCGGGGGCGCGTCCGTATCGGTTCAAGGGGATGGGAAGCCTTCATGACGCACCGCATATCCCGGGGTGCCCGGGTGCTCGCAGCGAGCCTCGGCGCCGGGGTGATCGTGCCGCTCGCGGTCGCCGCGGCACCCGCCGCCGCGGCCCCGGCGCCCGCCGTGGCCTGCACCTCGGGCAAGGCGGGCCTGGCCGCCAAGCTGCAGAAGGACATCACGGCGGCGCTCGCCGGCCGCAAGGGCACCGTCGCGGTCGGTCTCGCCGACCGGAACACCAAGACCACCTGCACACTGCGGAGCACGTCCGCCTTCGACTCGGCCAGCGTCGTGAAGGTGACCGTCCTCGCCACGCTGCTCTGGGACGCCAAGAAGACGAACCGGTATCTGACCTCCCGCGAGTCGACGCTCGCCACCGCGATGATCACCAAGTCGGACAACGACGCGACGACCGCCCTGTGGAAGCAGCTCGGCGTGACCAAGGTCAAGGGCTTCCTCGCCGCCGCCGCGATGACCGGCACCAAGCCGGGCGCCGACGGCTACTGGGGCCTCACCCAGATCACCGCCCGCGACGAACAGAAGCTGCTCGCCCTGCTCACCGCCAAGAACGCGGTGCTGAGCGACAACTCGCGCGCCTACATCCTCAAGCTCATGGGCAAGGTCGTGTCCTCGCAGCGCTGGGGCACCCCGGCCGGGGCTCCCTCGTCGGTCGCCGTGCACGTCAAGAACGGCTGGCTCTCCCGCGCCACCAACGGCTGGCGGGTGCACAGCGTCGGCACCTTCGACGGCGGCGGCCACGACTACACGATCTCGGTGCTCACCCAGGGCAACAGCACCATGGACTACGGCGTCGCCACCATCCAGGCGGTCGCCCGGGCCATCCACAAGGACCTGGTCCCGGTCACCGCCAGTGCCCAGCGGTACACGCCGACGTCGGCACCCCGCGAGGCCTTCCCGGCGGTCCCCGCCCGCTGACCGGGCACCCGCCACCCGGTAGCGCTCCGTCTGCCGCTCCTCGTCCCGCCCGTCCGGCCTCCGCGCCGGGCGGGCGGGCGCCTGTCGCGACGATTGTTGCGGAGGGATGAAATCCGCTTCGCCCGGTGTTGGTGCCTCCGGCGGACTGGGATCGACGGAAGGTATCGGCGTGGCGACGGAACGGGGATGGGCGCGGCGGCTCGCCGGGTACGCGTGGCGGTACCCGAAGGACGTGGTGCTCGCACTCGGCTCGTCCCTGGCCGGCATGGGCCTGATGGCGCTGGTCCCGCTGGTCACCAAGGTGATCATCGACGACGTGATCGGCGACCACAGCCGCGGCATGGCCCCCTGGGCGGGCGCCCTGGTCGGCGCCGCCGTCCTCGTCTACGTGCTCGCCTTCGTGCGCCGCTACTACGGCGGCCGGCTCGCGCTCGACGTCCAGCACGACCTGCGGACCGACATGTACCGGACGATCACCAGGCTGGACGGGCGGCGCCAGGACGAGCTGTCCACCGGCCAGGTCGTCGGCCGCGCCACCAGCGACCTCCAGCTCATCCAGGGCCTGCTCTTCATGCTCCCGATGACCATCGGGAACGTCCTGCTCTTCCTGATCTCCCTCGGCATCATGGCCTCGCTCTCGCTGCCGCTGACCCTGGTCGCGCTGGCCGTCGCCCCGGCCCTGTGGTTCGTCGCCAAGCGCAGCCGCACCCGGCTGCACCCGGCCACCTGGTACGCGCAGGCGCAGGCCGCCGCCGTGGCGGGCGTGGTCGACGGCGCCGTCAGCGGCGTCCGCGTGGTCAAGGGCTTCGGCCAGGAGGAGCAGGAGACCGGAAAGCTGCGCGAGGTCGGCCGGCGGCTCTTCGCGGGCCGGCTGCGCACGATCCGGCTGAACGCCAAGTACACCCCCGCCCTCCAGGCCGTGCCCGCGCTCGGCCAGGTCGCGATGCTCGCGCTCGGCGGCTGGCTCGCGGTGCGCGGCCAGATCACCCTCGGCACCTTCGTCGCCTTCTCCACCTATCTCGCGCAGCTCGTCGGACCGGTGCGGATGCTCGCCGTCGTCCTCACCGTGGGCCAGCAGGCCCGCGCGGGCGCCGAGCGCGTCCTCGAACTCATCGACACCCGGCCCTCGATCAAGGACGGCACCAAGGAACTCCCCGCCGACGCCCCCGCCACCGTCGAGTTCGACGACGTGTCCTTCGGCTACGAGGAGGGCCGCCCCGTCCTCGACGGGCTCAGCTTCGAACTCCGGGCCGGCGAGACCCTGGCCGTGGTCGGCACCTCCGGCTCCGGCAAGTCGACGGTCTCGCTGCTGATGCCCCGCTTCTACGACGTGACCCACGGCGCCGTCCTCGTCGGCGGCCACGACGTCCGCGAGCTGACCACCGAGTCGCTGCGCGCCGCGATCGGCCTGGTCCCCGAGGACTCCTTCCTCTTCTCCGACACCGTCCGCGCGAACATCGCCTACGGCCGCCCCGACGCCACCCAGGACGAGATCGAGACCGCCGCCCGCGCCGCCCAGGCCCACCGCTTCATCGCGGACCTGCCCGCCGGCTACGACACCAAGGTCGGCGAGCACGGCCTCACCCTCTCCGGCGGCCAGCGCCAGCGCGTCGCCCTCGCCCGCGCCATCCTCACCGACCCCCGGCTGCTCGTCCTGGACGACGCCACCTCCGCCGTGGACGCCCGCGTCGAGCACGAGATCCACGAGGCCCTCAAGCACGTCATGGAGGGCCGCACCACCCTGCTCATCGCGCACCGCCGCTCCACCCTGAACCTCGCCGACCGCATCGCCGTCCTCGACGGCGGCCGGCTCGCCGACATCGGCACCCACGAGGAACTCCAGGCCCGCTCGCCGCTCTACCGGCGGCTGCTCACCGACCCGGACGAACTCGGCGGCGTCTCCCCGGGCCACGCCCGGCCGGCCGCACCCCGCGAGGACACCTCCGTACGGGACGAGCTGGACGCCGAGTTCGACGCCGAGCGCGGGGTGACCCCGCACCTGTGGACCGGCGACCGCGAACCCCGCGACACCGCCCTCGACGGGATGCCCGCCACCCCCGGCCTGCTCGCCCAGGTCGAGGCGCTGCCCCCGGCCACCGACCTGCCGGACGTGGACGAGGCCCGCGCGGTCCGCGCCGAGGACTCCTACGGACTGCGCAGACTGCTGCGCGGCTTCCGCACCCCGCTGCTGGTCAGCCTCGCGCTGGTCGCCGTCGACGCGGTGATGACCCTGCTGCTGCCCGTCCTGATCCGGCACGGCATCGACGAGGGCGTCAACCGGCTCGCGCTCGGCGCGGTCTGGGCCGCCGCCGCGCTCGGCCTGGTCACCGTGCTCGTCCAGTGGGCGGCGCAGATCGGCGAGACCCGGATGACCGGCCGCACCGGCGAGCGCGTCCTGTACACCCTGCGCCTGAAGATCTTCGCCCAGCTCCAGCGCCTCGGACTCGACTACTACGAGCGCGAGCTGACCGGCCGGATCATGACCCGGATGACGACCGACGTCGACGCCCTGTCCTCGTTCCTGCAGACCGGCCTGGTCACCGCCTTCGTCTCCGTCGTCACCTTCTTCGGCATCATGGTCGCCCTGCTGGTCATCGACGTGCAGCTCGCCCTGGTCGTCTTCGTGACCCTCCCGCCCCTGGTCATCGCCACCTTCTTCTTCCGCCGCGCGAGCGTCAGGGCGTACGAACTGGCCCGCGAACGCGTCTCGGTCGTCAACGCCGAACTCCAGGAGTCGGTCTCCGGGCTGCGCATCCTCCAGGCGTTCCGCCGCGAGAGCGCGAGCGGGGCGCGGTTCACCGAGGGCAGCGACCGCTACCGCGCCGCCCGCATCCGCGGCCAGTGGCTGATCTCCGTCTACTTCCCCTTCGTCCAGTTCCTGTCCTCCGCCGCCGCGGCGGCGGTGCTGATCGTGGGCGCCCACCGGATCGACGGCGGCACCCTCTCCACCGGCGCCCTGGTCGCCTACCTGCTCTACATCGACCTGTTCTTCGCGCCCGTGCAGCAGCTCTCGCAGGTCTTCGACGGCTACCAGCAGGCCACCGTCTCGCTGGGCCGCATCCAGGAACTCCTCCAGGAGCCGACCTCCACCAAGACCGCCGACGAGCCCCTGGAGGTGCTCTCGCTGCGCGGCGAGATCGCCTTCGAGGACGTCGACTTCGCCTACGGGCCCGCAGGCGAGGCCGAGGAGGCGCTCAGCGGGGTGTCGCTGCGCATCCCGGCCGGCCAGACGGTCGCCTTCGTCGGCGAGACCGGCGCGGGCAAGTCGACCCTGGTCAAGCTCGTCGCCCGCTTCTACGACCCGACCGGCGGACGGGTCACCGTCGACGGCACGGACCTGCGCGCCCTCGACCTCACCTCCTACCGGCACCGGCTCGGCGTCGTCCCCCAGGAGGCCTACCTCTTCCAGGGCACCGTCCGCGACGCCATCGCCTACGGCCGCCCCGACGCCACCGACGCCGAGGTGGAGGCCGCCGCCCGCGCGGTCGGCGCCCACGACATGATCGCCACGCTGGACGGCGGCTACCTCCACGAGGTCGCCGAGCGCGGACGCAACCTCTCCGCCGGACAGCGCCAGCTCATCGCGCTGGCCCGCGCCGAGCTGGTCGACCCGGACGTGCTGCTCCTCGACGAGGCGACCGCCGCGCTCGACCTCGCCTCCGAGGCCCTGGTCAACCAGGCCACCGACCGGCTCGCGGGCCGCCGTACGACGCTGGTCGTCGCCCACCGGCTGACCACCGCCGCCCGCGCCGACCGGGTCGTGGTGATGGACCACGGCCGGGTCGCCGAGGACGGCACCCACGAGGAGCTGCTGCGGCGCGGCGGCCGGTACGCCGCGCTGTGGCGGACCTTCGTCGGCGACCCGGAGCCGGAGGAGCCGGTCGGCTCCACCGCCTGAGCCGCGGATCTTGCGGCGCGGCGGCCCGGCGACGGGAGCCCTCCCCGCCGCACGCAACCGTCCGACGTACGTTCGGCGTCCGTACATCCGTACGCTGATGGCTGCGGAAGGGGCGAGAGTGAAGCGTGGTGCGATACGGCGGCGGCTGGCGGCCGGCGGGGCCGTGCTGGCCGCCGCCGTGGTGATCGCGCTCGTGACCCCGGGCAGCGCCCAGGCCGCGCCCGCCTTCTGCTCGGGCCGCAAGGTGCGCACCCTGCCCTTCTCGACGGGGTCCGTGTGGATCTACAAGCGCGGCGACTACGTGTGCGCGGTGACCGTGCCCCGGGTTCCGGGCGCCCGTAAGCGGATGTCCGTCAGCGTGCAGCCGCGCGGCGGGCGGCCCGTGGTCGACTCCGGGCGCTTCGCCCGGCGGGCGGGCCCGGTGACCGTCCACGCGGGCCACCGCTGCGTCCTGTTCAAGGGATCGGTCGGCCCGGGGTCGGTCAACTCCGGCTGGATTCTCTGCTGAGCGTCCGGCTGGATTCTCTGCTGAGCGTCGGCAGGCCGCGGGTGCCGTCGCGTATGTGGCCGCCTGTGCGGCGGCGTCACAACAAGCTCACAGGGTTTGCCCAATACCCCCTGGTGTCACGGCAGTTGCTCCGCTAGGTTCCGGCGGACACCTGCCACGACCCAGGGGAGAGTGCATGCGCAAGGCGCTCAGATGGCTGCTGGCGCTCACCGTGCTCATAGGCACACTGAGCACGGCCGGAGCCGCCACCGCGGCCCCGCCACAGGCCCACGGCACCACCACCGGCACCACCGGAAAGGCGGCCTCGGCCGACATCCTGGACCGCCTCCTCGCGGTCCCGGGCATGAGCCTCGTCGAGGAGAAGCCCTACCCGGGCTACCGGTTCTTCGTCCTGAACTACACCCAGCCGGTCGACCACCGGCACCCGTCCAAGGGCACCTTCCAGCAGCGCATCACGCTGCTGCACAAGGACACCGGACGCCCCACGGTCTTCTACACCGGCGGCTACAACGTCTCCACCACCCCGAGCCGCCGCGAGCCGACCCAGATCGTGGACGGCAACCAAGTCTCCCTGGAATACCGCTACTTCACACCGTCCCGGCCCGCCCCGGCCGACTGGTCCAAGCTCGACATCTGGCAGGCGGCCAGCGACCAGCACCGTGTCTTCGAAGCCCTCAAGCCGATCTACCACAAGAAATGGATCGCCACCGGCGGCTCGAAGGGCGGCATGACCGCCACCTACTTCGAGCGCTTCTACCCGCGCGACATGGACGGCGTGGTCGCCTACGTCGCGCCCAACGACGTCGTCAACGACGAGGACTCCGCCTACGACCGCTTCTTCACCCAGGTCGGCACCAAGGAGTGCCGCGACCGGCTGAACGCCGTGCAGCGCGAGGCCCTGGTGCGCCGCGAGCCGCTGGAGAAGAAGTACGCGGCCTACGCCGCCGACAACGGCTACACGTTCACCACCATCGGCAGCCTGGACCGGGCCTACGAGGCCGTCGTCCTCGACTACGTGTGGGGCTTCTGGCAGTACAGCCTGCTCGCCGACTGCGACACCATCCCGGCGAACGCGGCCTCCGCCACCGACGACGAGATCTGGGACTCCGTCGACACGATCTCCGGCTTCTCCTTCTACACCGACCAGGGCCTGGAGCCGTACACCCCGTACTACTACCAGGCGGGCACCCAGCTCGGCGCGCCCACGATCCACTTCCCGTACATCGAGAAGAAGTACCTCCGCTACGGGTACCAGCCGCCGCGGAACTTCGTGCCGCGCTCCATCCCGATGCGCTTCGACCGGTCCGCGATGCGCGACGTGGACACCTGGGTCCGTCACCACGCGCGGCACATGCTGTTCGTCTACGGCCAGAACGACCCGTGGGGCGCCGAGCGCTTCCGCGTCGGCCCCGGCGCGCGTGACTCCTACGTCTTCACGGCCCCCGGGATGAACCACGGCGCCAACGTCGCCGGCCTCGCCGCCGGCCAGAAGGCCCTCGCCGCCGCCCGCATCCTCCAGTGGGCGGGCGTCGCCCCCGCGGCGGTCGCCGCGGACCCCTCGGCCGCCCGGCCGCTCGCGCGCTACGACGCGAAGCTGGACCGGCGTGACGTCGAGCGGGAGATCACCCTGCGTCCCTGACGCCGGTGCCGCGCCCGCTCCCGGTCACAGGGGGCGGGCGCAGCCCACCGGGCGGGCGCCGCCGAGCTGCACGTAGAGCGCCGTGGCGGACGGGCAGTCGGAGCGGCTTCGCACCGCCGAGGTCACCCGGTACTCCGGGCGCCTCTTGCCCGTCCCGTCGCACGCCGTCTCCCGGACCTGGCCGCGGCCCGCGCCGTAGACACAGTCCCCGACGATCGTGCGGGGACCTCCGCCGCCGCCCGGATCGCCGGGGTGCGGGGGTTCGAGCCCGCGCATACAGGCGTAGCCCCGCGGGACCGTGCCGTCGCCGTCCTCGTCGGCGGCCGGCCGGCTCTCGCTGATGTGCAGGACGAAGTCCGTGGTCGCCGGGCAGGGCGGCCCGTCCGCGACCCCGCCGTCATGACGGGCGATCACCCGGGCGGCGGCCCGTTCACTGCCGCACGGCACCTCGGTGAAGCTGGTCGTGCCGAACGAACTGCACTCGCCCCGGTCGAGGAAGACCGTCCCGTATCCCGCCGGACGCGTCGCGGCCGGGGAGGGGCGGGGCTCGGCGGTCCCGGCCCCCGACCAGCGGTCGCACCCCGTGAGGACGGCCGCGACCAGCAGCAGAGCACCCGCCCCGCCCGCGCAACGCCCGAACACCGAGCCGGCTCGCATGGCTTACCCCCATACCCCGGGGCCCAGCGTGACCCGCCGAGGCGGGCACACGCCAGACATCCCGGTCGCTTTGGCGCAGTTGGAGGTGGGGCGCCGGGTGGGCTGCGTACGGCTAGTACGTCAGGCCGTACCCGATCGGATACAGCACCTGCTCCGGATCGTCCGCCCGCTGCACCGGCACCGGCAGCTTGCCGCGCGGCTCCACCCGGCCGGCGATCACCCGGGCGGCGGCGCGCACCTCGACGTCGATCCAGGAGTACGCGGCCACGCAGGCGCCGACCCCGGGGAGCTGGGCGACGTCGTACGGATTGCGGACCGAGACGGCGATCACCGGGACGCCGGTGGCCACGAGCCGTTCGACGAGGGTCTTCTGCGAACTCGTCGCCGTCACGTTGTAGGTGGCGACGACCACCGCGTCCGCGCCGCCCGCCGCCGTGACCGCCTCGGTGATCTTCGCCGCCGTCGGCGCCGTGCCGGTGGACAGGGCGGTCGCCGTGAAGCCGAGTTCGGTCAGGGCGCCGGCGAGCACGGTGGTGGGCGGGCCGTCGGAGAGCGAGGGGGAGGCCGGGTCGGCGCCCACCACGAGGACCTTCGGGGTGCGCCGCCGGGACAGCGGCAGCAGTTTCTCCTTGTTGACCAGCAGGGTGGTGGTCCGCTCGGCGATCCGGTCGGCGGCCCGGAGATGAGCGGGGGTGCCCACCACCCGGTCCACGGCCGCGTCCTTGACGTACGGGTCGCTCAGCAGGCCGAGCTTCGCCTTGAGCCGCAGGATGCGCAGGATCGACGCGTCGAGGCGGGCCTCGGTCAGCTCGCCGCCGCGTACCGCCTCCAGCACCGCGGTCCACGCGACGTGCAGGTCCGGCGGGTTGAGGAGCTGGTCGACGCCGGCCTTCAGGGCGAGGACGGGGACCCGGTCGTCGCCGTACTTCGTCCGCACGCCCTCCATGCCGAGCGCGTCCGTCACCACCACTCCGTCGTAGCCGAGTTCGCCGCGCAGGATGCCGGTGAGGATCGGGTGGGAGAGGGTGGCGGGGTCGCCGGCGTCGTCCAGGGCCGGGACCATGATGTGCGCGGTCATGATCGAGTCGATGCCGGCGCGGATCGCGGCCCGGAACGGCACGGCGTCGAGTTTCTCCCACACCTCGCGGGTGTGGGTGATGACCGGGAAGCCGAAGTGGCTGTCGACGGCCGTGTCACCGTGCCCGGGGAAGTGCTTGGCCGTCGCCGCCACGCCGGAGGCCTGATAGCCCTTCACCTCGGCCGCCACCAGCCCCGCCACCGCGTCCGGGTCGGCGCCGAAGGAGCGCACGCCGATCACCGGGTTGGCCGGGTTGACGTTCACGTCGGCGTCCGTGGAGTAGTCCTGGCGGATGCCGATCGCGCGCAGTTCGGCGCCGCTGAGCGCGCCCACCGTCCGGGCGTCGGACCGCGAACCGCCGGCTCCCAGCGCCATCGCGCCCGGGAACAGCGTCGCGGGCTTGCCCACCCGGGCCACTATCCCGTGCTCCTGGTCCGTGGCGATCAGCACGGGCAGACCGCGCGGCCGGCCGAGCGAGGCCCGCTGGATGCCGTTCGACAGACCGGCGATCTGGTGCGGGTCGCGGGTGTTGTGCGCCCAGGCGAAGTAGATGATGCCGCCGACCCGGTATTTGGCGATCAGTTCCTCGGCCGTCCGGACGCCGATCTCCGCGAGGTTGGCGTCGATGTCGGCCTGGTCGGGAGCGGTGGCCGAATGGCCGTAGACCCGCATCACGAAGAGCTGGCCGACCTTCTCCTCCAGGGTCATACGGGAGATGAGGGCGCGCAGTTCCCTGTCGCCGTGCGGGGCGCGCGGGCCGGCCGCGTGGGCGACGGGACCCGTGGCCAGGGCCGCGGTAACGCCCGCCGTCGCGGCGAGGACCGTACGCCGGCTGGGTCTTGACGGTGTGTCCGGGCCGGCCGGTCCGGGCTGTGGTGCGGTGCTTCCCGTGCCTTCTGTGCTTCCCGTGCTGGAGTCGCGCACAAGCGCTCCTTCCCTCGTGAAGGAAACTTCCAAGGAGCCCTGGATATCCAGGAAGTTTCTTCCAGTCAAGGGTGTGCACAGTAACGGGAGGAGGGCCGTCACCGGCGCAGTTGGAGGGGGGCGCGCCGGTGACGGCGTGCTGCCGGCCGCAGGCGGCGGAGAGGGTAGGTCAGCGATCGCAGCCAGCAGCGAGGCCGACACCGCTCTGCGGAGACTCGTCCGACAACACGCGAATGGGACGAACCGGGGGCACCCCGGGTTCCCCGAATCGCCCGGACTGCCGGAAGTCGGGACGGGTGGGGCACGCGGGTCGGGGGTGCCCGTGCCGCGGCTTCGCGGGGGTCGTCCGTGCCGGGGCTTCGCGGAAGCCGTCCGTGCCGGGGCTTCGCGGAAGCCGTCCGTGCCGGGGCTTCGAAGGGGCTTGTTCGTGCCCGGGGAGCCGGTGGGGGTCGCGCCGCGAGTTCCTCGTGCGTGCCCCTGCTTGCCTGGTTGCCCCTGCGGGGCGAGGCAGGCCCCGGCTCCGGCGCGTGTGTCGGTCAGGGATGGGTCGAGGCTGTGGGCCAGTGGGACTGGAGTGTGCGGACCGTCTCGGCGATGGCCGGCCGGCGCGCCGCGCCCGAGCGCCACAGCGCGTACAGCCGGCGCACGGGCAGCGGGTCGAGCGGGACCTCCACGACCCCGGCGGGCAGCGGGCCCCGGCCGAGCCGGGGGATGAGGGCGACGCCGAGACCCGCCGCCACCAGGGCGACCAGCGTCGGGTTCTCGTCCGCCTGGTGGACGATGTCCGGCTCACAGCCGGCCGCGCGCAGCGTACGGACCAGCCAGTCGTGGCAGACCCGCCCCGGCGGCTGGCAGATCCACCGCTCGCCGCCCAGGTCCTCGCGCCGTACCGAGGCCCGCCCGGCGAAGGGATGCCCGGCGGGCACGAGCAGATCGCACAGGTCCTCCCCGATCGCCGCCTGCTCCACCCCGGGCGGCGCGGGCAGCGGCGCGATGTCCCAGTCGTGCGCGACCGCGAGATCGACCGCGCCCCGGGCCACCAGGTCGACGGACAGATGCGGGTCGACCTCCGTCAGCCGGGTGTCCAGCGCCGGATGCCGGGCGGCCAGATCGGCCAGTACGGCGGGCAGCAGACCGCGCGCGGCGGAGGCGAACGCGGCGACCGTCAGCCGCCCGGCCGGCAGCCCCCTGCGCTCCTCCAGCTCGGTCTCGGCGCGCTCCACGATCGCCAGCAACTGCTGCGCCGTGGCGGCCAGTTGCTCGGCCTGCTCGGTGAGCCGGACACCGCGCCCCTGCCGCTCCAGCAGAACCGTCCTGGTCTCCCGCTCCAGCTTGGCGATCTGCTGCGACACGGCGGACGGGGTGTAGCCGAGCGAGGCGGCGGCCGCCCCGACCGTGCCGTGCACCGCCACGGCGTGCAGGGCGCGCAGGCGCTGGAGATCGAGCATGAGGCCTCCCGGCTACGGTGTCGCTCGCGGCCCCCGGCAGCGGTGTCGCTCGCGGCCACCAGCATACGTAAGCGCTGCTTCATCCATCCATGCAGATATCAGTGCTGGTGCTACACGGTGATCGCGGCCGATGCTCGACGCATGCGACCCACCCACATCGCCCTCGCCGTCCTCGTCGCCGCCGTCTGGGGCGTGAACTTCACCGTCATCGAGGTCGGCCTCGGTCACTTCCCGCCGCTGCTCTTCTCCGCCCTGCGCTTCCTGGTGGCCGCCCTGCCCGCCGTGTTCCTGGTGGGCCGCCCCAAGGTGGCGTGGAAGTGGATCGTGGCCGTGGGACTCGCCCTAGGCGTCGCCAAGTTCGGGCTGCTCTTCATCGGCATGGACGCCGGGATGCCCGCGGGCCTGTCCTCCCTGGTGCTCCAGATCCAGGCGGTGTTCACGGCCCTGATCGCCTTCGCCTTCCTCGGTGAACGCCCCTCCCGTGTGCGGGTGACGGGCATGGCGGTGGCCCTGTGCGGGGTGGCCCTCGCCGCCGTCGACGAGGGCACGGCGGGACCGCTCGGCGCCTTCGCCCTGGTCATCGCGGCGGCGGCCTGCTGGGGCGTGTCCAACGTCCTCACCCGCAAGGCGTCCCCGCCCGACCCGCTCAACTTCATGGTGTGGGTGAGTACCGTCCCCGTGCTCCCGCTGCTCGGCCTCTCGCTGCTCACCGAGGGTCCCGCCCGCGACCTCGACGCGCTGCGCGACCTGGACTGGCAGGGCGCGGGGGTCGTCGTCTACGTCGCCTGGATCACCACCGTGTTCGGCTTCGGCGCCTGGGGCTGGCTGCTGCACCGGCACCCGGCGTCCACCGTCGCTCCCTTCTCCCTCCTCGTCCCGGTCTTCGGGATGTCGTCGGCGGCCCTGTTCCTCGGCGAGTCCGTCAGCCCGCCGCGCTGGGCGGCGGCGGCCCTGCTGGTGGGCGGCGTCGCCCTGACATCGCGGACGCCCCGGGCGGCCCGGGCGCCTCGGGCGGGCACGGACACCCCGGCCGGCCGGGGAATCCCGCCCCGGCCGGACGTCCGGCCGGGGCCGGGCGCGTCGGCGGACGCCCTTGTCGGGCCCGGTGCCGACGGTTAGCGTTCCGGCAGACAGCGCTTACCGCGCCTGCGACCCGACCGGGAAAGCCCACCGATGCCCTCCGAAGCCACCGCCACGGCCGAAGCCACCGCGCCCGCCGGGGCCACCGCCACCGCCGGGGCCACCGCCACCCTCACCGCCGAGGCCACCGCCGGTCCCGGCCCGGTCGTCACGCTCGCCGTCGTGGGCGCCGGTGACCGGGGGACCCGGCACGCGCGCTGGGCGCTGGAGCACTCCGGGCGGGCCCGGGTGGTGGCCGTGGCCGAACCCCGCGAGCCGCGCCGCCGCCGGTTCGCCGCCGCCCACGCGCTGGAACCGGCCGCCGCCGTCGCGGACTGGCGGGATCTCGCCGCGCGCGGCCGGATCGCGGACGCCGTGCTGATCTGCACCCTCGACCGCGAACACCTCGAACCCGTCCTGGAGTTCGCCGCCCTCGGCTACCACATCCTGCTGGAGAAGCCGATGGCCCTCACCGAGGACGAGTGCCGCCGGATCGTGGCGGCGGTGGAGCGGGCGGGGGTGATCCTCGCCGTCGGGCACGTGCTGCGCTACACGCCCTACACCCGCGCGGTGAAGGAGGTCGTGGACTCCGGGCGGATCGGCGACGTCGTCAACGTCCAGCACCTGGAACCGGTGGGCTTCTGGCACCAGGCGCACTCCTTCGTACGCGGCAACTGGCGCAGCACGAAGGAGGCGACGTCGATGCTGATGGCCAAGTCCTGCCACGACATCGACTGGTTGCAGTACGTCATCGGCCAACCGCCCGTCCGCGTCTCCAGTTTCGGCCGCCTCTCGCACTTCCGCCCGGAGAACCGGCCGGAGGGCGCCGCCGACCGCTGCCTGGACTGCGCGGTGGAGCCCGACTGCCCCTACTCCGCCCGGCGGGAGTACGGCGACCGGCTCGCCCGGGGCGAACACCACTGGCCGCTCGCCGTGCTCGTCGACGAGTTCACCCCGAAGGCGCTGGAGACGGCCCTGCGCGAGGGCCCGTACGGGCGGTGCGTGTACGCCTGCGACAACGACGTGGTGGACCATCAGGTGGTGTCGATGGAGTTCGCCTCCGGGGCCACCGCCACGTTCACCATGACGGCGTTCACCGAACAGGCCGACCGCCGGACCCGGATCTTCGGCACCCGGGGCGAACTGCGCGGCGACGGCGCGAACGTGAGCGTCTACGACTTCCTGACCCGGACCGAACAGCCCGTCGACCTCGGCCTCACGGGCGCGATGGACGCGGCGGGCGGTCACGGCGGGGGCGACGCCGGGCTGATGGACGCCTTCGTCGCGGCGGTCGCCACCAAGGACCCCGGCCTGGTGAAGTCCGGCCCCCACGAGTCCCTGACCAGCCACCTCACCGTCCTGGCGGCCGAACGCGCCCGGCACGCGGGCACGGTGGAAACCGTCTGAGCTACACCGGCCCCGCCCGGCCCGCCAACTCCGCCGCTGTCAGCCGCAGTTGTTCCCGTACGGCGGTCAGTACCGGGTCGGTCTCCGCGCCCGCGCGGACGGCGGCGAACACGTTCCGGGACGGCCGCGCGCCCAGGACGTCCAGCAGGGCCAGCCGGCGCCGTTCGTAGAGCGGCCGGACGAGCCGCGGGATCAGCGCCACTCCCCGGCCCGCCTCGACCAGCGCGGCCAGGGCTCCCCAGTCGTCGACCGCGTGCCGCACGTCCGGGGTGAAACCGGCGGCGGCACAGACCGACCGGGCCACCGCCCCGCAGCAACTGGCCGGGTCGCCGATGATCCAGGGCTCGCCCGCGAGGTCCCCCAGGTCGACCGGGCCGCCGCCCGCGAGCCGGTGCCCGGTGGGCAGTGCCAGGTCCAGGACGTCGCGGAGCAGGTCGACGCGGTGGTAGCGCCGGTCGGTGTGCGGGGGAGCGGCGGCGAAGTCGACGGCCACGGCCAGGTCGACCTGCCCGGCGTCCAGCGCGGTGAACAGGTCCGGCGGCTCCGCCTCGACCACGTCGATCCGCACGTGCGGCAGGCGGTCCGCCAGCCGTGTCAGCGCATCCGGGAGGAGCCCGAGGATGCCGCTGGAGAAGCAGCCGACCGTGACCGTTCCCCGGCCGCCCGTGTCATAGGCCGCCAAGTCGGCGCGGGCACGCTCCAGTTGGGCGGCGATCAGATCGGCGTGCGCCAGCAGCACCCGGGCCTGCCCGGTCAGCCGGACGCCCCGCCCGTCCCGTTCGGTCAGCGGCGCGTCCACCTCGCGGGCGAGCGCGGCGATCTGCTGCGAGACGGCGGAGGGTGTCAGGTGCAGGGCCTCGGCGGTACGCGCCAGACTGCCCCGCCGCCGCAGCTCCCGCAGCACACCGAGCCGCCGCAGATCGAAACTGAAGCCCTGGCTTGTGTTTCCCACTCCAAAAGATTAACTGGACCGATCCTCCGCGATCGGAAACGATCACCCCATGACCAAGGACACCCCTGGCGAGACCCGGCGCTCCTTCCTGATCCTGCACGGCTGGCAAAACCGCCGGCCGGCCGGACACTGGCAGCACTGGCTGGCCGGCCGGCTCGCGGAGCGCGGCCAGCACGTCGTGTACCCGCAGCTCCCGGACCCCGACACGCCGGACCCGGAGGTGTGGCTGACCGAGTTCGCCCGCCACCTGGGGGAGCTGGACGGCACCGAGCGGGTGGTGCTCGCGCACAGCGCGTCCGCCGTGCTCTGGCTGCACGCCGCCGCCCGCGCGCTGCCGGGCCTGGACACCGTCGACCGGGTCCTGCTCGTCGCCCCGCCGTCGCCCGCCGTCCTCGCGGGCCACCCGGAGATCGCCGCGTTCACCCCGGCCGGACTCGACCTGCGCACCCTTCCCGCCCCGACCCGCCTGGTCGCGGGCGACAACGACCCGTACTGCCCCGAGGGCGCCGACACGCTCTACGGCACACCCCTGTCCCTACCGACGGAGATCCTCCCCGGCGCCGGACACCTCGACCTGAACGCCGGGTACGGGCCCTGGCCGTCCGTCCTCGACTGGTGCTTCGACGGCTCGGCGCGGGTTACGGGTACGGGGTGAGGCGGAGTCCCGCCGGCCGTCGCGTCACCCGCGTTCCGGTGGCGGGTAGGCGATGCCGTCGGTGGTCATGGTGGGACGGCCGCTGGTCGCGGCCCCCAAGGCTGCCAGGGGCCATCCGGCGACGAGCCGCGGTCATGCGCCCGGCAACGGAGATCGGTAACCGTACCGGCACCGGACGCGCTGGCGCGCCGCCTTAGCTGGGCCGGGACCGTGTCGCGTCCCCACCCCCCTTCCCGGTCCCGCTCACCAACCGGTCGAGGTACTCCCGCCCGGCCCCCAACAGCCCCTCCAGCGGTGCCGCCGACTCGTACCACCGCTTCTCGTACTCCCAGCACAGCCAGCCGTCCAAGCAGCCGTTCCGGACGAGGGTGTCGACGCACGCGGCCAGGGGGAGGACGCCCGCGCCGAGGGGGAGCGGGGTGGTGTCCTCGGCGGAGGCGATGTCCTTCACCTGGGTGTAGCCGAGGAAGGGGGACAGGGCGGGGTAGGTCTCGGCGGGGTCCTCGCCGCCCAGCCAGGTGTGCATCACGTCCCACAGCGAACCGACGTGGTGGTGGCCGACCTTGCCGAGGACCCGGATCGCGTCGGCGCCGGTGCGGTGCGAGTCGTGCGTCTCCAGCAGGACGCGTACGCCGAGGCCGGCGGCGTACTCCGCGGCGGCCCCGAGCCGTCGTGCCGCCCTCGCGTCCGACTCCTCCGTATCCGCCCCCGGGTCACCGCCGGGGAAGACCCGGATGAACGGGGCGTTCAAGTCCCTGGCCAGGCGCAGGAGTTCACGTATCTCCGCCAGTACCGGCGCGTCCTCGCCCGGCGCCGCGACCCGCGCATACCCGGCGACCCCGAGCACCTCGATCCCGGCCGCCGCGAACTTGGCCGCCACGGCAGCCCGTTCGTCCGCGCCGATCCCGGGATGCACGGGCTCCTCGGGGTGCGCCCGCAGTTCCACCCCCTGATAGCCGTGCGCCACGGCAAGCTGGACGACATCCGCGACGGGCAGCCCGGGCACACCGAGAGTGGAGAACGCCAGTTTCATGGGCGGGACCCTACGTCCTGCGCGGCGGCCGACCAAGGCCTCGCCCGGGACGCCGGGAAGCCCCTCCAGGGCGCCGGAAAGCTCCTCCAGGGCGCCGGGGGGAGTGTCATCCCCGGGGAGCCCCGCTGGACCCCCGCACCATCAACTCCCCCCGCACCGTGGCGATCCCGCCCGGCGGCGGCTCCTCGCGGCCCATGGCGACCCGGCCCGCCCGCGCACCCGCCTCGGACAGCGGAAGTCGTACGGTCGTCAGGGCCGGTACCGCGTCGACGCTGAACGGCAGGTCGTCGAAGCCCACCACGGACACGTCCTCCGGGATGCGCAGCCCGGAGTCGCGCAGCGCCGCGCAGGCACCCAGCGCCACCGTGTCGTTCGCGGCGACGACAGCGGTCAATTCCGGTTCACGGCGCAGGAGTTCGAGGGTCGCCTCGTAACCGGAACGGCGGTCGTAGCGGCCGTGCACGGTCAGCCGCGGAGCGTCCTCGACACCCTGCGCGGCGAGCGCGGCCCGGTGTCCCTCCAGCCGGTGACGCGTCGTCGTCCGCTCCTCGGGGCCCGCGATGTAGCCGAGCCGCCGGTGACCGAGGCCGAGCAGATGGCCGGTGAGCTGCCGGCCGCCGCCACGGTTGTCGAAGGTGAGCGCGATCGCCTCCGGCGCGTCCGGCATGGGCGGCCGTCCGCACAGCACCACCCGGGTCCCCGCCTCCGCCAGCCGGCGCAGCTTCGCGGCGACGGCCGCGGCGTGCCCCGCGTTCTCGATCGCCCCGCCGGTGAGGACCACCGCTGCGGCGCGTTGGCGCTGAAGGAGCGTGAGGTAGGTGAGTTCGCGCTCCGGGGAGCCGCCGGTGTTGCACACGACCCCGAGCCGCTCCCCGCCCGCGCGACCCCCGGGACCGCCGATCTCGGACTGGATCGCGGCGGCCATGACCCCGAAGAAGGGGTCGGCGATGTCGTTGACCAGGATGCCGACGAGGTCGGAGGTCGCGGCGGCCAGGGAACTGGCGGGACCGTTCAGCACGTAGTCCAGCTCGTCCACCGCGCGCAGCACCCGCTCCCGGGTCGCGGAGGCCACGGGATAGTTCCCGTTCAGCACGCGCGACACCGTCGCGGGAGAGACCTGCGCGCGGGCCGCCACGTCCGCCAGGGTCACCGTCATCTCGTCGTCCTCCGGTCATTCCGGTCGCGCGTCCCGCCACACCTCGTCGTGCGGCGGTCACATCGTCCTGCCGTACCTCGTCGTGCGGCGGTCGAGCCGTCCCGCCGTACGGCGGTTACGTCCTCGTGCGGCGCCGTGCGGCGTCCTGCCATGTCACGCCCCGCGGCCGAGCCAGAGGTCCAGGCTTCAGGGGGCAAGCTCCAAGCCCCGAGGTCCAGCCGCGAGGCCCAAGCCCCGAGGTCCAGGGCCCGTGCAGACCTTACGACCCCCACAACCACCCGGCCGCCCCGAACAACTCGCCCCCGAGACACCCTTGTCCCGACCAGTGCACAGAGGCTAGCTTCTCCCCGCATAGAAAGCGCTTGCTGTCACGCTCTTGCCGAGCGGGCGCGGCGCCCGACGCGTACGAAGGGAACGACGTGACACGCAAGACGGTGCGTATCGCCATGAACGGCGTGACGGGGCGCATGGGCTACCGCCAGCACCTCGTCCGCTCGATCCTCGCCCTGCGCGAGCAGGGCGGACTCGACCTGGGCGACGGCACCGTGCTGTGGCCCGAACCCGTCCTCGTCGGCCGCCGCGAAGCCGCCCTGCGGGCCCTCGCCGAGCGGCACGGCCTCGACCACTGGTCGACCGATCTCGACGCGGTCCTCGCCGACCCGGACGTCGAGCTGTACTTCGACGCCCAGGTCACCTCCGCCCGCGAGGAGGCGCTGCGCAAGGCGATCGCCGCCGGCAAGCACGTCTACACCGAGAAGCCGACCTCCACCGGCCTCGAAGGCGCCCTCGAACTCGCCCGCCTCGCGCACACCGCCGGCGTCAAGCACGGCGTCGTCCAGGACAAGCTCTTCCTCCCCGGCCTGCTCAAGCTCAAGCGGCTGCTGGACGGCGGCTTCTTCGGCCGTGTGCTGTCGGTGCGCGGGGAGTTCGGCTACTGGGTCTTCGAGGGCGACTGGCAGCAGGCCCA
The DNA here is from genome assembly GCF_040703595.1 of Streptomyces sp. NPDC007084. Classification (NCBI taxonomy): domain Bacteria; kingdom Bacillati; phylum Actinomycetota; class Actinomycetes; order Kitasatosporales; family Streptomycetaceae; genus Streptomyces; species Streptomyces sp. NPDC007084. Next base: position 340,269 of record NZ_JBEYFY010000002.1, read on the forward strand.
GCGCCCCTCGTGGAACTACCGCTCCGAGGACGGCGGCGGCATCGTCGTGGACATGTTCCCGCACTGGGAGTACGTCCTGCACGAGCTGTTCGGCCGGGTCACCTCGGTGCAGGCGCTCACCGCCACCCACGTGCCGCAGCGCTGGGACGAGCGGGACAAGCCCTACGACGCCACCGCCGACGACGCCGCCTACGGCATCTTCGAGCTGGAGGGCGGCGCGATCGCCCAGATCAACTCCTCCTGGGCGGTACGCGTCAACCGCGACGAACTGGTGGAGTTCCAGGTCGACGGCACCGAGGGATCGGCCGTCGCCGGACTGCGCAACTGCCGGGTCCAGCACCGCGCCACGACCCCCAAGCCCGTCTGGAACCCGGACATCCCGGCCACCTACTCCTTCCGCGACCAGTGGCAGGAGGTCCCCGACAACGCCGAGTTCGACAACGGCTTCAAGGCCCAGTGGGAGCTGTTCCTGCGGCACGTCTACACGGACGCCCCCTACCACTGGGACCTGCTGGCCGGCGCCCGCGGAGTGCAGCTCGCCGAACTGGGCCTGAAGTCCTCGGCCGAGGGCCGCCGTCTCGCCGTACCGGAGATCACGCTGTGACCATCCGACTCCCCGGCGCCGACGGCCGCCCGCGCACCTACGAGCCGCGCACCGACCCCCTCGCCGTCCTCCCCGGCGGCGCGCCCCTCGTCTCCCGTACCGTCTTCTCGGCCGCGCACGTCGTCGCCGATCCGTACGCCGACGTCTCGCCCGGCGGGCCCGCCGCCGTCGACTGGGACGCCACCCTCGCCTTCCGCCGCCACCTGTGGTCCCACGGCCTCGGGGTCGCCGAGGCGATGGACACCGCGCAGCGCGGCATGGGCCTGGACTGGCCGTCCGCCGCCGAGCTGATCCGCCGCTCCGCCGCCGAGGCCCGCGCCGCCGGCGGCGCCATCGCCTGCGGTGTCGGCACCGACCAGCTCGACGGCCCCGCCACTCTCGCGGAGGTCCGGGCCGCGTACGAGGAACAGCTCGCCCTCGTCGAGGAGTCGGGCGCCCAGGCGATCCTGATGGCCTCCCGCGCGCTCGCGGCGACGGCCGGCGGACCCGAGGACTATCTCGACGTCTACGGCCACCTGCTCCGCCAGGCCGCCGAGCCGGTGATCCTGCACTGGCTCGGCCCGATGTTCGACCCGGCCCTGGAGGGCTACTGGGGCGCGGACCGCCTCGACGCGGCGACCGAGGTGTTCCTCCAGGTCATCGCCGCTCACCCGGACAAGGTGGACGGCGTCAAGGTGTCCCTGCTGGACGCCCGCCGCGAGGTCGAACTGCGCCGCCGCCTCCCGGACGGCGTCCGCTGCTACACCGGCGACGACTTCAACTACCCCGAGCTGATCGCGGGCGACGAGCAAGGCTTCAGCCACGCCCTGCTCGGCATCTTCGACCCGCTCGGCCCGGTCGCCGCACAGGCCGTACGCGTCCTGGACACCGGCGACGCCAAGGGCTTCCGCGAACTCCTCGACCCCACCGTGGAGTTGTCCCGCCACCTGTTCCAGCCCCCGACCCGCTTCTACAAGACCGGTGTCGTCCTGCTGGCCTGGCTCGCCGGTCACCAGGAGCACTTCACGATGGTCGGCGGACTCCAGTCGGCCCGCTCCCTGCCGCACCTCGCCCGCGTCTACGAACTGGCCGACGGGCTCGGCCTGTTCCCCGACCCGGAGCGCGCCGAGACCCGGATGAAGAGCCTGCTGGCCGTCTACGGGGTGACCTCGTGAACGGCCTCGACCGGTTCTCCGTCAACCAGATGACGGTCAAGCAGCTCTCCCTGCCCGACCTCGTCAAGTCCTGCCTGGCGCTCGGCGTCCGAGGGGTCGGCCTCTGGCGCGAACCCGTCCGGGCGTACGGCGTCGGGGCGGCGGCCGCACTGGTCCGCGACGCCGGTCTGACCGTGACCACGCTGTGCCGGGGCGGCTTCCTCACCGCCCTCGACCCGGCCGAGCGGGCGGCGGCCCTGGACGACAACCGCGCCGCGGTCGACGAGGCCGCCACCCTGGGCACGGACACCCTGGTCCTGGTGTCGGGCGGACTGCCGGCGGGCTCGAAGGACCTGCGCGGCGCCCGCGAGCGGATCGCCGACGCGCTCGGCGAGCTGGGCCCGTACGCCGCCGCGCGGGGCGTGCGTCTCGCCATCGAACCGCTGCACCCGATGTTCGCCGCCGACCGCTGCGTGGTCTCCACCCTCGCGCAGGCCCTCGACCTCGCCGAACGGTTCCCCGCCGAACAGGTGGGCGTCGCCGTCGACACGTACCACCTCTGGTGGGACGACACGGCGCCCGCGCAGATCGCCCGCGCGGGCGCCACCGGCCGCATCCACACCTTCCAGCTCGCCGACTGGACGACGCCGCTGCCCGAGGGCGTCCTCAACGGACGCGGTCAACTCGGCGACGGCGCGATCGACTTCCGGGAGTGGCGCGGGTACGTCGAGGCGGCCGGGTACACCGGGCCCGTCGAGGTGGAACTCTTCAACGACGCCCTGTGGGCCCGCGACGGCCACGAGGTGCTCGCCGAAACGGCGGTCCGCTTCCTGGCGCACGCCGTCTGACCAGCGGTTCCGGCCCCCGGGAAAAAAACTTCGGAAGTCCGTGCAACCCTTCCCGCACTTGGCGGGTCGTACTTGGCATCAGGACACCTGGGGGGGATCTGGGGGGATCGCGGGGTTCTGATACGGAGGGGAAACCCGAGGGGCTCGGTCGACGGACCGGGCCCCTCGAAACATTTCCGCCGAGCCCGCCCCGGACGCGCTCGCCGCGAGCGGCGCCCGCCGTTCGCCGGTCGCTGCCCGCCCTTTCCCGGGCACCGCCCGCGCGTGTCACCGCCGCGAGGCCGGGAGAACACGCCAGGTCGGAAGAGCGCGCCCGGTCGGAAGAACGCGCCCGGTCGGAAGACCACGCCGGGTCAGAAGAACACCCCACACCGCAGCAGCACGTTCGCGTACGGCGTGGCCTCGCCCGTGCGGACCACGAGGCGCGCGGTCGCCGCGAGGGACTTCAGCTCCTCGTGGCCGACCAGTTCGAGGCCGGGCAACCGGGTCTCCAGCAGCTCTGCCGCCGCCGGATTCGCCCCGCGTATCTCGCGTGCCGCCGTGCCGCCCTCCGCCACCAGTTCGGCCAGCAGCCCGTCCAGTACCTCCGCGAAGGACGGCACGCCCGCCCGGAACGCCAGGTCGACCAGGCGCGGCCCCGCCGGGACGGGCAGCCCCGCGTCGCACACCAGCACCCCGTCCCCGTGCCCCAACTCGGCGATCGCGCCCGCCAGATGACGGTTCAGGATTCCGGCCCGCTTCACCGGGCGGCCACCTCCTCGGCGGTCGGGAAGGACTCCTGCGCCCCGGCCCGGGTGACCGCGACCGCCCCGACCCGCGCCGCGTACCCGGCGGCCTCCGTCAGGGACTCGCCGCGCCCCAGCCGCCAGGCCAGCGCGGCGGTGAACGCGTCACCCGCGCCCGTCGTGTCCACGGCCTCGACCGGCACCGACGGGACCCGGACCCGGGCGCCCGCCCGCTCCGCCACCAGCGCGCCCGCCGCACCCAGCGTGATCACCACCGAACGCGGGCCGAGCGCGAGCAGCGCCCTCGCCCAGTCCTCCGGGGAGTCCCCGAGGCCGTCACCGGCGATCACCCGCGCCTCGTGCTCGTTCACGATCAGCGGGTCACAGGCGGCGAGCACCTCGCGGGGCAGCGGGCGCGGCGGCGACGGGTTCAGTACGAACCGGCCGCCGTCCGCGAGACTCCGTACGACCTGGACGACCGTCTCCAGCGGGATCTCCAGCTGGGCCGACACCACCCGGGACGCCTGGAAGAGGCTCCCGGCGGCCCGTACGTCCTCGGGGGCGAGGCGGCCGTTTGCGCCCGGGGACACCACGATGCTGTTGTCCCCGGAAGGGTCCACCGTGATCAGCGCGACGCCGGTCGGGGCGCCGCCGACGAGCACGCCGACCGTGTCGACACCGGCCGCGCGCTGCGCGTCCAGCAGCAGCCGGCCGTGCCCGTCGTCGCCGACCCGCGCCAGCAGCGCCGTGCGCGCCCCGAGCCGGGCGGCGGCGACCGCCTGGTTGGCGCCCTTCCCGCCCGGGTGGACGACGAGGTCGGAGCCGAGCACCGTCTCGCCCGCGGCCGGCCGCCGTTCGACCCGGACCACCAGATCGGCGTTGGCCGATCCCACGACCAGAAGGTCGTAGTCGTACATGAACTGTCTCCCTGCGCAGATGAGTCGAGGACGGGTGGGTCGAGGTCGGATGGGCGAGTGAGCGGAGGTCGGGTGGGTCGGGCCGGGGTGCGTGAGGACGCCGGCGCGGCCGGGGGACGTGAGGCCGGCGTACGTGAGGACAGGTCCGGCGGCCGGCTCGTCCCGCCCGCCGGACCCGGCCCGGTGTCAGCTCCGGACCCACCGCGGTGCCAGCCGCCGAACTCGTCCCCGTGTCAGCCACCGGACTCCCCCCGAGGTCAGCCGCCGAACCCGGCGACGTTCTCCTTCGTGACGACCTTCACCGGCACCTTCACCGTCTCCTGGACCTTCTTGCCCTCGGCGGCCCGCAGCGCGTTGTCCACCGCGATCCGGCCCAGCTCCTTGGGCTGCTGGGCGACGGACGCGTACAGCGTGCCCGCGGAGACCGCCTTCAGGCCGTCGGGGGTGCCGTCGAAGCCGATGACGGCGACGGACTTGCCGGCCTTGGCGCCGAGGGCCTTGACCGCGCCGAGCGCCATCTCGTCGTTCTCGGCGAAGACGCCGTCGATGTCGGGGTGCGCCTGGAGCAGGTTCGTCATCACGTCGAGGCCCTTGGTGCGGTCGAAGTCCGCGGGCTGCCGGGCGACCACCTTGATGCCCGGGTAGGCCTTAAGGCCGGCGGCGAAACCGGACCCGCGCTCGCGGCTCGCGGAGGTGCCGGCCAGACCCTGGAGGATCACGATCCTGCCCTTGCCGCCCAGCTTCTCCGCCAGCGCCTTCGCGCCCAGCTTGCCGCCCGCGATGTTGTCGGAGGCGACCAGCGCGGCCGTCTTCGCCTTGTTGACGCCCCGGTCCACGCCGACGACGGGGATGTCCGCCTTGTTCGCGGCGCGCACCGAGGGGCCCGCCGCGTCCGAGTCCACCGGGTTCACGATGATCGAACCGAGCCCCGAACTGGTGAAGTTCTGGAGCTGGTTGGCCTGCTGCGAGGCGTCGTTCTGCGCGTCGGTGACGGTCAGGTCCACCCCGCGCTTCTTCGCCTCCTGCTGCGCGCCCGCCCTGATCTGCACGAAGAAGGGGTTGTTCAGCGTGGACAGCGACAGACCGACCTTCTGGGTGGCCGAGGTGGACGAGCCGCCGTGCACGAAGGACATCGCGCCGACGACCGCCGCCGCGACCACGGCCGCGATCACATACGTCGCCGCCTGCTTGCGCCGGTCGCCGCCCGAGGCGCCCCCGGCCGCCGGAGCCGCCCCCGCCTTGCGCCGCACGGTGTCGAGGAGCACGGCCAGCGCGATCACCACACCGATGACGACCTGCTGCCAGAACGCCGACACGGACAGGAGGTTGAGGCCGTTGCGCAGCACCGCGAGGATCAGCGCGCCGACGAGCGTGCCGGACGCCTTGCCGGTGCCGCCGGCCAGCGAGGCACCGCCGATGACGACGGCCGCGATGGCGTCGAGTTCGTAGCCCTGCGCGGCCTGGGGCTGCGCGGAGGAGAGCCGGGAGGCGAGCACGATGCCCGCCGCGGCGGCGAACAGCCCGGACAGGGCGTAGATGGCGAGCTTCTGCTTCCTGACGCGCAGACCCGACAGACGCGCCGCCTCCTCGTTGCCGCCGATCGCGTACATGGAGCGGCCGATGTACGTACGGCCCAGGACGAGCGCGGTCAGCAGGCCCATGACGACCATGACGAGGACCGGCACCGGCAGCCAGCCGCCGAGCGTGTCCCCGAGGTGCGAGACCGAGTCGGGGAAGGCGATCGGGCTGCCCTGGGAGATCACCAGGGACAGACCGCGGCCCACCGACAGCATGGCGAGCGTCGCGATGAACGGCGGCAGCTTCCCGTACGCGATCAGCACGCCGTTGACCAGGCCGCAGGCGATGCCGGTGGCGACCGCGAGGAGCACGGCGATCCAGACCGGTATGCCCTCCGAGGTGGCCGTCCAGGCGAGGACGGTCGCCGACAGGGCGGCGACCGAGCCGACCGACAGGTCGATGCCCGCCGAGACGATGACGAAGGTCACGCCGAAGGCGAGGATGGCGGTGACGGCCGCCTGGACGCCGATGTTCAGCAGGTTGTCCGTCGTCAGGAAGTCCCCGGACAGGGCCGACATCGCGATGACGAGGACGATGAGCGCGGTGAGCGCCCCGTTGTCGAGCAGGAGGCGGCGGACCGCGGAGGCGCCGCCCGCGCCCGCTGTGCTCGGTTGCGTGTCAGTGGCCACGGGGGGCCTCCTTGTCGTTCTCGTTCTCGTTCTCGTGGTCTTGGCCGTGGCCGTGGTCGTTCCGGTTCTCGTCCGCGGTCCGGTGCGCGGGGGAGGGGGTGCGCCCGTCCGCGTGCTGCCGCGCGGCGGTGGGGGTGCTGACGGCCAGGGCCATCACGGCGTCCTGGGTCGCCTGGCCGGCGCCGAGTTCGCCCGCGATCCGGCCCTGCGCCATCACCAGGACCCGGTCGCTCATGCCGAGCACCTCGGGCAGGTCGCTGGAGATCATCAGGACGGCGGCACCGGCGGCCGTCAGTTCGTTGACGAGCTGGTAGATCTCGACCTTGGCGCCGACGTCGATCCCGCGCGTCGGCTCGTCGAGGATCAGCACCTTGGTGTCGGCGAGCAGCCACTTGCCGATGACGACCTTCTGCTGGTTGCCGCCGGACAGGGTGCGCACGTGCTGGCCGAGTCCGGCCATCCGGACGCCGAGCTGCTTCGCGATCCGCGCGGCGGCGGTGCGCTGGCCCTTGAGGTCGACGAGTCCGCCGTGCGTCGCGGAGCGCAGCGTGACCAGGCCGAGGTTCTCCTCGACGGAAGCGTCCAGGACGAGCCCCTGGCCCTTGCGGTCCTCGGGCACCAGCCCGATGCCCGCCTCCAGCGCCGCGTTCACGTCACCCCGGCGCAGGCCGGTCCCGGCGACCTTCACGGACCCGCTGTCGTAGGGGTCGGCGCCGAAGACGGCACGGGCCACCTCGGTACGCCCCGCCCCCACGAGTCCCGCGATGCCGACGACCTCACCGGCCCGCACCTCGAAACTCACGTCGTGGAACACCCCGTCCCGGGTCAGCCCCTCCACGATCAGCAACGCGCTTCCGGTGTCCGGCCGTTCGCGCGGGTACTGCTGTTCGATGGAGCGGCCGACCATCAGCCGGACGAGTTCGTCCTCGGGCGTGGACGCGGGCACCTGGCCGACGCTGCGGCCGTCGCGGATGACCGTGACCCGGTCGCCGAGGGCGGCGATCTCGTCCAGGTGGTGGGTGATGAAGACGACGCCGACGCCGTCCTCGCGCAGCCCGCGCACGATCCGGAAGAGCTTGTCGACCTCCTCCGAGGTGAGTACGGCGGTCGGCTCGTCCATGATCAGGACGCGTGCCTGCAGGCTCAGCGCCTTGGCGATCTCGACCATCTGGAGCCGGGCGACGCCCAGTTCACGCACCCGGGCACGCGGGGACACGTCGACGCCGACGCGCTCCAACAGCTCCGCCGCGTCCGCCTCCATCCGCTTGCGGTCGATCAGCCCGAGGCGGCGCGGCTGCCGGCCCAGGAAGATGTTCTCGGCGACCGTGAGATCGGGGACCAGGTTGAACTCCTGGTAGATGGTGGCGATCCCGAGCCGCTCGGAGTCCTGCGCCCCGTGGATGCGCACCTCCTCGCCGTCGACGAGGATCCGCCCCGCGTCGGGACGGTAGGCGCCGGAGAGCATCTTGATCAGCGTGCTCTTGCCCGCGCCGTTCTCGCCGAGCAGCACGTGCACCTCACCACGGCGCAGATCGAAGTCGACACCGTCGAGCGCGACCACCCCGGGAAAGGTCTTGCGTATGCCCTCGATACGCAACAACTCCCGGTGCCCACCCACGAACACGCCCTGATCACTCACGACTGACTCCTTCGTACGGGGGACTGGGCGGCGGGGGACTGGGATGCGGGGGCCCGCGGTGCCGCGGGTTGCCGAGCGGGGGCGGACCGCACGGGGGCGGACTGCGCGGGTGCCTGCCGGGGTGCGGCCTCGCCGGGCTCCTGCCCGACGGCCACCGACTCGCCGGGGCCCTGCCCGGCACCCCCCGGCTCCCCGCAGGAGCGGCGGACGACGAGGCGGGCAGGGAGGGTGACGGACCGGGGGGTCCGTCCCTCGATGCGGTCGATCAGGGCGCGCACCGCCGCCCGGCCCAACTCGCCCGTCGGCTGGGCGATCGCGGTGACCGGCGGATCGGTGTGCACGAACCACGGGATGTCGTCGAACGCGGCGAGCGCGATGTCCTCGGGGACGCGCAGCCCGCGCGCGCGGACCGCGTCCAGCGCGCCGAGCGCCATCAGGTTGTCCGCGGCGAAGACGACCTCGGGCGGCTCGGCCAGGTCGAGGAAACCCTCGGTGGCGCGGCGCCCGCTCTCCGCCTGGAAGTCGCCCTGCCCGATGTAGGCGTCGGGCAGCGCGATCCCGTACGCGGCGAGCGCCTCGCGGAAGGCCTGGACGCGCTCGCTGCCGGTCGTGGTGGCGGCGGGCCCGGCGATGATGGCGAGCCTGCGGTGGCCGAGCCCGTGCAGATGGGCGACCAGGTCCCGGACGGCCGCGCGTCCGTCCGCCCGGACCACCGGCACGTCCAGGCCGGGGAGCCAGCGGTCCACGAAGACCATCGGCGTGCCCGCGCGGGCGGCGTCCAGCATGCCGGGGGAGCCGCCGTCGGTGGGGGAGACCAGCAGGCCGTCGATACGCCGGTCCAGCAAAGTGCGTACGTGGTGGTCCTGGAGGTCGGGCCGCTCGTCGGCGTTGCCGATGATGACGCTGTAGCCGAGCGCGCGGGCCTCCTCCTCGACGGAGCGGGCCAGTTCGGTGAAGTACGGGTTGAGCACGTCGCTGATGACCAGGCCGAGCGTGCGGGTCTGGTCGGTGCGCAGGGAGCGGGCGACGGCGTTCGGGCGGTAGCCGAGGCTCCGTACGGCGGCCAGCACGCGGGCGCGCGCCTCCTCGCTGACCGACGGATGGTCGTTCAGCACCCGCGAGACCGTGGCGACGGACACGCCTGCCTCGGCGGCAACGTCCTTGATGCTCGCCATCGTCGCTCCACCTCCTCGTGGAATCGATTACACGGAGGATTGGAATCGATTACACGGGCGTCGGGCAACCCCCCGGACCCATCCCGCAACCGGATCGTGATGAACGGGAGGAGGAGAGCGGGGCGACAGCGCCCGCCGGATCAGGCAGGCCCGTCTCCCGGGCCGCCCGCCCCGTTCGGGCGGGGTTGTCCACAGCCGCGGCGGGGCTGTCGGAGGCGGGCGGTACCGTCGGATCATGTCCAAACCGGCGGGGGCAGAGCAGCAGGGCGAGCGGCGGCTCGCCACGCTGGAAGGCGTGCTCGAACGCATCACGTATGCCAACGAGGAGAGTGGTTACACGGTCGCCCGGGTCGACACCGGCCGCGGCGCCGGCGACCTGCTGACCGTCGTCGGAGCGCTCCTCGGCGCGCAGGTCGGCGAGTCGCTGCGGATGGAGGGCCGCTGGGGCTCCCACCCCCAGTACGGCAAGCAGTTCACGGTGGAGAACTACACGACGGTCCTCCCCGCCACCGTCCAGGGCATCCGCCGCTATCTCGGCTCCGGGCTCGTCAAGGGCATCGGCCCGGTCTTCGCCGACCGCATCACCCAGCACTTCGGGCTCGACACCCTGCGGATCATCGAGGAGGAGCCCAAGCGCCTCATCGAGGTCCCCGGCCTCGGCCCCAAGCGCACCGGGCGTATCGCCGACGCCTGGGAGGAGCAGAAGGCGATCAAGGAGGTCATGCTCTTCCTCCAGACGGTGGAGGTCTCCACCTCGATCGCGGTGCGCATCTACAAGAAGTACGGCGACGCGTCGATCTCCGTCGTGAAGAACCGGCCCTACCGCCTGGCGGCCGACGTCTGGGGCATCGGCTTCCTCACTGCCGACAAGATCGCCCGGTCCGTCGGCATCCCGCACGACAGCCCGGAGCGCGTCAAGGCCGGCCTTCAGTACGCGCTGTCCCAGTCCACCGACCAGGGCCACTGCTATCTCCCCGAGGAGCAACTGATCGCGGACGCGGTGAAGTTGCTCCAGGTCGACACCGGCCTGGTCATCGAGTGCCTGGCCGAGCTGGCCGCCCCGGCCGAGGAGGGCGAGGACCCCGGGGTGGTCCGCGAGAAGGTGCCGGGCCCGGCCGGCGGCGAGCCGGTGACCGCCGTCTATCTGGTGCCCTTCCACCGCGCCGAGCTGTCCCTCGCCGCCCAGGTGACCCGCCTGCTGCGCACCGACCGCGACCGGATGCCCGGCTTCCGTGACGTGGCCTGGGACAAGGCGCTCGCCTGGCTGAAGGGGCGTACGGGCGCGGAGCTGGCCCCCGAGCAGGAGGCGGCCGTCCGGCTCGCGCTCACCGAGAAGGTCGCCGTGCTCACCGGCGGCCCGGGCTGCGGCAAGTCGTTCACCGTCCGCTCGATCGTGGAGCTGGCCCGCGCCAAGCGCGCCAAGGTGGTCCTCGCCGCGCCCACCGGCCGGGCGGCGAAGCGGCTGTCCGAGCTGACCGGAGCCGACGCGTCCACCGTGCACCGCCTGCTGGAGCTGAAGCCGGGCGGCGACGCGGCGTACGACAAGGACCGCCCGCTGGACGCCGATCTGGTCGTCGTGGACGAGGCCTCCATGCTCGACCTGCTGCTCGCCAACAAGCTGGTCAAGGCGGTGCCCCCGGGCGCGCACCTGCTTTTCGTGGGCGATGTGGACCAGTTGCCGAGCGTCGGCGCCGGCGAGGTGCTGCGCGACCTGCTCGCGGAGCGCGGCCCCGTCCCGGCGGTCCGGCTCACCCGGGTCTTCCGCCAGGCCCAGCAGTCCGGCGTGGTGACCAACGCGCACCGGATCAACTCCGGGCAGCACCCGCTCACCGACGGCATGAAGGACTTCTTCCTCTTCGTGGAGGACGACACGGAGGAGGCGGGCCGGCTCGCGGTGGATGTGGCGGCCCGCCGCATTCCGGCCAGGTTCGGCCTCGACCCGCGCCGCGACATCCAGGTCCTCGCGCCGATGCACCGCGGCCCGGCGGGCGCCGGCCATCTCAACGGCCTGTTGCAGCAGGCCATCACCCCCGGCCGCCCCGACCTCGCCGAGAAGCGTTTCGGCGGCCGCGTCTTCCGGGTCGGCGACAAGGTCACCCAGATCCGCAACAACTACGAGAAGGGTGAGAACGGCGTCTTCAACGGCACGGTCGGCGTCGTCACCTCCCTCGATCCGGTCGAGCAGCGCCTGACGGTGCGCACCGACGAGGACGAGGAAGTGGCCTACGAGTTCGACGAACTGGACGAGCTGGCCCACGCGTACGCGCTGACCATCCACCGCTCCCAGGGCAGCGAATACCCGGCGGTGGTGATCCCGGTCACCACCAGCGCGTGGATGATGCTCCAGCGCAATCTGCTCTACACGGCGGTGACCCGCGCCAAGAAGCTGGTCGTCCTCGTCGGTTCGCGCAAGGCGATAGGCCAGGCGGTGCGTACGGTGTCGGCGGGACGCCGGTGCACGGCCCTGGACTTCCGGCTCTCCGGCGCCCGGCCGGAAGCTTCTCCGGCCCCCGAAGCGGGGGAACGCAAAAAATGATCGATCAAATGAGTCACGAAGGTCACAGAGACCTTCCAGATGCGCGGCGGACGGGGCAGGATGAGCAGGTTGGCGGCACTGAGTGCCGCCAATAGGCCCAATGGTCGACCCCGAGTGCACTCTCCAGGGCCAAATGGGGGATGGTAGAGACAGTCAGGGCACCTCGAAGAAGAGGCACAACGTCGGTGAGGGATGACGTGAGCGACAACTCTGTAGTACTGCGGTACGGCGATGGCGAGTACACCTACCCGGTGATCGACAGCACCGTCGGCGACAAGGGCTTCGACATCGGCAAGCTCCGAGCCCAGACCGGTCTGGTGACGCTGGACAGCGGGTACGGCAACACCGCCGCCTATAAATCCGCGATCACCTATCTCGACGGTGAGCAGGGCATCCTCCGGTACCGCGGTTACCCGATCGAGCAGCTTGCCGAGCGTTCCACCTTCCTTGAGGTGGCCTACCTGCTGATCAACGGCGAGCTTCCGGACATCGACGAGCTCTCCACCTTCAAGAACGAGATCACGCAGCACACCCTGCTGCACGAGGACGTCAAGAACTTCTACCGCGGCTTCCCGCGCGACGCCCACCCGATGGCGATGCTGTCGTCGGTCGTCTCGGCGCTGTCCACCTTCTACCAGGACAGCCACAACCCGTTCGACGAGAAGCAGCGCAACCTCTCCACGATCCGGCTGCTCGCGAAGCTGCCCACGATCGCGGCGTACGCGTACAAGAAGTCGATCGGCCACCCCTTCGTCTACCCGCGCAACGACCTCGGGTACGTGGAGAACTTCCTGCGCATGACCTTCTCGGTCCCCGCGCAGGAGTACGACCTCGACCCCGTCGTCGTCTCCGCCCTCGACAAGCTGCTCATCCTGCACGCGGACCACGAGCAGAACTGTTCGACCTCCACCGTGCGTCTGGTCGGTTCCTCGCAGGCGAACATGTTCGCCTCGATCTCCGCCGGCATCTCCGCCCTGTGGGGCCCGCTGCACGGCGGCGCCAACCAGTCGGTCCTGGAGATGCTGGAAGGCATCCAGGCCAACGGCGGCGACGTCGACTCCTTCATCCGCAAGGTGAAGAACAAGGAGGACGGCGTCCGCCTGATGGGCTTCGGCCACCGGGTGTACAAGTCCTTCGACCCGCGCGCGAAGATCATCAAGGCCGCCGCGCACGACGTGCTGTCCGCTCTCGGCAAGTCCGACGAGCTGCTGGACATCGCGCTCAAGCTGGAGGAGCACGCGCTCTCCGACGACTACTTCGTCTCGCGCAACCTCTATCCGAACGTCGACTTCTACACCGGCCTGATCTACCGGGCCATGGGCTTCCCGACCGAGATGTTCACGGTCCTGTTCGCCCTCGGCCGGCTGCCGGGCTGGATCGCCCAGTGGCACGAGATGATCAAGGAGCCCGGCTCCCGCATCGGCCGCCCCCGCCAGATCTACACGGGTGTCGTCGAGCGCGACTTCGTGCCGGTCGAGAGCCGCTGACACCGTCACGAGCCGGCCGGGCCCCGTCCGCGGGGCCCGCTGAGCCCGTGTCCGGAGCGCCCGCCCGCCGGGTTCCGTACGCGGAGGCCGGGTCTGCTGAGGTCCGGGCCCCTTGAGGCCCAGGCCTGCCGAGGTCCGGACAGAGAACAGCAAAACGGAAAGCGCCCTGCTACTGGTCCCCCCACGGGCCGGCAGTCAGGGCGCTTTCCTTGTCCCGGTGCGGATTCCCCCCACGGGATCCGGCCGGGCGTCTATGGGACAGCGCCTGAATCGCTGTGTGCCGGCACGAGGCCGACGGTGAGCACGGCGAGCGGAACTCGTCATGCCACGGTGGTGCGTTGTGTGGTGCTCGTGTTACGGGCGGTGCGTTGCGATCTGCCGGGACCCGTACGGATCGGGAGGGCCGCTCAAAGCTCCCCGCTGTACGCGCCCCGGCGACGCAATTTCCGGGAACGTCCCCCAAGACATCCCCAGATGTCAGTCACGCCCCCCAAGACGCTTCTGACATCGCCAACTTAGACTCACGAACCCCTTCGATGGTTACGTTCACATCACTGTGATCTGCGTCTCTTGCATATGTCCTGAAGTTCGGCAAGAGCCCCGATACGGGAATCGAGGTCCCAGCGTAAGGAAGATGCGCGAGCCTTGTGAAGAGCTTATGTGAGGCTGCCGTTGGACTCTAGGGGGACTCTTAACTCCGTCGTCACGAGAATGCGCGGAGCCGCAGGCTGTTCGTCACCACGAACACGGACGAAAAGGCCATCGCCGCCCCCGCGATCATCGGGTTCAGCAGCCCGGCGGCGGCCAGCGGCAGCGCGGCCACGTTGTAGCCGAACGCCCAGACCAGGTTCCCCCGGATCGTGGACAGGGTCCTGCGGGCCAGCCGGATCGCGTCCGCCGCCACCCGCAGGTCCCCGCGCACCAGCGTCAGATCACTCGCCTCGATCGCCGCGTCCGTGCCGGTGCCCATCGCCAGGCCCAGGTCGGCGGTGGCGAGCGCCGCCGCGTCGTTGACCCCGTCGCCCACCATGGCGACGCTGCGCCCCTCGGCGCGGAGCCGCTCGACCACGGCCACCTTGTCCTCGGGCAGCACCTCGGCGAACACCCGGTCCACGTCGATGCCGACCGCCCGCGCCACCGCCTCGGCGACCGCCCGGTTGTCCCCGGTGAGCAGGACCGGCGTGAGCCCGAGGGCCCGCAGCTCGCGTACGGCCTCGGCGCTGGTCTCCTTGATCGTGTCCGCGACGGTCAGGACGCCCACCGCCGCGCCGTCCAGGGTGACCACGACGGCCGTACGCCCGTCCGCCTCGGCGGTGTCCTTCGCGCGGGCCAGCTCGTCCGGGAGCGGGCCCGGGAACCGGCCCACGGTGACCTCGTGGCCCTCGACCCGGCCGCGCACCCCCCGGCCCGGCACGTTCTCGAAGTGCTCGGGTGCCGGAAGGTCCCCGGCGCGCTCCCGGGCGCCCGCCGCCACGGCCCGGGCCACCGGGTGCTCGGAGGCGTGTTCGAGGGCTCCGGCGAGCCGCAGCAGGTCCCGTTCGGCGGTGCCGTCGGCTGCGTACACCTCCTGGAGGCTCATCCGGCCGGTCGTGACCGTGCCGGTCTTGTCCAGGACGACGGTGTCGACGCGCCGGGTGGACTCCAGGACCTCGGGGCCCTTGATGAGGATGCCGAGCTGGGCGCCCCGGCCGGTGCCGACCATCAGGGCGGTCGGGGTGGCGAGGCCCAGCGCGCACGGGCAGGCGATGATCAGCACCGCGACGGCGGCGGTGAACGCGGCGGCCGGCTCGCCGGTGACCGCGATCCAGACCGCGAAGGTGCCGAGCGCGATGAGCAGCACGACGGGCACGAAGACCCCGGAGATCCGGTCGGCGAGCCGCTGCACCTCGGCCTTGCCGTTCTGCGCGTCCTCCACCAGCCGGGCCATCCGCGCGAGCTGGGTGTCGGCGCCGACCCGGGTGGCCTCCACGACCAGCCGGCCCCCGGCGTTCACCGTGGCGCCGGTGACCGTGTCCCCGACGGTCACGTCCACCGGTACGGACTCGCCGGTCAGCATGGAGGCGTCGACGGCCGAGGCGCCCTCGACCACCGTGCCGTCGGTGGCGATCTTCTCGCCGGGCCGGACGACGAAACGGTCCCCGACGGCGAGCCTGGCCACCGGGACCCGTACCTCGCGGCCGTCCCGCAGGACGGTGACGTCCCGGGCGCCCAGCTCCATCAGGGCCCGCAGCGCCGCTCCCGCGCGCCGCTTGGAGCGGGCCTCCAGATAGCGGCCGAGCAGGATGAGGGCGACGACCCCGGAGGCGACCTCCAGATAGAGCGTGGATGCTCCGTCGGTACGGGAGACGGTGAACGTGAAGCTGTCGCGCATGCCCGGCATGCCCGCGTCGCCGAAGAACAGTGCCCACAGGGACCAGCCGAACGCGGCGAGGGTGCCGACCGAGACCAGGGTGTCCATGGTGGCGGCGCCGTGCCGGGCGTTGGTCAGGGCGGCCCGGTGGAAGGGCAGTCCGCCCCAGACCACGACGGGCGAGGCGAGCGTCAGCGCGAGCCACTGCCAGTTCTCGAACTGGAGCGGCGGGATCATCGACAGCAGGACGACGGGGAGCGCGAGCAGCGCGGAGACGGTGAGCCGGCCGCGCAGGGCGGCCGTCTCGGGGTCCTCGTCGGCGGCGGCCGGCGCGGGCTCCTCCGGTTCCGGCGGCGGGGGCTCCTCGGCGGTGTAGCCGGTCTTCACGACGGTGGCGATCAGATCGGCGACCTGTACCCCCTGGGGGTACGAGACGCGGGCCTTCTCCGTCGCGTAGTTGACGGTGGCGGTGACCCCGTCCATGCGGTTGAGCTTCTTCTCGACGCGGGCCGCGCAGGAGGCGCAGGTCATCCCGCCGATCGTCAGCTCGACCTGGGAGGTCGGCCGGCCTGCTATATCGGGTGGTGCGGTGGTCATCATCCGGCTCCCGGAATCAGCCGGGCCGCGCGGAGCCGGTATCAGCCGGTCGGCGCGGCCCGGTGCGGAGGAGAGGGGGGCGGACCGCTGGGTCCTGTCACCGCCGGGCGGGCGGGGACGGGGCTGCCTGGTCCGGGCCCGGGCGGGCGGAGACGGGCCTACGGGGCCTCGGACCGGGCGGCGAGTTCGAAGCCCGCCTCGTCCACGGCGGCGCGGACGGCGGCCTCGTCGAGCGGGGCCTCGGAGACGACGGTGACCTCGCCGGTCGCCGCGACGGCCTTCACCGAGCCGACACCGGGGATCTCGCGGATCTCGCGGCTGACGGAGCCTTCGCAGTGCCCGCAGCTCATTCCGCTCACCTGGTAGACGGTGGTGACGGAACCCGGGGTGTCGGTCTGGGCGGTCATGGCGTGCTCCTCGCTGCGGCGTGTGCTGCGTACAGGTGCGGAAGGGGACTCCGGGAACCCAGGGTTCCCTCCGACTCTCACCAGACTATACCCCTAGGGGGTATGAATCCAAGCGACCTCGGGGTGGACCGGCGCCGGGGGCGGCGGGGCTGGGCTCAGGGAGCGGCGGGACTCAGGGGGCGGTGGTGACGCCGTCCCCGAGGAGGGGTTCCAGATAGCGGTACATGACCGTCTTCAGCTCCGTGACGTACGCGTCCCGCTCGGCGCCCTCGTGGGCCATGATCAGCGTGAGGCCCGCCTTGAAGAGCATGAGCGTCATGCTCGCGACACGGCCGCGCTCGTCGGCCGGCCTGTCGGGCAGGCGGGTCCCGATCAGGTCCTCCACCCGGGTGAGGATCGCGCCGTGCAGGGTGCTGATCTCCTCGACGATCCGCCCCGGCGTGTCGGGGGCGTGCATCAGGACCCCGAAGGCGGGGTTCTCCACGTTGAACGCGATCAGCGGGTCGAGCACCGCGTCGAGCATCCGGTCCAGCGGGAGGCTGGTGTTCACCGCGGTGAGCGCCTCGCCGTGCGAGGTGGCCCAGTGCTCCAGCAGCCGGTCGCTGAGGCCGATCGCGATCGCTTCCTTGTTCGGGAAGAACTGGTAGAGCGTGCCGGGGGAGACCCCCGCCTCGCGTGCGATCGCGTTGGTGCTCGCCCCGGTGTAACCGGTCTGGCAGAACACCGAGGCCGCCGCTTCCAGGAGCTGGGTGATCCGCCGCTCGCCGCGGGCCTGGCGGCGGCGCGGCTTCTCCTCGGCGCGCTCCTGCGGGGCCGGTGACTCCTCGGTCTGCTGATTCTCGGGCACGGGTTATCCCCAGCTTCTCGGGACGCGATTGACAAACACGAGCGGTCACTCGCATTCTTGGAAAACGCGAGCGCAGACTCGTGTTTGCCAATTCTATGGCAAGGGGCGACTCATGCTGCCTGCACGGATGCGGGCCATCAGGGTCAGGGTGAAGGGGACACCGCATCATGTCCGACGTCAACAGCACGGGTGACGGGCCCGGAGCGCACCCCCGCGAGGGGACACGCGAGGTCACGGACCCGGGCGCGGACACCGGCCCGGCGGCGCGTACGGGTGGGAGCGGGGACGCGGGCGGGGGAGACGCGGGCGGGAGCGGAGGCGCGGGCGGGAGCGGAGGCGCGGGCGGGAGCGGAGGCGCGGGCGGGAGCGGAGGCGCGGGGACCGGCGGCAGCGGTGCGCGGCTCGGCGGCTGGACCCGGTTCGTGACCGCGCGGCCCCGCCTCTCCCTGCTCCTCGCCCTGCTGGTCACCGCGCTCGCCGTGGTCGCGGGCAGCGGGGTCGCCGACCGGCTGGGCAGCGGCGGCTGGGAGGACCCGACCGCCGAATCGACGTACGCGACCAAGGCGCTGGAGCGGGAGTTCCCCGCCTCCCAGCCCAACCTGCTGCTCCTGCTGGACGCGGGCGCCTCCTCCGTGGACGACCCGGCGGTCACCGCCGAGGCCAAGCGGATCACGGCACGGCTGGCCGCCGAGCCCGGCGTCACCGGCGTCGGCTCCTACTGGCAGTCCGGTTCCCCCGCGCTCAAGGCCCGGGACGGGCACGAGGCGCTGATCGCCGCGCGGATCACCGGCGAGGAGACGGCCGCCGCCGACACCCTGGACCGCGTCGCGCCCGCCTACCGGGGCAGGAGCGGGCCCGTCGAGGTCGAGATCGGCGGACCCATCGCCGTGCGGCACGAGATGCAGACGACCATCCGCGAGGACCTCACCCGCGCCGAGCTGATCGCCCTGCCGGTGACCCTGCTGCTGCTCGTCATGGTCTTCGGCAGCGCGATCGCGGCCCTGCTGCCCCTCGGGGTCGGCATCTTCGCGATCCTCGGCACCAACGCCGTGCTCCGCGGGCTGACCGAGGTCACCGACGTCTCGGTCTTCGCGATGAACCTGACGACGGCCCTCGGCCTCGGCCTCGCCATCGACTACGCCCTGTTCATCGTCCGCCGGTTCCGCGAGGAGCTGGCCGCCGGCGCCGCACCCCGCGCCGCCGTCGGCACCACCCTGCGCACCGCCGGGCGCACGGTGCTCTTCTCCTCCCTCACCGTCGCCGTGTCCCTGGCCGCGATGCTGCTCTTCCCGCAGTACTTCCTGCGCTCCTTCGCCTACGCCGGCATCGCCGTGGTCCTGCTGGCCGCCGGCGCCGCCCTGATCCTGCTCCCGGCGGCCCTCGTGCTCCTCGGCCACCGGGTCAACTCCCTGGACCTGCGGCGCCTGTTCCGCCGCGGCGCGCCCCGGCCCGCCGACGGCGGGGCCGCCTGGGGCCGGATGGCCTCCCTCGTGATGCGCAGGGCGCCGCTGTTCGCGCTGGCCACCACCGCCGGTCTCATCGTCCTCGGACTGCCCTTCCTGGGCGTGAAGTTCGGCACGGCCGACGACCGCCAGCTGCCCTCGACCGCCGAGTCCCACGTCGTGCAGCAGCACATCCGGGACGGCTTCCCGGGCAGCCCCGGCGGCGGTCTGGAAATCCTGGCCGAGGGCCCGGCCACCGCCACCCAGTACGCCGAGTACGGGAAGCGGATCGCCGCGCTGCCCGAGGTGCGCCGGGTGGACGGACCCCTGGTGCGAGGGGACGCGGCCTACTTCACGGTGCAGCCCAAGGGCGAGGCCGTGGACGAGGACGCCCAGCATCTGGTGGGTGAACTGCGCGCCACGGACGCCCCGTTCGACACCTCGGTTACCGGCACGGCCGCCGTCCTCGTCGACTCCAAGGACGCGATAGGCGACCGGCTGCCCTGGGCCGCCGCGTTCATCGCGATCGTCACCCTGCTGCTGGTGTTCCTGCTGACCGGCAGCGTGCTGATCCCGGTACAGGCCGTGCTGCTCAACGCGCTCAGTCTGACCGCGATGTTCGGCGCGGTGGTCTGGGTCTTCCAGGACGGCCATCTCTCCGGCCTGCTCGACTTCACCAGCTCCGGTTCCATCGAGACGACGCTCCCGGTCCTGATGTTCTGCGTCGCCTTCGGCCTCTCCATGGACTACGGCGTGTTCCTCCTCTCCCGCATCAAGGAGGAGTACGACCACACCGGCGACCACCGGGAGGCGGTCCGCTTCGGACTCCAGCGCACCGGCGGGCTCATCACGGCCGCCGCCGTCATCCTCGCGGTCGTCATGGTCGCCATCGGCACCTCGCGGGTGGCCAACACCAAGATGCTCGGCCTGGGCATCGCGCTCGCCGTCCTGATGGACGCGATGGTCGTCCGCAGCCTGCTGGTCCCGGCGGTGATGCGGCTCACCGGCCGCGCCACCTGGTGGGCACCCGGACCGCTGCGCCGCTTCCACGACCGGTTCGGCCTGAGCGAGGGGGAGCCGGCCACCGCGATACCGGCAGCGGCACCGGGCGCGACACCGGCCCCGGCACCCGACTCCGCTTCCGAGGCCGCCTCTGCCTCTGCCTCCGCCGGGGAGCCGGGGGCCGGCCGTGACCCGGTGGACGCGCGTTAGCGTTCCCCGCGGAAGGTCGTCTGCGCAGGAGGGCGGGACCCATGCAGGCAGTGGTGTTCGAGCGGTACGGGGAGCCGGCCGAGGTCAGGGAGATCGCGGACCCGGCGCCGAAGGAGCACGGCGTGGTGGTGCGGGTCGGCGCCACCGGCCTGTGCCGGAGCGACTGGCACGGCTGGATGGGCCACGACCCGGACATCGCCCTGCCGCACGTGCCGGGTCATGAACTCGCCGGTGTCGTCGAGGCGGTGGGGTCCCGGGTGACCGGGTGGCGGGCCGGAGACCGGGTCACCGTCCCCTTCGTCTGCGCCTGCGGAAGCTGCCCCGCCTGCGCGGCCGGCGACCAGCAGGTGTGCGAGCGGCAGACCCAGCCGGGCTTCACCCACTGGGGCTCCTTCGCCCAGTACGTGGCGCTCGACCACGCCGATGTGAACCTGGTCGCGGTGCCGGAGGACCTGTCCTTCGGGACGGCCGCGGCGCTGGGCTGCCGATTCGCCACGGCGTTCCGCGCGGTACTGGTCCAGGGCCGGGTGCGCGCGGGGGAGTGGGTCGCGGTGCACGGCTGCGGGGGCGTCGGCCTGTCGGCGGTGATGATCGCGGCGGCGTCCGGGGCGCGGGTCGTGGCCGTCGACGTGTCCCCGGCCGCGCTCGACCTGGCACGGAAGTTCGGGGCGGCGCGGTGCGTGGACGCCTCCGCCGTGGCGGACCCGGCGGAGGCGGTGCGCGAGCTGACCGGCGGCGGCGCACAGGTGTCGCTGGACGCCCTCGGATCGCCCGCCACCTGCGCCGCCTCGGTGAACTCCCTGCGCCGCCGGGGCCGCCATGTCCAGGTCGGCCTGCTGCCCTCGCCGACCGAGGTCACACCCGTCCCGATGGCCCGGGTGATCGGCCTCGAACTCGAACTCCTCGGTAGCCACGGCATGGCGGCGCACGCCTACCCCGCGATGCTGGAGCTGGTCCGCGCCGGAGTCCTGCGGCCCGACCTCCTCGTCACGTCCACCATCCCGCTGGACGCGGCCCCGGCAGCGCTGGCCGCCATGGGATCGGCGCCGGGCTCGGGCGTGACGGTCATCGAACCGTGGGGGTGAGCGGTGGGGCTGAACCGGGGCGCGGGCTCGGGGCGCCCGCGACCGAGGGCGGTGCCACCTTCAGCGGGCCGGGGCCTCCCTCGGCCGACCGGTGCCACCCTCGGCGAGTCGGGGCTGCCCTCGGCCGGTCGGGGCCATCCTCGGCGAGTCGGGCCTCCCTCACGGGGCCGGGGCTGTTTCAGGCCTGCCCCGGTGGGCGGCCCATTCCGGAGCCAGGACCGACATCTGTACGGAGTCGATCCACTCCCCGTCGCACAGCAGTGTCTGCCGCTCGACGCCCTCGGCCGCGAAGCCGGCCTTCTCGTAGGCGCGCCGGGCCCGGGGGTTGAAGGCGAAGACCTCCAACGCGACCCGGTGCAGGCCCAGTTGCTCGAAGGCGTGGCCCACGATCAGCCGGGTCGCCTCGGTGCCGAGCCCGCGGTCCCGGCCGCCCGGTCCGATGAGGATGCGGAACGTGCAGGAGCGGTTGCGGGCGTCCCACTCGAACAGGACGGCCTCGCCGACCAGTTCACCGGAGGCGCGGTCCACCACGCCGAGGTCCAGCCGGTCCGGCTGCGCGGCCCGGGAGCCGTACCACTGGCGCAGCCGTTCCTCCCCGAACTCCTCGTCAGGGCTGCCGGTGAGCCGCAGGACGTCGGGGTCGCGCAGGATCTCCGCCATCACCGGGGCGTCGTCCACGGTGAACGGACGGAGCACGGTCTTCTCGCCGGTGAGGACGGGTTTCACGGAGAAGCTCATCCGATGATCATCGGCGGGCGGCCGGGGACCCGGCAATCGAATTGCGCCGGCCCGGAAACGCCCCGGCCCCGGTACGCCCTGCCCGGACACGCCCCGGCCCCGGCACACCCCTCGCTCGGACACGCCCCGGCCCGGAGATACCTCGATCCGGGTACGCCCCGGCCCGGCACCCGTCGGGAAGCGGGGTGCCGGGCAGGGGGGTTCAGTCGGTTCTGCGGCCCCGGTTTCCAGGGCGGGAGGCGACCCAGGCGCGGACGGTGTCGGCGTACCAGTACGGCTTTCCGCCCTCGACATGGTCGGGCGGAGGCAGCAGCCCGTGCTTGCGGTAGGACCGCACCGTGTCCGGCTGCACCTTGATGTGCGCGGCGATCTCCTTGTACGACCAGAGTCTGGGGTCGGTCATGCGGGGCACCTCCCTGCGCGCGTGCCGCGGCGGCGGCCTGGGGCGGCCGGCGGGGGAGCCGGGGCGCTGCGCTGGTGATCACAAAGCCTGTGCCCGTTGAACGACACGGAGTGAGCGCCGGGCAGTGGCTGTCGACCGGGTGTGACGCAAGACCCGCGTACACGCGACATCCGTGACACGGAGGTGGTTTTTGTGACACGGGTGACGCATTGGCGCCCGTGGGGCGGAGGGGTGGCGAGGGTATGAGAGTCCCGCTGCCGCCCCCGGCCCACCCCGACTTCTCCGCCCGCCCCCACCCTCAACAAGATCCCCCACCCACAACAAGATCCCGCAGCCCCGCAGCCCCGCAGTTCCTTAGGCCCCGCCTGCCCCCAGACCCGGCAGCCCCCCAGCCCCCCCAGACCCGCGTGCCCTCAGACCCCTGTGCCCCTCAGACCCCTCCGCCCCCGATGTGCCCTCCGCCCCTCAGACCCCGCACCCCCTCAGGAACGCCCGTGTCCGTCGGGCGATCGGCAGGGGTTTGTCGGGTGGGCACGGGTACATGTCCTGCTCGACGATCGCGAAGAGGTCGACGCCGAGTTGCCGGGCCGCGGCCAGGACGGGTTCCAGCGCCGGTACTCCGGAGGGCGGTTCGCACATCACGCCCCGGGCGACCGCGGGCCCGAAGGGGACCCCCTCCGCGCGTACCCCGGCCAGCACCAGCGGGTCCACCTGCTTGAGGTGGAGGTACCCGACGCGCTCGCCGTACGTCTCGATGAGCTTGACGCTGTCGCCGCCGCAGTAGGCGTAGTGGCCGGTGTCGAGGCACAGCGAAACCAGCGACGAGTCGGTGGCGTCGAGGAACCGCGTGACGTTCTCCTCGCTGTCGATGTGCGTGTCGGCGTGCGGGTGGACGACGATCCGCAGCCCGTACCGCTCGCGCACCTCGTGGGCGAGCCGCTCCGTCTGGGCGGTGAGACTGCGCCACTGGCTCGGCGTCAGCGTGCTGTCCTCCAGTACCGCTCCCGTCTTGTCGTCCCGCCAGAACGCCGGGATGACGACCAGGTGTTCGGCGCCCATCGCCTGGGTCAGCGCGGCGATCTCCGCGACGTGTTCCCAGGTCGACTCCCATACCCCGGGCCCCCGGTGCAGCCCGGTGAAGACCGTGCCCGCCGAGACGCCGAGCCCGCGCCGGGCCGTCTCCTCCCGGAGCACGGCGGGGTCGGTGGGCAGATAGCCGTAGGGACCCAGCTCGATCCACTCGTATCCGGAGCCGGAGACCTCGTCGAGGAAGCGCCGCCAGGGCACCTGCCGTGGATCGTCGGGGAACCAGACGCCCCAGGAGTCGGGCGCCGAACCGATCCGGATGCGCGACAGTGAGGAGGAGGGCGAGGACGAGGACGAGGGCGATGGCGAGGAGGAGGGCGACGGCTCCCGCGACGGCTGGAGCCCGGACAGCGGCGAGGACTGAGGTGACGACGGCGTCATGGGCGCCAGCTTCCGGCGGCCCGAAAGTGGTGTCAAGGGCGTAGTCCGAATGTCCGGACAAAACGTTGACAGGGCTCCCCGTGCGGCACTAGACCTGGGGACAGCCGGAGGAGAAGGGAACGTGATGGCGTACGAGCTGATCACCATGGGCCGGATCGGGGTGGACCTCTACCCGCTCCAGGCGGGGGTGCCGCTGGCCCGGGTGACCTCCTTCGGCAAGTTCCTCGGCGGCTCGGCGACCAATGTGGCGGTGGCCGCCGCGCGACTCGGACGGCGTACCGCCGTCATCACCCGTACGGGTGCGGATCCCTTCGGGGCCTATCTCCACGAGGAGCTGCGCGGCTTCGGCGTCGACGACCGCTGGGTCACCCCGGTCCCCGCCCTGCCGACCCCCGTCACCTTCTGCGAGATCTTCCCGCCGGACGACTTCCCGCTCTACTTCTACCGGCTGCCCAAGGCGCCCGACCTGGAGATCGGCGCCCACGAACTCGACCTCGACGCCGTGCGCGCCGCCCACGTCTTCTGGATGACGGGCACGGGGCTGTGCGCGGAGCCGAGCCGCACGGCCACGCTCACCGCGCTGGCCCACCGCGCCCGGTCCGGTACGACGGTCTTCGACCTCGACTGGCGCCCCATGTTCTGGGACGACCCCGCCTCGGCCCGCCCCTTCTACACGGAGGCCCTGCGGCACGCCACGGTCGCCGTCGGGAACGTGGACGAGGTCGAGATCGCCACCGGGGAGCGCGACCCGCAGACCGCGGCCGCCGCCCTCCTCGACGCCGGCGTGGAACTCGCGGTCGTCAAACAGGGCCCCAAGGGAGTGCTCGCCGTCCACCGCGACGGCACCCGAGCGGAGGTCCCGCCGCTGCCGGTCGAGGTGCTCAACGGGCTCGGTGCGGGCGACGCGTTCGGCGGCTCCCTCTGTCACGGGCTGCTCGCCGGCTGGGACCTGGAGCGGATCATGCGGCACGCGAACGCGGCGGGCGCGATCGTCGCCTCCCGTCTGGAGTGCTCCTCCGCGATGCCGACCGCCCAAGAGGTCGAGGACGCGCTGACCGCCGGAGCGGTCCGGTGAGAGCGGGCCACGTCGGCGGCCCGCCCCCCGAACAGGGCGGCGACACGCCCCACGCGCAGGGCGGCGACCCCCCGGCCTCCACCCCCGACCCCGGTCAGGCCCCCGCCTCCACGCGCACCCTCACACCCACCCCCACCCCCACACCCACCACCTACGCCCCCCTCACCCCCACCTCCCCCCGCGTCGACGTCGGTTGGCTCGCGCGGACGCGGGCTCGGGAGCCTGAGGCGGTTGCCGAGGCCGCCGCGCGGCGGGTGCGCAGGCCCCTGCTCGACGGGGCGGGGCGGCTGATGATCGTCGCCGCCGACCACCCGGCACGCGGCGCGCTCGCCGTGGGAGACCGGAAGCTGGCCATGGCGGGCCGCGCCGACCTGCTGGAGCGGCTCTGCCTCGCGCTCTCCCGCCCCGGCGTCGACGGCGTGCTCGCCAGCGCCGACATCCTGGACGACCTGCTGCTGCTCGGCGCGCTCGACGGCAAGGTGGCCATCGGGTCGATGAACCGGGGCGGCCTCGCGGGCGCCGCCTTCGAACTGGACGACCGGTTCACCGGCCACCGCCCGCAGGACATCGAACGGTTCGGCTTCGACGGGGGAAAACTGCTGCTGCGCGTCGACTACGACGACCCGGGCTCGCTGCGCACCCTGGAGTCGGCGGCCCGGACGATCGACGCGATGGCGGAGCGCCGACTCCCGGTATTCGTCGAGCCGTTCCTCTGCCGTCGCCGAGCGGACGGCACGCTGCGCAACGATCTGAGCGCCGAGGCCGTCACCAAGTCCATCGCCATCGCCGCGGGCCTGGGCGGCAGTTCGGCGTACACCTGGCTCAAGGTCCCCGTCACCGAGAACCCCGACGACATGGCCCGCGTCATGGAGACGTCCACGCTGCCCGCGGTACTGCTGGGCGGCGATGTCGGCGACGACCAGGAGGGCGCGTACGAGAAGTGGCGCGGCGCGCTCCAACTGCCCACCGTGCAGGGGCTGGTGGCCGGACGTTCGCTGCTGTACCCGGCGGACGGCGAGGTCGCCGCGGCCGTGGACACCGCCGTGGGACTGCTGTGAGGAGCGCATGAGCCGTCCGGGCAACGGGCCGCACGTGCCGCGAGGCACCGCCGCCGACGCGCGCCACGCGCTCGACACCGACCCCGCGCGGGCCGGCCGGACCCCCAGCGCCCCGCCGATCGTGGAACCGGCGCCCGGGGGTACCCATACCCGTACGAGCGGGGCCGGCGAGTGGATCGTGCGGCCGCTCGCGGGCGGTCGCACGGTGCGCGTCGAGGACGGTATGGCCGAGGAAGAGTTCCCCCTCCGGGGCAGAGCGGGCGGGTTCGACGGAGTCACCGACTCCGCGTGTGTGCCCCGGGACGCCCCGGCCCAGATCGCCTCCGGCGTGGGAGGCCGCTTCGCCCTGGCAGGAGCGAAGTGCGAGCGCCGACTCCCCGCCCGCTACGGCCCCGCGCCGGAGGTTTCCGTCCAGCACCGAGGGGCGCCATCGTGTACGACGGGCCACCCGACCGTCCTGGCGGGACCGGGCGGCGACAGGGAACGGCGGCCCCGTTTCCACCCGGGTCTCCCGAACCTGTCGGGCCTCCCGGAACTCCCGGAACACGCGAAAAGCACAGGGGGATACCGATGACCTCGACGACGAGGCTGACGGTCGCGCAGGCGCTGGTGCGGTTCCTGGCCGCCCAGTACACCGAGCGGGACGGGGTGCGGCGCCGGCTGATCGGCGCCATCTGGGGCATCTTCGGGCACGGGAACGTCGCCGGGATCGGCCAGGCGCTGGTCGAGTACGCGCGGGACATGCCGTACCACCAGGGCCGCAACGAGCAGGCGATGGTGCACGCGGCCGTCGGCTACGCGCGGCAGAGCAACCGGCTCGCCACGCATGCCGTGACCACGTCCATCGGGCCCGGGGCCACCAACCTCGTCACCGGCGCCGCCCTCGCCACGGTCAACCACCTGCCGGTGCTGCTGCTGCCCGGCGACGTCTTCGCTACCCGCCCCGCCGACCCGGTGCTCCAGCAGCTCGAAGTGCCCTACGCGGGCGATGTGTCGGTCAACGACTGCCTGCGCCCGGTCTCGCGCTACTTCGACCGGATCACCCGCCCCGAGGCGCTGATCCCGGCGGCGCTCCAGGCGATGCGGGTGCTCACCGACCCCGTCGACACCGGCGCCGTCACGCTCGCGCTGCCCCAGGACGTCCAGGCGGAGGCCCACGACTGGCCGGGGGAGTTCTTCGCCGAGCGGACCTGGACCGTGCGCCGCCCGGCCGCCGACCCCGGCGAGCTGGCCGCGGCCGTCGCCGCCGTGCGCGCGGCCCGCCGCCCGCTGATCGTCGCGGGCGGCGGTGTGCACCACAGCCGCGCCGAGGAGGCGCTCGACGCGCTGGCCTCCGCGACCCGTATCCCGGTGGCCTCCACCCAGGCGGGCAAGGGCTCGCTGCGCTGGGACCATCCGCAGGACGTCGGCGGCATCGGCCACACCGGCACGGCGACCGCCGACGAACTGGCCCGCACCGCCGACCTGGTGATCGGCGTCGGCACCCGCTACACCGACTTCACCACCGCCTCAGGCACCCTCTTCGGCGCCCCCGGTGTCCGCTTCCTCAACCTCAACATCGCCCCGTACGACGGCCACAAGCTCGCCGGTGTCCCGCTGGTCGCCGACGCGCGCGCCGGTCTCCAGGCGCTCGGCGAGGCGCTGCTGCCGCACGGCCACCGCGTCGAGTCCGCCTACGTCACCGAGTACACGGACGACAAGGAGCGCTGGGAGTACCGGGTCGACGCGGCCTACGAGGCCGAGGACGTCGACGTCCGGCCCACCCAGCCGCAGGTGCTCGGCGTCCTGGACGAGCTGGTCACCGAGGAAGACATCCTGATCAACGCGGCCGGCTCGCTCCCCGGGGACCTGCACAAACTGTGGCGGGCGCGCTCGCGGGACCAGTACCACGTCGAGTACGGCTACTCCTGCATGGGCTACGAGATCCCGGCCGCGATCGGCGTCCGGATGGCGGCCCCGGACCGGCCGGTGTGGGCGCTGGTCGGCGACGGCACGTATCTGATGAACCCGACCGAGCTGGTCACCGCCGTCCAGGAGGGCCTCGCCATCAAGGTGGTCGTCCTGCAGAACCACGGGTACGCGTCCATCGGCGGCCTGTCGGCCTCGGTGGGCGCCGAGGGATACGGCACCGCCTACCGGCACCGGGCCGCGGACGGCACGTTCACCGGGGCGCCGCTGCCGGTGGATCTCGCGGCCAACGCGGCCAGCCTCGGCATGCGGGTTCTGCGCGCGAAGACCGTGCGTGACCTGCGGGCGGCCCTCGCCGAGGCCCGTGACGCGGACACTCCCACTTGTGTCTACGTGGAGACCGAAACGGCAGACACAGTGTCGGGCGCGCCTCCGGCCCAGGCCTGGTGGGATGTACCCGTGGCCGAGACCGCGACCCGATCGTCGGCGGTGGCGGCCCGCGAGGAGTACGACCGGCACGTCGCCGCCCGACGCCGCCATCTGTGAAGGAGTTCTTGGCCATGACGAAGACCGTCGACCACTGGATCGGTGGCAAGCCCACCGCGGGTGCCTCGGGGACGTACGGGCCGGTCACGGACCCGGCGACCGGCGCCGTGACCACGCGGGTCGCGTTCGCGAGCGTTGAGGAGGTGGACGCCGCGGTCGCCGCCGCGAAGGACGCCTACGCCACGTGGGGGACCTCGTCGCTGGCCAGGCGGACCGCGATTCTCTTCAAGTTCCGCGCGCTGCTCGACGCCCACCGCGACGACATCGCCGCGCTGATCACCGCCGAGCACGGCAAGGTCCACTCGGACGCGCTCGGCGAGGTCGCCCGCGGTCTGGAGATCGTGGACCTGGCGTGCGGGATCACCGTGCAGCTCAAGGGCGAGCTGTCGACCGAGGTGGCCTCCCGGGTCGACGTGTCCTCGATCCGCCAGCCGCTCGGCGTCGTCGCGGGCATCACCCCGTTCAACTTCCCGGCCATGGTGCCGATGTGGATGTTCCCGCTCGCCATCGCCTGCGGCAACACCTTCGTCCTCAAGCCGTCCGAGAAGGACCCGTCGGCCGCGATGAGGATCGCCGAGCTGCTGGCCGAGGCCGGTCTGCCCGACGGCGTGTTCAACGTGGTGCACGGCGACAAGGTGGCCGTCGACCGCCTCCTGGAGCACCCCGACGTCAAGGCGGTGTCCTTCGTCGGCTCGACCCCGATCGCCCGCTACATCCACACCACCGCCGCCGCCAACGGCAAGCGCGTACAGGCGCTGGGCGGCGCCAAGAACCACATGCTGGTGCTGCCGGACGCCGACCTGGACGCCGCCGCCGACGCCGCGGTGTCCGCCGCGTACGGCTCGGCCGGCGAGCGCTGCATGGCGATCTCCGCGGTCGTGGCGGTCGGCGCCGTCGGCGACGAGCTGGTGGCCAAGATCCGCGAGCGCGCCGAGAAGATCAAGATCGGTCCCGGCAACGACCCGGCGTCCGAGATGGGCCCGCTGATCACCGCCGCCCACCGCGACAAGGTCGCCTCCTACGTGGCGGGCGCCGCCGCCCAGGGCTCCGAGGTCGTCCTCGACGGCACGGGCTACACGGTCGAGGGCCACGAGGACGGCCACTGGATCGGCCTCTCGCTGCTCGACCGTGTGCCGGTGACGGCGGACGCGTACAAGGACGAGATCTTCGGCCCGGTGCTGTGCGTGCTGCGCGTGGACACCTACGAGGAGGGCCTGGCGCTGATCAACGCCTCGCCCTTCGGCAACGGCACCGCGATCTTCACCCGGGACGGCGGCGCCGCCCGCCGCTTCCAGCTGGAGGTCGAGGCGGGCATGGTCGGCGTGAACGTGCCGATCCCGGTGCCCGTCGGCTACCACTCCTTCGGCGGCTGGAAGGACTCCCTCTTCGGGGACCACCACATCTACGGCAACGACGGCACGCACTTCTACACCCGCGGCAAGGTCGTCACCACCCGCTGGCCGGACCCCTCCGAGGCGCCGGCCGGCGTCGACCTGGGCTTCCCGCGCAACCACTGAGCCCCCGTCCGGCCCCCCTCGCACCACCCCGTGAAGCCGTCCGCATAGCGGACGGCTTCATGTTTTTTTCACGCCCCCGCAACGATTCCCGTGGAGGTGGGAGGAACCGGGTGGCGCAGGGCATCCGTCTCAGCCGCCTTCGAAAGCATGGTCGTACTCGGAAAAGGCTTGCTGATTGATCTGGTGAGCTTCTGACGCCTGGGAAAGTGATGTGAGATGCGTCGCTCCGGTGCTGCGGATTCCGAAGGTAGACGGCCATTGACGCAACGGTTTCCGTCAGATTCCATCAGCGTGGGAGCGGACGACCAGATGTACGACGCGAGCCGCCGGAGGCGATAACGCTCCCCCGCGAACCACCTGACGCACGAACGCACGAGTCGATCGGAACCACTTCATGACCGACACGCTCCGCCCTGTCGAGCCCGCCCTCCCGGACGTCGCCCTCACGGCGGCCGGGAACCCCCAGAAGCTCAAGCGCTCCATCGGCGTCGTCGGCGGCACCCTCCTGACGCTCTCGTGCGTGACACCCGCCTCGACCCTCTTCGTCGTGGTCCCCGACCTGTTCTCCTCGCTCGGCACGGCCACCGCGCTCACCATCGCCATCGGCTCGGTGCTCTGTATCGCCGTGGCGTTCTGCTACTCGGAACTGGGCACCCTCATCCCCAGCGCCGGCGGCGAGTACGCCATGGTCTCCACGCTGGCCGGCCGCCTCGCGGGCTGGCTGGTCTTCGTGCTCTCCCTGCTGGTCGTCATGATCGTGCCGCCCGTGATCGCCATGGGCACCGCCGACTACCTGGCGCCCCTCGTGCACATGAACTCCTCGGCCGCCGGCGCCGGCGTGATGCTGCTGGCCACCCTCGCGGGCCTGCTCGACCTGCGGGCCAACGCCTGGATCACCGGCATCTTCCTGGTCCTCGAAGTCATCGCCGCCGGTGTCGTCGCCATCCTCGGCTTCGCGCACAGCGAGCGCGGCGCCGGCAGCCTGGTCTCCATGCAGGTCTCCGGCTCCGGCGGCCACACGGACACCGTGACGGCCATGCTGGTGGTCTCCGGGCTCGCCATCGCCCTCTTCATCACCCAGGGCTTCTCGACCGCCGTCTACCTCTCCGAGGAGCTGGAGAACCCGCGCCGCAACGTCGCCCGCACGGTGCTGGCCACCCTCGCCATCTCCACCGTCATCATCCTGGTCCCGGTCGTCGCCATCACCATGGGCGCCCCCGACCTGTCCGCGCTGACCGGCGGCGACATCAGCACCATGGTCACGGCCTGGTCCAACTCCGCCGTCGGCACCTTCGTCTCCCTGTGCGTGGCCCTCGCGATCATCAACGCGGGCATCGTCATGGTCATCCAGAACTCCCGCGTCCTGTTCGCCTCGGCCCGCGACAAGGCCTGGCCCGGCGCGGTCAACACCGGCCTGTCCCGGCTCGGCCGGTTCGGCTCCCCCTGGGTCGCCACCCTCCTGGTCGGCATCCCCGGCGCGGCCCTCTGCTTCGTCAACCTGGACACCCTGTACGGCGTGACGGGCGTCTCCGTGACGGCGATGTACCTGCTCGTCGCGGTCGCCGCGCTGCTCGCCCGGCGCGGCCACCACCGCCACACGGCCGCCTGGCGGATGCCGCTGTGGCCCGCCGTCCCGGTCCTGCTGATCGTCGTCCTCGCCTACGTCCTGACCCAGCAGGACGCCGTCTACCTGCTGTGGACCGGCGGCATCACGGCGGTCGCCACCCTGTACTGGGCCTTCTACCTGCGCCCGCGCCGCGCCACCCGCTGGCTGGTCTCGCTCCCCGAGGACGAGCGGGCGGCCTGACCCGCCCCGCCGGGCCCGCCCGGCGCGGCACGGCCGGCCTCAGCCGAAGTCCCACGTCACCACCGTGCACGTCCCGTCGTCCTTGCCCCCCGCACTGCGGTACGCGGCAAGGGCGACGTCGTTCCCGGTGTCCACGCCCACCCACATCCCGTAGCAGCCGCGCTCCCGTGCCAGCGAGGCCAGTTCACGCACCAGCGCCCGCCCGATCCCGCGCCGCCGGAACGGCTCGGCCACCGCCAGCTCGTACAGGAACATCTCGGTGCCCTTGTCCGGGTGCACGGTCTCGACCCCGCTGACGAAACCCACGGGCTCCCCGCCCTCGTAGGCCAGGTACAGGTGATGGCCCCGCGTCTCCAGGAACCGCCGGGCCCAGTCGGGACGCACGGGATGGTCGAAGAGGTACTCGGCGGCGGTCAGTTCCCCGACGGTGGCGGCGCGGCGCAGTTCCATGGCCCGTTCGTACCACGGACGCGGTACGCGGGGGGCGAACCGTACTCCCCTGGGAGGGGCCCGGGTTCAGCCGGGCGGCTGCCCCCGCTGTCGGCGCGCACCCGTACCGTTGAGCCATGGATCTTCGACTGCCCCGGCCGCGCCTGCCGCGCCGGGGACGCCCGCCCGCCCGGACAGACGCGCGAGCCCGCCGGCGGTGGGCGGGCGCCGTCGCGGCCCTCGTCGTGCTCGCCGGCGCGGGCACCTGGACGGCCGTCGCCTCCGACGGCTCCCCGGCCGTGCGCCGCAGCGACCGGATGCTGCCCATGGGCGGCGGAGTGCGGATCGACACCTCGTACTTCACCACCGGCCCCGCCGACCGCCGCCGCCCCGCCGTCCTGCTCGCGCACGGCTTCGGCGGCAGCAAGGCCGACGTCCGCGGCGAGGCCGAGCGGCTCGCCCGCGACGGATACGCGGTGCTGACCTGGTCCGCGCGCGGCTTCGGCCGCTCCAACGGCAGGATCGGGCTGAACGACGCGCGCGGCGAGGTCGCCGACGCCTCCCGGCTCATCGACTGGCTGGCCCAGCGCCCCGAGGTCCGGCTCGACAAGAGCGGCGACCCGCGCGTGGGCATGGCCGGCGCTTCCTACGGCGGCGCCGTCTCCCTGCTGACCGCCGCCCACGACCCGCGCGTCGACGCCCTCGCCCCGTCCATCACCTACTGGAACCTGGCCGACGCCCTGTTCCCGAACGGCGTGTTCAAGAAGGTCTGGGCCGGACTCTTCATCAACTCCGGCGGCGGCTGCCGGCGCTTCGAGCCCGAGCTGTGCGCCATGTACAACCGGGTCGCCGAGTCCGGAAAGCCCGACCCGGCGGCCGTCAGGCTCCTCCGGGAGCGCAGCCCCGAGGCCGTCGCCTCCCGCATCAAGGTGCCCACCCTCATCGCGCAGGGCCAGACCGACTCCCTCTTCCCGCTCGGCCAGGCCGACGCCCTGGAGAAGGCGCTGCGCGCCAACGGCGCACCCGTGAAGGTCGACTGGATCTCCGGCGGGCACGACGGCGGCGACCGCGAGGCGGACCGCCTCACCTCCCGCGCCGCCGCCTGGTTCGACCGCTATCTGAAGGACGACAAGAGCGCCGACACCGGCCCCGCCTTCCGCGTCACCCGCACCGGAGGCATCGACTCCACCGACGGCGCCGCCCTGCTGCGCGGCGCGAGCGCCGACCGCTACCCCGGCCTGGAGAGCGGCCGGCACACCGTCGCGCTGACCGGCCGGGAGCAGACCGTCCAGAACCCGGCCGGCGCCAGCCCGCCCGCCATCTCCGCCCTGCCGGGCCTCGGCGACTTCGGCGGCCTCACCCAGCTCTCCTCCCTCGGCGTCGGCGTCGGCATCGACTTCCCCGGCCAGTACGCCCACTTCGACTCCGCGCCCTTCCGGGACGACCTGCGCGTCACCGGCTCGCCCACGGTGACCGTGCACGTCACATCGAGCGCCGAGGACGCCGTCCTCTTCGGCAAGGTCTACGACGTCGGCCCGGACGGCAATCGCCAGGTGCTGCCCGCCCAGCTCGTCACCCCCGTCCGGGTGGAGGGCGCGCGGAGCGGCAAGGACGTCCGCCTCACCCTGCCCGCCGTCGACCACGAGGTGCGCAAGGGCCACCGGCTCCGCCTGGTCCTCGCCTCGACCGACCTCGGCTACGCCTCCCCGGCCGCCCCGGCCACGTACCGCGTGTCGGTGAAGAGCGGCCTGCGGGTGCCGACGGCGCCCGGGGTGACGACCGCCGCCGCCCCGCTCCCCTCCTGGGTGTGGTGGCTGCCGGCCGTTGGCACGCTCGCCGCGCTGGCCCTGCTGGTCACCGGCCGCCGCCGCACCACCGCCCCGGCCCCCGACCCCGCGCTCGCCGCCGTCCCGCTCCAGATCACCGGCCTGAGCAAGCGCTACGCGAAGTCGGCCGACCGGTACGCGGTCCGCGACCTGTCGTTCCGGGTGGAGAAGGGCCAGGTCCTCGGCCTGCTCGGGCCGAACGGCGCGGGCAAGACGACCACCCTGCGCATGCTCATGGGCCTCATCGGGCCCGACGCCGGAGAGATCCGCGTCTTCGGGCACGCCATCCGCCCCGGCGCCCCCGTCCTGTCCCGGGTCGGCGCGTTCGTCGAGGGCGCCGGCTTCCTCCCGCACCTCACCGGCCGGGAGAACCTGGAGCTGTACTGGCGGGCCACCGGCCGGCCCGCCGAGGACGCCCACCTCGAAGAGGCCCTGGAGATCGCCGGCCTCGGCGACGCGCTGGCCCGCGCCGTGCGCACCTACTCCCAGGGCATGCGCCAG
The DNA here is from genome assembly GCF_040703595.1 of Streptomyces sp. NPDC007084. Taxonomy (NCBI): domain Bacteria; kingdom Bacillati; phylum Actinomycetota; class Actinomycetes; order Kitasatosporales; family Streptomycetaceae; genus Streptomyces; species Streptomyces sp. NPDC007084. Next base: position 374,755 of record NZ_JBEYFY010000002.1, read on the forward strand.
CGCCTCGCCATCGCCCAGGCCATGCTCGGCCTCCCGGACCTGCTCATCCTGGACGAGCCGACCAACGGCCTCGACCCGCCGCAGATCCGCGAGATGCGCGAGGTGATGATCCGGTACGCCGCCGCGGGCCGCACGGTCATCGTCTCCAGCCATCTCCTCGCCGAGGTCGAGCAGTCCTGCACCCACCTGGTGGTCATGGACCGCGGCCGGCTCGTCCAGGCGGGCCCGGTCTCCGAGATCATCGGCTCCGGCGACACCCTGCTCGTCGGCACCGCGGCCCGACTCGACCCGCCCGTGGTCGAGAAGGTCGGGGCCCTGCCGGGTGTCGTCTCCGCCCTCGCCACCGACGAGGGACTGCTCGTCCGCCTCGGCGCGGACGGCAGCGCCCAGCGGCTGGTCGCCGACCTCGTTCGCCTCGACGTGCCGGTGGCGTCGGTGGGTCCCCACCGCCGGCTGGAAGACGCGTTCCTCACCCTGATCGGAGGCTCCGCATGAGCACGCTCGTCGAGCGGGCCGAGACGGCGGACGGCTACCGCGCCCACCACACCCTGCCGCTGCGCGTCGAGCTGCTCCGCCAGCTCAAGCGCCGCCGCACCCTGGTGATGGGCGCGGTCCTCGCGCTGCTGCCCTTCGTCCTCGTCGTCGCGTTCGCCGTCGGCGGTCAGCCGGGCGGGCGCAACGGCCAGGTCACCCTGATGGACACGGCCACCGCCTCCGGCGCCAACTTCGCCGCGGTGAACCTGTTCGTCTCCGCGGGCTTCCTCCTGGTGATCCCGGTCGCCCTGTTCTGCGGCGACACCATCGCCTCGGAGGCGAGCTGGTCCTCGCTGCGCTATCTGCTCGCCGCCCCCGTGCCGAGAACACGCCTGCTGTGGTCCAAGCTCACCGTGGCGCTCGGCCTCAGCCTCGCCGCGATGATCCTGCTGCCGGTCGTCGCCCTCGCGGTCGGCACCGCCGCCTACGGCTGGGGCCCGCTGGAGATCCCCACCGGCGGCGCCCTGTCCGCCGGGACCGCGACCCAGCGGCTGCTGGTCGTCATCGCCTACGTCTTCGTGTCCCAACTGGTCACCGCCGGGCTCGCGTTCTGGCTGTCCACCAAGACGGACGCCCCGCTCGGCGCGGTCGGCGGCGCGGTCGGACTGACCATCGTGGGCAACGTGCTGGACGCGGTCACCGCCCTCGGCCACTGGCGCGACTTCCTGCCCGCCCACTGGCAGTTCGCCTGGGCCGACGCCGTCCAGCCCACCCCCGAATGGGGCGGCATGATCCAGGGCGCCGCGATCTCGGTGACCTACGCCCTGGTCCTGTTCGCGCTGGCCTTCCGCGGCTTCCGCCACAAGGACATCGTCTCCTAGGGCCCCCTCGGGTGCGCCCGCCCGGCGCGCCCGAGGACACCCCCAGGTCTCCGGAAGATCACCCACCGGTCTCGACGGCCCGCCACCGTGGCCGGTTCGAGACGCTTCCGCAACGCTCCCGAGCGCTCGTCCGGACCCCCTCCGGCGTCACAGTCACACACGTCGGGCCACACCAGGGCCGTACGACCGAGGGGGCACGGATGGGGAAGAAGCACACCAGCACAGCGCACGGCACCGGGACCGGCACACGCGGCGCCCGGACGGCGGGCCGCCGGCGCCTGGCCGTCCCGCTGCTCGCCCTCGCCGCCGCCGGAGCGGTCCTGCTCACCGGCTGCGGCGCCGGCGACGGCTCCCACTCCTCCGACGGGCGCAAGTCCTCCCGGCACGACATCCCGCTGCCCGGCGGGCCGACCGGCGGCGGCGCCGAACGGGACCAGGAGGGCGAACAGCCGGACACCCCCGGCGCCACCCCGTCGGCCGACTACCTCTCCACCTTCGCCCTCGACGTCGACACCGCCTCCTACGGCTACGCCCGCCGCACCCTCGCGAGCGGCCACGCCCCCGACCCGTCCACCGTCCGCCCCGAGGAGTTCGTCAACAGCTTCCGCCAGGACTATCCGCGCCCCGAGGGCAACGGCTTCTCCGTCACCGTCGACGGCGCCCGCACCGGCGACGACCGCTGGTCCCTCGTCCGCGTCGGCCTCGCCACCCGCGCCGCCGAGACCGAGAGCAGCCGCCCGCCCGCCGCCCTCACCTTCGTCATCGACATCTCGGGCTCCATGGCCGAACCGGGCCGGCTCGACCTGGCCCGCGCCTCCCTCGACGTGATGACCGACCGGCTGCGCGACGACGACTCGGTGGCGCTGGTCACCTTCAGCGGCGAGGCGCAGACCGTCCTGCCGATGACCCGGCTCGGCGACCACCGCGACCGCGTCCACCACGCGATCGACCGGCTGGAACCCACCGACTCGACCAACCTCGGCGCGGGCGTGCGCACCGGCTACGCGACCGCCGTCGAGGGCCTGCGCGAGGGCGCCACCAACCGGGTCGTCCTCGTCTCCGACGCCCTCGCCAACACCGGTGACACGGACGCCGACAGCATCCTCGAACAGATCTCCGCCGCCCGCCGCGAGCACGGCATCACCCTGTTCGGCGTAGGCGTCGGCAGCGAGTACGGCGACGCCCTCATGGAACGCCTCGCCGACAAGGGCGACGGCCACACCACCTACGTCTCCGGCCGCGACGAGGCCTACAGCGTCTTCTGCGACCGGCTCCCGCAGAACATCGACCTCACCGCCCGCGACGCCAAGGCCCAGGTCGCCTTCGACCCCGAGACCGTCGAGCAATTCCGGCTGATCGGCTACGACAACCGCGCGGTCGCCGACGAGGACTTCCGCGACGACCGGGTGGACGGCGGCGAGGTCGGCCCCGGCCACACCGTCACCGCCCTCTACGCCGTCCGCACCCGCCCCGGCGCCTCCGGACACCTCGCCACCGCCACCGTCCGCTGGCTCGACCCCGCCACCCGCGCCGCGCACGAGAACTCCGGCCGCCTGGAAGCCGGTTCGCTGCGCGCCGACGTCTGGTCCTCCCCGCCCGCCTTCCAAGTCACCGCGGTCGCCGCCTACTTCGCGGACGCGCTGCGCTCGGGCGACGCCCGCCGGAGCCCCCTGCCCGGCGGGCGCCCGCTCGGCCAACTCGCCTCCCGGGCAAGCGACCTGGCCCGCGCCACCGAGGACAAGGACGTCGCCGCGCTCGCCACCGCGATCGGCCAGGCCGACGACCTGAACGTCTGTGCCCAGGACTGCGCCCGCTAGCACCGGTGCCCGCCAACCGCCGCTCCCTGAAAGGACCTTGACCCCCGGCCGGAACCGGCCGGGTGAACGGATCGTGCGCGGACCATTGAATTTCCGTTACGCACGAGTAAGTTGACTCGTCGGTAAGGACCCTGCGACCGGGAGCCGTGATGGGCGTACGCAAGGATCTGAAACGGGCGAAGCGGCGCGCGGGCCTGCCCGGCCGCGCCGCGCTGCAACTGGTCAGGGACGCGAGCGGTACGGTCCGCGAGGCACATGCCGCCCCTCTCGTCTGTGCCCCCACCACCGGCAGCACCGCGGACCTGCCGTACACCAACGCCGCCGAGGCCCCCGGCGCGATCGTCCTGCGCCGCCCGGAACACGGCACGTGGACCCCGGTCACCGCCGCCGCCTTCGCCCGCGACGTCACCGACACGGCCAAGGGGCTGATCGCGGCGGGCCTCGAACCGGGCGGCCGGGTCGCCGTGATGTCCCGCACCCGCTACGAGTGGACGGTCCTCGACTTCGCCGTCTGGGCGGCCGGCGGCCAGGTCGTCCCCGTCTACGCGACCTCCTCCGCCGAACAGGTCGAGTGGATCGTCCGCGACTCCGGCGCCCGCTTCGTGATCGCCGAGACCCCCGGCAACGCGGACACGGTGACCGCCGGCACCGCCGGCCACCCCGAACCCCCGCGCGTCTGGCGGCTCGACGCGGGAGCGCTCGCCGAACTCGCCGCCCTGGGACGGGACATCAGCGACGAGGAGGTCGGCAAGCGCCGCTCCGCCCTCACCCCCGAGACCATCGCGACGATCTGCTACACCTCCGGGACCACCGGCCGGCCCAAGGGCTGCGTCCTCACCCACGCCAACCTGCACGCCGAGGCCGCCAACACCGTCGAACTGCTGCACCCCGTCTTCCGGGAGGTCACCGGCCAGACCGCGTCCACCCTGCTGTTCCTGCCGCTCGCCCACATCATGGGCCGCACCCTCCAGATCGCCTGCCTGATGGCCCGCATCGAGGTGGGCCACTGCCCGAGCATCAAGCCCGACGAACTGCGGCCCGCGCTCAAGGAGTTCCGGCCCACCTTCCTGGTCGGCGTGCCGTACCTCTTCGAGAAGATCCACGCCACCGGCCGCGCCACCGCCGAGAAGCTGGGCCGCGCCGCCTCCTTCGACCGCGCCGACCGCACGGCCGTGCGCTTCGGCGAGGCGTACCTGAACAAGTTCCTCGGCACCGGCAAGGGCCCCGGCCCCGGCCTGTACGCCGCCTGGGCCCTCTACGACCTGCTGGTCTACCGGCGGATCCGCAAGGAGATCGGCGGCCGGGCGCACTACGCCATCAGCGGCGGCTCCCCGCTCGACCGCGACCTCAACCTGTTCTTCTACGCCGCCGGAATCCTCGTCTACGAGGGCTACGGACTGACCGAGACGACCGCCGCCGCCACCGTCGTCCCGCCGCTCGGCCCCCGCCCCGGCACCGTCGGCCTGCCGGTCCCCGGCACCGCCGTCCGGATCGCCGACGACGGCGAGGTGCTGGTCAGGGGCGGTGTCGTCTTCCCCTCCTACTGGAACAACCCGGCCGCCACCGACGCCGCCCTGACCGGCGACTGGTTCGCCACCGGCGACCTCGGCGCCCTGGACCAGGACGGCTACCTGACCATCACCGGCCGCAAGAAGGACATCCTCATCACCACGGGCGGCAAGAACGTCTCGCCCGCCGTCCTGGAGGACCGGCTGCGGAGCCGTGCGCCCGTCGGCCAGTGCCTCGTCGTCGGCGACAACCGCCCGTTCGTCGCCGCCCTGATCACCCTCGACCCGGAGGCGGTGGCCCACTGGCTCGCCGTCCGCGGCCTCCCGGCGCGGACCCCGCTGTCCGACCTCGTCCGCGACCCCCGGATGCGCGCCGACGTCCAGAAGGCGGTGGACCACGCCAACGCGGCGGTCTCCCGAGCCGAGTCCATCCGCGCGTTCGCCCTGGTGGAGGGGGAGTTCACCGAGGACAACGGCCTGCTCACCCCGTCCCTGAAGGTGAAGCGGCAGGCGGTGACGACGGCGTACGCGGCCGACATCGAGGCGCTGTACGCGAACTGACGGACCGTCCGACGGGCCGTCGCGGCGACCGGTCCCGGACACGGGAACAGCGGGCCGCTCCGAAGAGCGACCCGCTGTCCGCGGAGCTGGGGGTGATCAGCTGCCGGCCGAGCCGTTGCCCGACAGGACCGGGATGTTGTCCAGGATGTGCGACAGCGGCTCGTCGCCCTTGGCCTGGGTGGAGTTCTCGGTGCACTGCTGGTTCTGCGGGGCCGACAGGATCGGCACGTCCTGGAGGACGGTGACCGGCACGAGGCCGACCAGCGAGGCCAGGTTCGCCTTGACGGGCAGGCCGACACAGGGCTTGTTCAGCGAGCCCTGCACGAGCGAGAGCTGGGGGCTCATGTCGCCGTGCGTGGCCTGGTTGCCGTACTTCTGGACGGAGCCGTTGCCGTTCGTGGTGGTGACGCCGTCATCGTTGCCGATGGCGAGCGCCTGCGGCGCGGCGGCAGCCGAGACACCGGCGATGGAAGCGGCAATGGCCGCGGTCGCCCAGAGCTTCTTCATGTTCGTATTGCCCTTTCGGAGAGCGGACTCCGAGTGGAGCCGCGTCATGATCAACTGTGCTGCGGATCGTGAGGTTGCGGGGTGTGCCCCGAACGGCCCAGGGGATGTTCCCGGGCCGGGACGTCGCCGCCGCTGTCGTCGTGGAGGTGACAGCGGCAGCGGGCCGCCCGAGACGCCGGCGGCCCGCTGTACGCGGCGACGGGTCAGCTGCCGACCGTGCCGTTGCCCGACAGGACCGGGATGTTGTCCAGGATGTGCGACAGCGGCTCGTCGCCCTTGGCCTGGGTGGAGTTCTCGGTGCACTGCTGGTTCTGCGGGGCCGACAGGATCGGCACGTCCTGGGCGACGGTGACCGGCACGAGGCCGACCAGCGAGGCCAGGTTCGCCTTGGCCGGCAGGCCGATGCAGGGCTTGTTCAGGGAGCCCTGGATGAGCGCCATCTGCGGGCTCATGTTGCCGTACGTGGCCTGGTTGCCGTAGATCTGCGCGGCGCCGTTGCCGTTGGTGGTGGTGACACCACCGTCGTTGCCGATGGCCAGCGCCTGCGGCGCGGCGGCAGCCGTGGCTCCGACGACGGAAGCGGCGATCGCCGCAGCAGCCATAACCTTCTTGATCACTTGCTGATCCCTTCTGGAGTAACCCCGTCCACCGGAGCGACCTGGACAACTGGACCCCGCTCGCATAGTTGCTGCGATTCACCCCAATGGCCCACGCGCACGGCGTGAACGGCATGTGCTCGGGCCAGAGCTTCCGTGAATTCGGACGGGGTGAACGGTCCGATCGGGTGACGCCGCGGAACCAATCCCGCCGGCTCCGGTTGAGGTGGGAGCAGGAATATGTGTCACAGGCAGGAAAGGAAACCCGGAGAAATGCTCAAGAAGGCAATGGCCGTGGCTGCTGTCGCGGCTTCCGTCGCCGGTGTCTCGGCGGCGGCCGCCCCGCAGGCGCTGGCCATCGGCAACGACGACGGCGTCACCACCACCAACGGGAACGGTGCCGAGCAGTCGTACGGTAACGCCGTCGCCAAGGGCGACCTGAGCCCGCAGGCCAGCCTCGTGCAGGGCTCGCTGAACAAGCTCTGCCTCGGTGTTCCGGTCAAGGTCAACGCGGGTTCGCTCGTCGGCGTCCTCGTCCCGGTCACCGTTCTTCAGGACGTGCCGGTGCTCTCCGCGCCGCAGAACCAGCAGTGCGCCGAGAACTCCACCCAGGGCAAGGGCGACGAGCCGCTGTCGCACATCGCGGACAACATCCCGGTCCTGTCGGGCAACGGCTCCCTCGGCAGCTGACCCCGCCCCGGTCCGGGCCGCGCGCCCCCGTCCGGCGCGCGCGGCCCGGACCCGCTCCTGTTTCCCCTCCCCGCGGTGACCCCTTTTCCCGCCGGAAATCCCGCTGGTGTGAAGACTCCCGGGAAACGTTTCCCCCTTTTTCCGCTGAAACGCTTCTGCCCTGCTGCCGCCCCGCCTCTTCAGGGCGATTCGAGTGAATTATCAAGCGGCGCGTGCTCCGCAGTTTCTTCGGTCGTTCCTCCCTCGTTTACAGCCCGCGGGTCATGGTGCGAGCCGTTCCGTTGTGCTCGCTCGGTCTCGGCCGACATAGGGGCATGACCGCAGAGAAGGGAAAGCACGTGAAGCACAAGAAGAGCGCTGCTGTCGTCGCCGGAGCGATCATGGCCCTGGGCGTGGCCGCCCCGGCCTTCGCGGACGCCGGAGCCGAGGGCGCCGCCATCGGCTCGCCCGGTGTCCTCTCGGGCAACGTGATCCAGGTCCCGATCCACATCCCCGTCAACGTCTGCGGCAACACGGTCAACGTGATCGCCCTGCTGAACCCGGCGTTCGGCAACACCTGCGTCAACGGCTGACGCTCCCCGGCACCTCAGCCGCCCCCGGCTGTGCCACGGCCGGCCTTGGACCGCAGTGCGGCCCGAGGCCGGCTTCCTCACTTCTACCAGCAGGAAGACAACAAGAGTGCGACAGAACCTGAGTAGGGGAGTGGTCGTGGCGGCGGCCGCGACAAGCATCGTGTCCCTGTACGCCAACCCGGCCTTCGCGGACGCCGGCGCGGTGTCGGCCGCCTCGGGCTCCCCGGGGATCGCGTCGGGCAACAACGTGCAGGTTCCGGTGAACGTGCCCCTGAACGCCTGCGGCAACACGGTCGACGTGGTGGCCGCGCTGAACCCGGCGTTCGGCAACGCCTGCGCCAACCAGTCCGGTTCCTCCGGCCGGCACGCGGCCCCCCGCGTCCCCGCCCAGCAGCACACCGGCGCGCACCACGGCTCCGGCCACCCGGGCGCCGGCCACGGGCACCCGGGCCACGGAGGCACGGGCTACGGGGACTCGGGCTACGGCGGCCACTCGGGGTACGGCGACTCGGGCTATGGGGACTCGGGCTATGGCCACTCCGGGTACGGGGACTCGGGTTACGGCCACTCCGGTTACGGAGACTCGGGGTACGGCGGGCAGGGGTACGGCGACTCGGGGTACGGCGGCCACGGTGGCTATGGCGGGCACGGCGGGCATGGCGGCTCCTCCGCGCACGGTGGGGCGTACGACTCGCCGGGTGTGCTGTCCGGCAACCACGCCGGTGCCCCCGTGGACGCCCCGGTCGAGCTGTGCGGCGACACGGTCGACGTGATCGGCATCGGGAACCCGGTGTTCGGCAACGAGTGCGGCCACCAGCACACGCCGGGAGGCTACGGGTCCACCCCGGACGAGCCCTGCACCCCGCCCTACACGCCCCCGCCGCCGCACGAACAGCCGCCGGTCGACACCCCGTTCACGCCCGTCTCGTACAGCCCGCCGCCCGCGGTCCACGAGCAGCCGCCCGCGCCGCCCGCCCCGGCGCACCACCGGGCCACGCCCCCCGCCGCGCTGGCCGAGACCGGCTCCGAGGGGCTGCTCGCGGCCTCGGCCGCAGGCGGCCTGCTGCTCGCCGCCGGCTCTGTGCTCTACCGGCGGAACCGGGCCGTGCCGCGTCCGTGACGGCGGCGCCGGGTGCCGGACGCGACGCGACGCGGCGTCCGGCACCCGCACCTGCCCGGCAGGTCAGCTCCGGGCGCCGAGTTCCTCGTCGAACTCCCTGCGGCGGCGCTCCGCGGGCGCGGGGACCCAGACGCCGCCCGGCCCGGTGCGCAGCCGCCGCCGCACACCCTGTACGAGCGTGCCCGCGGTGAAGCCGGCGCCCTGCACGAAGCGCATGGCCGGTCCGAAGGCGGAGGCGGTGACCAGGCCCGCCATGAACAGGCCCGGCACCGACGACTCGAAGTCCCGGCCCACGGCGGGGGAACCGTCGGGCAGGGCGCCGACGCTCGCGCGCAGCTCGTCCGCGAGCAGGCCGAGCCGCTCGCGCCGGGCCCGGAAGCCGGTGGCCGCGATGACGTGGTCGGTCTCCAGGCAGGCCGGCGCGCCGTCCCCGTCGACCGTCTCGACGCGCAGGCCGATGCCCGAGGCGTAGACCGACGTGACCTCGTGACCGAGCATCAGCTCGACGGCCGGTTCGACGCGGTCGCGCACCCACCAGGCGCCCGCCGGTCCCAGCGCGGTGGCCGAGACCCGGGCCCGGGTGGCTTGCGGCAGCCGGTGGAAGAGGCCGGGCCGCTCGGCGTAGAACCAGTTGCGCCAGCCGCACCCCAGGCCGCTGTGCGGGGCGCGGGCCGCCTGCCACCACGGCCGTTCCCGGGCGGGCGGCACGTCGTTCCAGTGCAGCCGTCCGGCGCGGGCCAGCACCCGCACCCGGGTGCCCTGTTCGGCGAGCAGCGCCGCCGTCTCCAGGGCGGCCTGGCCGCCGCCGATCACCGTGACGTCCCGGTCCCGGAAGCGGGAGAGGTCGCCGTGGTGACTGCTGTGCGACACCTGCTCGGGGCCCAGGCCGCGCAGCGCGGACGGCATCTCCACGAACGGCATCACGCCGACGGCCAGCGCGACGGTCCGGGCGCGCAGCACCTCGCCGTCCTCGGTCAGCGCCTCGAACCCGCCGGAACAGGTCCGCACGCGGACGACCGTGCGCTCGTCGACGGCGGGCACCGCGTTGCGGGCGAACCACAGCCCGTACGAGGCGAACACTCCGACCGGGATCGGCTCGCCGTGCCGGGCGGTCACACCCCGGCCGGCGCAGTACGTCTCCAGGCGCCAGCGGCCCTCCGGGTCGGAAAGGTTCGACGCCCAGGGCTCGGACTTCAGGAACATGCCGCCGGGCATGTGGTCGCGCCAGGAGGCCATGGGCCGGCCGAAGACGCGCAGGCTGAGCCCGGCCGCCGCGGCGTGGGACGCGATGGACAGGCCGTAGGGTCCGGCCCCCACCACCAGCAGGTCGTACATCAGCGGCTGCTCGCTTTCTCGTCGTCGGCATGGGAGTCGGCCCGGGACCCGGCGCGGGACTCGGCCCGGGGACCGGCCAGGAGGTCGGAGGGTGTGTCGGCCGAGGGGGCGGGCGGGGGAGCGGGGATGTGTACCGGCCCGGCCTCCGGCCGGGTGCCGGCCTCGCCGCGCGGGCGGACGACCGCCGGGTCCTGGCCGGCGGCGCCCGGCCGCTCCACCGGGGCCGGGGCCTCCTCGGCCGCCCCGGTCGCCGTCGCCGTCACGTCCTGCGCGGGCGTGAGCGCCGTCGTGTCGTCGGTCTCACGGGACGCGGCCGGTCCGCTCAGCAGGCGGCCGACGCGCTGGGTCAGGCGGAGCGGCACATGCCGGGTCCACCGGCTCCACATGGCCCGGCCCGGGGCGGGGTCGTCCGGTGCGTGCCAGGCGAGTTCGCGCCCGGCGGGGGCGGGGCGCAGCGCGTCGAGCGGCGCGTAGTTCTCCACGACGAAGGCCCGCCCCGGCCGGGGCGCCGGCTCGGGCAGCGGACGGTGGGTCAGGTCCAGGTGCAGGGCGCGGACGACGTCCAGGCCGCCGGCGTCCTCGAAGAGCCGGAACTGGGCGCCGGGGCGGGGGTTGAAGTCGAGCAGGTGGTAGTGGCCGGTCGTGGCGTCCCGGCGGAAGTCGAGGTCGAAGATGCCCCGGTAGCCGAGGGCGCCGGTGAGCCGTTCGACGAGGGTCTCCAGCTCCGGGTTGGGCGTCCAGTGGCCGACCGCGGTGAGGCCCGCGCCGCGCGGCCAGGAGAGCCGCTTGCGGCCGGCGCCGCCGCCGTGCGTCGCGCCGGACCGGCCGACGTAGCCGTGGAAGAACCAGTCGCGGTCGGGCCCCGGCGGCAGGAAGGCCTGGAGCAGCAGCGGACTGCCCGCCTCCGCTCCGCGCAGATACAGCTCCTGCGCCTCGCGCGCCGAGCGGATCATCACGGTGCTGCGCAGTCCGCTGCCGGCCGGGATCAGCCACGGACGGCTCCACTTGGCCATTACCGGCAGCCCCAGTTGCCAGGCCGCCGCGGCGGCCTGCGCCGGGCTCTCCGGGATCAGCGTCACCGGGTGCGGAACGCCCACGCTCGCGCAGACGGCGGCGAGTTCGGCCTTGTCGGCGACGCGTTCGGCGAGCGCGCCGGGCTGTCGCGGCAGCAGATAGCCGTCGGCGAGATCCTCGCCCATGCGGCCCACCGCCAGCGCGCTCGCGTCGTCCATCGGGACCAGCACGGCCGGCCGGGACACCCGGGCGGCCACTCGGCGCAACACCGCGGCGATCTCGGCGGTGGACGAACCCGGGCGCGGCGGCGGATGCATCTCGCAGACAAAACGCGATCTGCGGACGGGACTTCCCTCGGCGTCGGCGACGACATGGACCTCCACACCGGCCCGGCCGAGGGAGCGGACGGCCCCCAGAGTTCCGTGGTGAAAGGGATTCCGGTCGATGCGGAGCAGGACGGCGGGGACCCGGGTGTCGAGAATCTGCACAGGCTTTTCCTCTGGTTCGGGGACAGGGTCGTCGAAGGGGTGAAGGGGAATGATTCCGGGGTCTTGTCGGATACGGGCGGGAGATTCTGTCGGGGAGGCGCTGACGGGTGGCTCACCCTTCCGAGTGATCATCAGGGGCGGGGGCGGCGGACTCGGTTGGCGGAATGGGTATTCGTATGACTGAGTGTCAGTAATCGGATAGGAAAATCCGATAAGCGAAGAGGGAGAGAGGAGCAGGCATGGCCCCACAGCAGCATCGGCCCCGCAGCAGCAGGCTGGCGTTCGTCGCGGCCGGCATCGTCACGTCGGTCGCGCTCGCGTCGGGTCCGGGATACGCCGTGGGCGCCGGGGTGGGCCGGGTCGGCGATCCGCCGGCTCCGACCCCCACGGTGGTGGCGCCGCCCGCGGCTTCCTCGACCACCGCCGGGTCCTCGACCCCGCCCCCGGCCGCCCCCAGCGCGCCCGCCGCCCCGTCCTCGGCACCCGCCAGGCCGGCCACGGCAGGCGCCACGCCCAAGCCGTCCGCCGAACCGGCCGCCCAGCGGCCCGCCTTCGGCGCCTACCTGGACTACGGCGCCAGGGGTATCGCCCGCATGGCCCAGCTCAGCGACTGGCTCGGCGGCGCCGAACTGCGCGTGGGGCACACGTATCTGCCCGGCGACCGCTGGAGCAACATCGAGGGCGCCCCCGGCTTCCTGGACGCCTGGGCGGACTGGCGGCGCGAGCGGGCCGACCGGATGCTCGTCCTCAACGTCCCGATGATGGAACGCAACGAGGACCGCGTCTCCGACGGCGAGGTCCGCTCCCTCCTCGCCCAGGCCGCCTCCGGCGCGTACGACAGCCACTTCCGCAAGCTCGCCGAGCGTCTCGTCGCGCTGAAGGTGCCCGACACCGTCATCGTGCTCGGCTGGGAGATGAACGGCATCACGTACACCCATCGCTGCGGTCCCGACCCGGAGGCCTGGAAGACGTACTGGAACAGAATCGTCACCACCATGCGCGCGGTGCCGGGGCAGAAATTCAAGTTCGATTTCGCCCCGAACCGCGGCCGGGACGGTATTCCCTGGACACAGTGCTATCCCGGGGACGACACGGTCGACATCATCGGCATGGATTCGTACGATCAGCCGTCGGGGCTCTCGTTCGACGAGCAGGTGAAGGAGCCCTACGGGCTTCAGGAGCAGGTGGACTTCGCGAAAGCCCACGGCAAGCCCATTTCCTATCCTGAATGGGGCTTGTTCCGCAACGGCGACAACGCCGAGTACATGAAGCGCATGCTCACATGGATGGACGAGCACAAGCCGCTGTACAACACCCTCACCGACTACTGTCCGCACGGCGTGTGGCAGTGCGCGGACAACCCGAAGGCGTCCCAGGCCTACCGCGCCGCGCTGTACGGCCGGACCGACCCGACGGCCCCGCCGACCACCGAACCGACACCCAAGCCGACACCCAAACCCACTCCCCAGCCGACCACTCCGGCCACCCCCGTCCCCCTGCCCCCGCCCAACTGCTCGCCGCTGAACCTGGGCGACTGGGTGGAGTACTGGATGGGCGGGAAGCTGTGCCTGCGCTTCGACTGGTGGTCGCGCAACCGGTGAACCCCGGACGGCGGCGGGTCCTTCAGGGCCTGCCGCCACCGCGTTCCCTCCAGCTCCGCAGCAGCGCCTTGCCCCGCCGGCGCGCGGCCACGTCGCAGACGACCGCCGACATCAGCGGCGCCGTACGCCGGCGGGCGAGCAGCAGCCGCTGGTTGACGACGGGCTCCGGACGCCAGTGCCGCTTGTACGGTTCGTCGCCGCGCAGCAGGCTCAACGTCCCCCGGGCACCCGCCGCGGTATGCCGGGAACAGGCGTTCAGCAGCATCACCGCCACGTCCGCCTTGCGTTCCCGCAGCCGCGGATGGGCGCCGTACAGATAGCCGCCCGCCAGCAGCGGAGACAGCAGTGTGAGATCCACGGCGACCACGGACCCGTCGAGACGGAACTCGGTGACCACCGCGTCCCCGGAACGCACCATCGGGACCACCGAGCGCACCAGATGCTCGGAGAACCGCTCCTGGAGATGCTCGGTCGTCACCTTCCGGCCCTGCCACTGCAGCCGGTGCAGCTCCAGCAGCCGGCGCAGCGCCGGCTCCGCCTCGTCCGGGCCCACCACCCGCTGCTCGACCCCGAGCGCGGTCAGCTTGCGCAGCTTCGCCCGGACGCGCTGCGCCTTGCCCGAGGGCAGCCGGCCCACCAGCTCCTCCATCGAGGCGCCGGGCAGCTCCAGGCACAGCGAGTCCCGCACCCGGCGGCGCGGTCCGCGCCAGCGCTCGTAGATCCGCTCCACCGCCCCGCCGGGACGGACCTCGCGGAAGTCGATCAGCGCGCTGCGGGCGGCGGCCGACAGGCCCTCGGTGAGCGTCGCCGCCCAGCGGTCGGCCTGCTCGTCGTCGAGGAGCACGTCCGCGTAGTCGGAGATCGCCCCGCCGAGCGGGACCAGCGCCGGCAGCGGACGGCGCACCAGCATCAGCGGCGCGACCGCCCGCAGCTCCCCGCCCTCGCGGACGACCACCAGCCGCAGCCGGCCCGCCCTCCCGTACGACAGCCACCACGAATGCAGCCAGGCGTGGCTCTGGAACGCGGTGACCGCGCCGCATCTGCGGTACAGGCGCTCCCAGGCGGGTGCCAGTTCCGCGAACTCCCGCTCGTCGGTGATGAGTTCCGCCCGGGCCGTGCCGCGTCCACGGAGCTGGGGCGGTTCGGTCCGGAGCGTCTCGGTCACAGCGCTCCGTGCAGGTCGGCGGCGACGGCGGGCCCCGGCACGGCGGCGGACCGGCCGGCCTCGGCGGACCGGCGGGGGCGGACGAGCAGCACCAGACCCCCGAGCAGGCCGCCGGCGCTCGCGCCGACCAGACCCGTCACCGTCGGCGAGGGCGAGGACGCCGAGGCCGGCTTGACCGCGCGGGAGAACGACAGGAGCTGGACGTGGGTGTCCTTCTGGCTGTTGTTCGCGTGCTGGGTCAGCGAGCGGGTGACCGCGTTGGCCATGTCGGCGGCCCGGTCGGGGCGCGAGGAGGTGGCCGAGACGGCGACCATCGGGGCGTCCGGCGAGGTCGCCGTGCGGACGTCCGCCTGCAGCGTCCTGACCGGCACACCGGCCCACACCTGCGCGTCGCCGAGGACCGCGAGCTGGGTCGCGACCCGGCCGTACGCCTGGGCGAAACCGAGCGCGGCCGACGGGTCGCCCTTGTCGGTCGGCACGGCGATGACATAGCTCGTCGCCGTGTACGTCGGGGTCTTCACCACGCCGTACGCGCCGCCGAGCAGACCGCCGAGGACGGCTCCGGCGGCCAGCAGCGACCACGGCGGGACGGTCTTCGCCCGGGCGAGGGCCGTTCGCGGGGAACGGTGGCCCCTGGTGGGGTTTTCGGACATGAGGGACTCTCCAGTTCAGGTGCGCGAGACAGCGGCCGCGTACACGTCCATGAGCCGTGCGGCGCTGCGGGTGATGCAGTAGTGATGGGCGGCGTCGGCCGCCGCGCGGGGCGCCGGGCCCTTCGCCCGGACGCGGGTCAGGGCGCGGGCGAAGGAGTCCGCGTCGCCGCCGACCCGCACGGCGCCGCGGGCCGCTTCGGGCGGCAGGTCCTCCACGGCCGGGCAGGAGACGTACACGACCGGCAGTCCGGCCGCCATTGCCTCGACCACGGCCAGCCCGAACGCCTCCTCGGGGCTGGGGGAGGCGAGGACGTCCATGGCCGCCGTCAGCGAGGGCAGGTCCGCGCCGGGCGAGCCGCCGGCGGGGCGCTCGCCGGTGAGCAGCACCCGGTCCGCGACCCCGGCGTCCCGCGCGGCCCGGCGCAGCACGCTCTCCTCCGTGCCGCCGCCGACCAGCAGCAGCCAGCAGTCCTCAGGGAGTTGGGCCAGCGCCCGGATCAGCACGTCGAACCGCTTGCCCGCCGCGAGCCGCCCGACCCCGCCGACGACATACGCGCCGTCCGGCAGCCCGAGCCGGCGCCGGGTGCGCTCGCGCAGCACCGGGTCGAAACGGAAGCCGGCGACGTCGATGCCGTTCGGCACCACCTCGATACGCGGACCGGGCACGCCCCAGCGGCGCAGCCGGTCGGCGACCGTGGGGGAGACGGCGACGGTGGACCGGCCGAGCCGCTCGCTGGCCAGATAGAGGGCGCGGACCCCCGGGCCGAGCCGGCGGCCCTCCATCTGGGAGTCGCCGAGGGAGTGTTCGGTGGCCACGACGGCCTTCACCCCGGCCAGCCGGGCGGCGAGCCTGCCGTAGACGCAGGCCCGGTAGAGGTGCGTGTGCACGAGGTCGTAGCGGCCCGCCCGGATCACCTTCACCAGCCGGGGCAGCGCGCCGAGGTCGCGGTTGCCGGTCATGCCGAGGTCGATGACCCGCACCCCGTCGTCGGTGAGCCCGGCGGCGACGGCACCCGGATTGGTGAGCGTCACCACGTCGCACTCGACCGGCAGATGCCGCAGCAGCAGCCGCAGTTGCTGCTCGGCGCCGCCGACACCGAGGCCGGTGATGATGTGCAGGGCCTTCATCAGACCCCCTCGACGGGCCGCCGGCGCAGCCGGTGCAGCTTGTGCTTCAGGAGCATGCGGACGGGGGTGTCGTTCTCGCCGACGTGGACGCGGGGGAGGGCGTGCGGGCCGGTCAGCGGGCCGGGGTCGATCGCGCACCCGTAGGCGTATCCGGCGTCGCGGACGGCCGTGACGACCCGCTCGTCCAGGGTCCCGTAGGGGTAGCAGAAGCCCTCGACGGGAGCACCGATCAACTCCGAGAGCACCGCTCTGCTCTCGGCGACCTCCGCGTGCAGCACCGCGTCGTCGGCCTTCGTGAGGTCGACGTGGGTCAGCCCGTGCGAGCCGACCTCGACGCCCTCGGAGGCGGCGGCGAGCCGGATGCCCTGCTTGGACAGCAGCCGCTTGCGGGGGCCCAGCGGGTCCCAGCCGTTCTCGCCGCCGAGCCGGCCCGGCAGCACGAAGAGGGTGGCGCCGAAGCCGTACCGGTGCAGCAGCGGGAGCGCGGTGTCGACGAAGTCGGCGTACCCGTCGTCGAAGGTGAGGCCCACCAGGTCGCGGCCCTCACCGCGGGCGCGGGCGGCGAGCAGGTCCGTCATCCCCACCCCGCGCAGCCCGCGCCGGCGCAGCCAGCCCAACTGCTGGTCGAGCCGGTCCGGGGAGACCGTGATGCGGTACGGGTCGTCGGAGCAGTCCCCGACCGAGTGGTACATCGCCACCCAGGGCGGCGCGTCGAGGGAGCTCGTGCCGGTACGTCTGCTGCTGTCAGCGGAAACGGGCATGCGGAACCCTTCGTGTGACGGAACGGAGTGCGGGTGCGAACCCCTCGACCCGGAGGACCCAGGCCAGCAGGGCGAAGACGACGGTCACGACCGTGCCGCCGAGGACGAGGCCGAGCAGCGGGGAGTCCGGGCGGCTGGCGCACAGACCCCCGGCCACCGTGGCGACCAGGGCGGCCCGCAGCGGTTTGCCGATCTCGGTCAGCACCCGGCGGATGCGGATCGGCACACTGCGCGGACCCGTGCCGTACAGCAGGAGCACGGCGCTGAGGGTGATGCCGGAGGCGTTGGCGGCGGCGATGCCGCACACTCCCCACGGACCGACGGCCAGCACGCCGATCCAGGAGGTCGCGATGATCCCGGCGGCCATCGCGAACAGCGGGTACCAGGTCGGCCGGCCCGAGGAGAAGTACGAGCGCACCAGCGCGCCGACCAGGGTGTGGCCCAGCAGCCCGAGGGCGTACACGCGCATCACCGACGCCGTGGCCGCCGTGTCCGCCGCCGTGAACGCGCCCCGCTGGAACAGGAGCTGGATGATCTGCGGGGCGCAGGCGACGACCGCCGCCGTGCCCAGCAGCACCGTGCAGGACACCAGCGCGAGGTCGCCCTCCACCCGGTCGCGGGCCCGCTCGGTGTCGCCCTCCGCGATCGCCTGCGCGACCACCGGGAAGGTGACCGTGCACAGCATCAGGGAGAGGACCATCGGCATCTGCGCCACCTTCTGCGCGTAGTTCAGATGCGAGATGGCCCCGGCGGGCAGCGAGGAGGCGAGGAAGCGTTCCACGAGGACCTGGGACTGCCGGCAGAGCGCGAACAGCAGCACCGTGCCCACCAGGGTCAGGTTCATCGGACGGGCCGGGTCGCCCTGCGGCAGCTCGCCGCCCGGCTCCCTGCGCCGCCACTGCCGCCCCGCCGAGGGGAGCTGCGCCACCACCATCAGGGCGCCGCCGACCGCCACACCGAGCGCCGCCGACCGCACCCCCCAGTGGCCGCCGAGCACGAACATCGCCGTGATGATCCCGGCGTTGTACGCCACGTAGATCGCCGCCGGGGCGACGAACCGGCGGTGCGCCCGCAGGGCCGCGCTGCAGTATCCGGCGAGCCCGAAGGAGAACACGCAGGTCGCGGTCAGCCGGGTGCAGTCCACCGCGAGCCGGGGGTCGGGCAGGCCGGGCGCGAGCGCGTCCACCAGGTAGGGGGCGCCGGCGATCAGCAGCGCGCCGACCGCGGCGAAGGCAAGCGTCAGCTTCGGCAGGGTGGCGGCCACCAGGGCCCGTACCGGATCCCCCGCCTCCCCGCGCGCCCGCCGGGCGACGGCCACGCTGAACAACGGGACCAGCACGAAGGCCAGTCCGTCCTCGATCAGCAGGGTCGCCGCGAACTCGGGGACCGTCCACGCGACGAGAAACGCGTCGGTGTCCGACCCCGCCCCGAACAGATGCGCGAGCGCCTGATCCCGGCCGAGACCGAGAACGGCTCCGGCGATCGAGAGCGCGATGGTGACGAGCGCGGCCTTCGCGAGGAAGCGGTTGGAGGCGGCGGCTTCGGACGGGGCGGCGGCTTCGGACGGGGCGTTCTTCGGGGGGTTCGGAGGCGCGGGGGAGCGGCGTGGTTCCGGGGTGGTTGGGGGGCGGGGCGGGGCGAGGGGGTTGGGGCGGGGGAGAGGTGCGGCCGAGGCGGGTTCGGGGGCGGCCGGGGGTTCGGCGGCCGTCGGGGACTCGGTGGCCGGCGGGGGAGCGGTGCGGGCGTTGGGGAGCGGGGCACCGGTGGCCGCCGTAGCCCCGAACTCCATCGTCCCGAACCCGGTCGCCCCTTGCCCGGCCGCCCCGAACCCGGCCGTTCCGAAGCCGGTGGGCCCGGCTTCCGGGGTGGCGATGCCGACCGTCCCGGGCTCGGTGGGCCCGGCTTCCGGAGTTGCGATGCCAACTGTTCCGAGCCCTGGGAGCCCGGCTTCCGGGGTTGCGATGTCCGCCGTTCCGACCCCCGTCCGTCCGGCCTCCGGCGTTGCGAGGCCCGTCCGTCCGGCCTCCGGCGTTGCGAGGCCGGCCGTTTTGAAGGCCGCCGTTCCGAACCCCGTCGTCGTGTTCGTGCCCTCGGTGTCGGGCTTGGCCGGGGGCGCCATCGGCCCTGTGCTCGCCGTAGCCCCCGTGCCCGCCGGTCCCCCCGTGTTCGCGCCCTCGTTCGCGTCCGTGTCCGCGTTGTCCCCCGCCCTGGGCGGCGTCACCGTCATCGTGCCGTGGCCTCCTCGGGTACGGAGGGGGCCGGGGCCGCGGCCTTCGGGGCGGCCGGGGTCGCCGGGTCGACCAGCGCCCACCAGCCGATGAGGCCGAACACCACGGCGGTCAGCACCGTGGAGGGACCGCCGATGTCCGCGTACACGAAGTCGGTCAACTGCCAGACGAGCAGCCCGCACGCGACGAGCGCGCAGTCCGTGCCCGCCGGGACCGGGACGGGCCCCGAGGTCGGACTTCCGGCCCCCGGGGTTCCGGCCCCCGGGGTTCCGGGCGCCGGGGTTCCCGGCGGCGCGCGGCGTACCCGTACGAGTCCGCGCAGCGCGCACACCAGGAGGGCGAGCCAACTGCCCGCCAGGGCGAGCAGCCCGACGAGGCCCTGCTCGCTGAGGACGAGGAGGTACATGTTGTGCGGCGAGAGCAGCGCCTGCTTGTGGTAGGCGGACCCCGCGCCGGCGATGTCGCTGCCCGAGGAGAGCGCGAGCGAGGCGTGGCCGTCCCGGTTGTCCGGGAAGCCCTTCAACCCGACGCCGGTGAGCGGGTGTTCGCGCCACATGTCGGTGGCGGCGGCCCACATCGTGTAACGGTCGACCACCGACTGGTCCGGCGCGTCCGTGACCTGCGTGATGCTGGCCATACGCTCCTGGAGCATCGCCGTGCCCACCCCGAGACCGCCCACCAGGATCACCCCGACGGCGAGGACCACCGCGCCCACCTTGGCGGCGCGCCGCAGCCCCGCGAGGACCAACTGCCCGACGCAGGCGACCGTGGTGGCGATCCAGGCGCCCCGGCTGAACGACAGGGCGAGCGGCGCCAGCAGGGCCAGCGCGCAGCAGAGGGCGATCGCGCGCTGCCGCGGGGCACTCGTGCCGAGGGCCAGCGCCACCGAGCACACCAGCCCGAACGCCACGACCGTCGCCATGCCCATCACGTCGGTCGGCCCGAAGGTGCCGACCGCGCGCACGTCCTCGCCCTGGTAGGAGGCACCCGTCCCGGTGACGTACTGCTGGACGCCGACCGCCCCCTGCCACAGCGCCAGGCCGACGAACGACCAGGCCAGCAGCCGGAAGTCGCGCCGGTCGCGGACCGTGAGCAGCACGGCGGCGGGCACCAGCACGAAGATCTGGAGGTAGCGGGCGAGACCGGTGAGCCCGGCCCCCGGGTCCGACGCCCCGGCCGCCGCGACGGCGACACCGATCACGGGAAGCCCGAGGACCAGCGCGGCGGTCCACGACAGCGGGCGCCGCCGGTCCCGTAGGAGACGGATCGCGCAGGCGGCCACCACCACACCGGACATGGCGTCCGCGAGGTTCGCGCCGCCCTCGTCGGTGGGCGCGACCGGCAGCCCGAGCAGGGCGATCACCACGACGACGGGCAGCACCGGCAGCGCGCGCCGCAGCACCCCGGCCAGACTGTCCAGGGGGGTGACGGGCAGGGCGTGGCTCATCGGCTCAGCTCCCCGTCGGACGGACGAGCGAGGCGGCCGTGCGCAGCAGGATGCAGATGTCCTGCCACAGCGACCAGTTGTCGATGTACGCGTTGTCGAAGCGGCAGCGGTCCTCGATCGAGGTGTCGCCGCGCAGCCCGTGCACCTGGGCGAGCCCGGTGATGCCGGTCCGCATCCGGTGCCGGGCCGCGTAACCGGGATAGGTCTGGCTGAACTGGGCCACGAAGTAAGGGCGTTCGGGACGCGGGCCGACCAGGCTCATGTCGCCCCAGAAGACGTTCCACAACTGGAGCAGCTCGTCCAGCGAGGTGCGCCGCAGGAAGTGGCAGAAGGGGCTCATCTGCTGCTCGTTGGCCACGCTCCAGCGGGTCGCCGCCTCGTGCGCGTCGACCGGGCGGTGGGTGCGGAACTTCAGCAGGGTGAAGGGCCGGCCGTCCTTGCCGATGCGCTCCTGCCGGAACACCACGCCGGGCCCGTCGGTCAGCCGCAGGACCACCGCGCACACCAGCAGCAGCGGGCTGACCAGCAGCAGCAGCGACCCGGAGACCGTGACGTCGAGGAGGCGCTTGCCGACGCTCGACCGGCGCGGCGTCATGGAGAGCCGGCGGCAGGCGAACCCGGCCAGCGTGTCCCGGCCGTCCCGTTCGTACGAGGGGGAGTCGGCGTCGATCTCCCACAGCTCGCAGCCGGCCTCCGCCAACGCCCGCAGCATCGGGGCGCGTTCGGCGGTCGGCTCGACCACCAGCACGGACCGCACTCCGTTCTGGATGAGGGCCCGCTGCACCTCCTCGCCGGTCGTCAGGACCGGCAGGCCCTCGACTCCGGCCGGCTGGTCGGCGACGACGCCGACCGGCCGTACCCCGCAGGCGGGGTGCCGCAGGAAGGCCGCCGCCACCCGCTGCGCGGTCGCGGCGGGGCCGAAGACCAGGGCCGCGCCGGGGC
>NZ_JBEYFY010000003.1:0-123522 GCF_040703595.1 Streptomyces sp. NPDC007084
GGCCTCGGCCGCCCGCTGCCGCCGTCCGCCGCCCCGGCCCCGGCGTCAGGCGGACTCGTGGCCCGCCGCGCCGTTGACGCGGTCCAGCGCCTGCCGGGCCTGTTCCCCCGGCGCGCGGGGCGGCAGCGAGGAGACGGAGGCGGGCGCGGTCACCGAGGGCGGCGCCTGGGCGGGCTTGGCGTGCGCCGCGGACCGGGTGGAGCGCAGCCGGTGGCTGACGGCCTCGTCCAGGGTCACCGGCCGCTGCATCCGGGCCGCGAGCCGTCCGGCCTCCTGGCCGAGCGCGGCGACGTCCTCCCAGGGGAGATGCACCACCAGCGCTATCCGCGCCTCGCCGTCGGGCAGGGCCTGCATCGCGGGAGTCACTCCGTCGTTCATCGCCTGTGTCCTCACGTCGTCACGTCGTCGCGTCGAACCCACGCCGCGGCGTCCGACACGGCGGGGGCGGTCGAGGACACATACGGCCGCCGGGGCCGGTGTGTTCAGCGGGGCGCCCCGGGAGCACCGGCCACGCGCGCTCGTCCGCCGGCACCGGCGGCGCGCGGATTCACCCCGCGCATCGGGGGCAGTACTTTCTTGTGGTCATCCCCGTCCATGACGTGAACCCGGTGCGGCGCACGCCTTATGTCACGTACGCGCTGATCGCCGCCAATGTCATCGTGTTCCTCTACACCCCAGGCCTGGCCGGATCCGTGGCGGGTGACAGCGCGCTCTCGCAGCTGTGTCATCTGCACGCGTTCATGGACCAGTACGCGGCCGTGCCGCAGGAACTGATCCACCATCGGATGCCGCGGCTGGTGCCGACCGGAGAGGTCGGCGCCGGACCGGACGGCCCGGGCTGTGTGCTCGGGCCGCCGGACTACGACAAGTCGCCGCCGCTGTCGGTGCTCACGGCGATGTTCCTGCACGGAAGCTGGCTGCACCTGCTGGGCAACATGCTCTTCCTGCTGATCTTCGGCAACAACATCGAGGACCGCCTCGGCCACGTCCGCTTCACCCTGTTCTACGGGGCGTGCGGCTTCGCGGCGGCCTATGGCTTCGCGCTGGTCAACGAGGACTCGGGCGACCCGCTGATCGGCGCCTCGGGGGCGATCGCGGGCGTCCTCGGCGCCTATCTGGTGCTGTATCCGAAGGCCAGGGTGTGGGTGCTGGTCCCGTTCCTGGTGTTCCTGCCGCTCCGGCTGCCCGCGTGGATCGTGCTGGGCTTCTGGTTCGTGCTCCAGGCCGCCTACTCGTCGGGGGCGGCCGTGCCGGACGCGGGCACCGTCGCCTACGCGGCGCACGTCGTCGGTTTCCTGGCCGGCATGCTGCTGGCCTGGCCGCTGCGCCCCGGCACCCCGCCACCACCCGAGCCGCGCCGCCTGCTGTTCGGCAGACAGGCGCGGCCCGGCTGGTGAACCGGCGGGGTGAGGGACAAGGCCTAGCGGGCCGTCTGGGTGTGGACGTACTCCACGAGGCGGGTCAGGGCGTCCGGGTCCATCGAGGGCAGCACGCCGTGGCCGAGGTTGAAGACGTGGCCCTCCAGGCCGGCGGCCGCGTCCAGCACCTCGCGGGTCTTGGCCTCGACGGCCTCGGTCGGCGCGAACAGCACGGCCGGGTCGAGGTTGCCCTGAAGCGCCTTGCCGGGTCCGACGCGGCGGGCGGCCTCGTCGAGCGGGACGCGCCAGTCGACGCCGACCACGTCCGCGCCGGCCTCGCCCATGAGGCCGAGCAGCTCGCCGGTGCCGACGCCGAAGTGGATGCGCGGGACGCCGTATCCGGCGACGGCGTCGAAGACCTTCGTGGACGCCGGGAGGATCGAGCGGCGGTAGTCGGCGGGGGCGAGCGCGCCGACCCAGGAGTCGAAGAGCTGGACGGCGCTCGCGCCCGCCTCGATCTGCACCGTGAGGAAGGCGGAGGTGATCTCGGCGAGGCGGTCGAGCAGGTCGGCCCAGAGCCGCGGGTCGCCGTACATGAGCGCCTTGGTGTGCTCGTGGTTCTTCGAGGGGCCGCCCTCGACGAGGTAGCTCGCGAGGGTGAAGGGGGCGCCCGCGAAGCCGATGAGGGGGGTCTCGCCCAGCTCGGCGGTCAGGAGCTTGATGGCCTCCGTGACGTACCAGACGTCCTCGGGGGTCAGGTCGCGGAGCTGGGCCAGGTCGGCGCGGGTGCGGATCGGGTTCTGCACGACGGGTCCGACGCCCGGCTTGATGTCGAGGTCGACACCGATGGCCTTGAGCGGGACGACGATGTCGCTGAAGTAGATCGCCGCGTCCACGCCGTGCCGGCGGACCGGCTGGAGGGTGATCTCGGCGACCAGCTCGGGCCGCATGCAGGACTCCAGCATGGGGATGCCCTCGCGCACCTTGAGGTACTCGGGCAGTGAGCGGCCGGCCTGCCGCATGAACCACACGGGCGTGTGCGGCACGGGCTCGCGCCTGCACGCCTTGAGGAAGGCGGACTCGTACGTGGCTGTCGGCTGCTGCCCGGCGGGGCTGTGGTTGGCGCTCACGACGGAAAGTCTCCCACGGCCCGCCGACATCCCCGTCCCGGCCTCCGGGGCTCCACGCGACCGGCGCGGTCGACGGGAGGACGGCTTCCACGGCCGGTGCCGTCGGCTCCGCCGGGGGTGTGCCCTCGGCTCCGGCGGCCGGTGCCGGCGGCTTCGGCGGGCGGCCGGGGGCACCCCGGAGAGCGGTGTTCGCCGAGCGCGATCCGGACAGGGGTCCCACGCACGGGTGTCCCTCCCTGCGCGCGGGCTCCGTTCCCCTTAATCTTCCCCGCATGGCTGCGGCTCAGGGACGACTGTCGGACGGCGCTGGCGGAATGGACGACGCGAAGGAGGAGGACAGGAATGCGGTGGAGACGGCCCCGTTGCCCTTCCGGGCTGCCGTCGACGCACTGAGGGCCGCGCGACCGCGGCCGGACATCGAGATCGACCCGACGCGACCACCGCAGCGCCTGGCGCCCTACGCCTACGCGCTGGAGGCCGCGGTCGTCGCCGACGACGAGGACCTGGCCGACGGCCGGCTCGTCCTGCTGCACGACCCGGCGGGGCACGACGCCTGGCAGGGCTCCTTCCGGCTGGTGACCCTGGTCCGCGCGGAACTGGAACCGGAGATGGCCGCGGACCCGCTGCTCCCCGAGGTCTGCTGGTCGTGGCTGACGGGCGCGCTCCAGGCCCGCGGACTGTCGTACGGCGAACCGAGCGGCACCGTCACGCGCGCCAGTTCGCACTACTTCGGCGGGCTGTCGGAACGGCCCGCCGCCTCGCAGATCGAGATCCGGGCCTCCTGGACGCCCCGGGAGGGCCTCGGCGGAGTGCCGGACACGGCCGCGCACCTCGCGGGCTGGTGCGATCTGCTGTGTCAGATCGCCGGGCTGCCGCCGGTGCCCCCGGGCGACGCCTCGGTGGTCACCCTGCCGCAGCGCCGGGGCCCCCAGTCCCGCTGAGGGAGCCCCCCGCCCGCTCGAAGCACCCCGGAAGAACCTGGAAGTCCCCCCGAAAGGGCGCGCGTCGCGACGCGCGCCTTTCTCATGTCGTGACCCGTTTGACCTCCGGCTTCCCCACCCTTGCCGGTTTCTTTGTCGATACGGCCACTTTCGGCCGCGTATCGACGCAGACCGACTCGGTTCGATCTTCGGATGATCGATCGCGTGTCCGAATTGCACGGATTGTTACTCATCACTTCGTGATCATTCTCTAAAGGTCCACAGGTTTGATGCCGAAGACGTCTGTGACCTTGAAAGCACGGTTCATCCTGGCTCGCCCCCCAGAGCCGGTCCCCCGTCCCCGCACCCCCAGGAGGCCTGGTGTCCGTTCTCCTTGAGCAGCCCGCAAGCCTGGTCGCCTACCGCCCGAACAAGCCGACCGCCATGGTGGTCGTGGCCGACCCCCGGGTCCGCTCCACCGTCACCCGCCACCTGTGGGCGCTCGGAGTGCGCGACGTCATCGAGGCGTCGTCCGTCGCGGAGGCCCGTCCCCGCATCGGCAACCCGCGCGACATCTGCGTCGCCGATGTCCACCTGCCGGATGGTTCCGGCCTCACCCTTCTGTCCGAAACCCGAGCCGCGGGCTGGCCCAACGGCCTCGCCCTCTCCGCCGCCGACGACATCGGCGCCGTGCGCAACGCCCTCGCGGGCGGCGTCAAGGGCTATGTCGTCACCGGCACCCGCACCAACGTCGGGCTCCCCACCCGGCCCGGCGCCGCGCCCATCGGCTCGGCCGCCGCCCGTATGCACCGCCGCCCCCCGGGTGCCCCGAGCCACCCGGGCGGCTACCGCGAACTGTCCGGCCGAGAGGTCGAGGTCCTGCGCCTGGTCGCGGAGGGCCAGTCGAACAAGGCCATCGGCGTCTCCATGGGACTGTCCGCGCTGACCGTCAAGAGCCACCTCGCCCGTATCGCCCGCAAGCTCGGCACGGGCGACCGCGCCGGGATGGTCGCGGTCGCGCTGCGGACCGGCATCATCCACTGACCCCTCCCCCCTCCCCCGCCACCCGCACTCTCCACCCGGCCTCCTCCCCCGTGCGTGAACCGGATCTTTCACCGAGCTGACTGGTTTACGACCCCCAGACGCCCGTCGACGGAACGTTCCGTCGACGGGCGTTGTCCATACACGGATACCCTTGACAGGTGACCGACGCCCAAGAGACCGCAGCAGACAGCTCACTGCGAACCACCGGAGGCGGCCCTCCGGACGACGTCGAATCGGCGCCGATCCCCTTGCTGGAACCCCGCGAGGGCATTCCGCCCGTGATCGCGGACGAGGCCGCCCTCGCCGAGGTGGTCGCCGCCTTCGCCGCGGGCACCGGCCCGGTGGCCGTCGACGCCGAACGCGCCTCCGGGTACCGGTACGGCCAGCGCGCCTATCTCGTCCAGCTCCGCCGCGCGGGCGCGGGCAGCGCGCTCATCGACCCCGTCGCCTGTCCCGACCTGTCGGGCCTCGGCGAGGCGATCTCCGACGCCGAGTGGGTACTGCACGCCGCCACTCAGGACCTGCCCTGTCTCCGCGAGATAGGCATGATCCCCACCAGCCTCTTCGACACCGAGCTGGCCGGCCGGCTCGCCGGGTTCCCCCGGGTGGGCCTCGGCGCCATGGTCGAGAGCGTCCTCGGCTTCGTCCTGGAGAAGGGGCACTCCGCCGTCGACTGGTCGACCCGCCCGCTGCCCGAGCCCTGGCTGCGCTACGCCGCGCTCGACGTCGAACTCCTCGTCGACCTGCGCGACGCCCTGGAGAAGGAACTCGACCGGCAGGGCAAGCTGGACTGGGCCCGCCAGGAGTTCGACGCGATCGCCTCGGCCGAGCCCGCCCCGCCGCGCAAGGACCCCTGGCGCCGCACCTCCGGCATGCACAAGGTCCGCCGCCGCCGGCAGCTGGCCGTCGTACGGGAGCTGTGGGAGACCCGGGACCGGATCGCCCAGCGCCGGGACATCTCGCCCGGCAAGGTGCTCGGCGACTCGGCCATCGTGGAGGCGGCCCTCGCCCTGCCCGCCAACGTGCACGCCCTGTCCGCGCTGAACGGCTTCGGGCACCGCATGGGCCGCCGTCAGCTCGACCAGTGGCAGGCCGCCGTCGACCGGGCCAGGGAGCTGCCGGACGCCGAGCTGCCGCAGCCCGGCCAGCCGGTGACCGGACCGCCGCCGCCGCGCGCGTGGGCCGACAAGGACCCGGCCGCCGCCGCCCGGCTGTCCGCCGCGCGGGCCGCCGTGTCGGCGCTGGCCGAGCGGCTCAACATGCCGCAGGAGAACCTGATCACCCCCGACACCGTGCGCCGGGTCTGCTGGGAGCCGCCCGCCACGCCGGACGCCGAGTCGGTGGGCGCCGCGCTCACCGGGTACGGGGCGCGGCCCTGGCAGGTCGAGCTGGTGACCCCGGTCCTGGTGACGGCGCTGTCCTTGAAGACGGTCTGACGTCCAGCGGTTCCGGAACGGGGGTTGGCGGCGCTTGAAGGCGGTTCACCGGCCCCCTGAAGGTGGTCCGGCCGCGTCTTCGAGCGGCGGGGCGGCACACCCGGAACGGCCGGACGGGGTGCCCGGAGCGGCCGGACGGGGTGCCCGGAGCGGCCGAACCACGCCGAACGGGCGCCCCGGGCCGGTGCGGAGGGTCGAGATCGCGCCAAGATCCGCGGGCCTGCCGGGGCGGGTAAGGGCCGGGCCGCCGGCCGGGGCGTAGGCCGGGGTGTAGGCCGGGGTGTAGGCCTTCCGGATGTGACGTTCACCGCTCCCGGCCGCGGGACTGGGCACGATGGTTACTCGTAAGTAGCATGGGTGCTGAGCGCGCGCTCAGGCGTGTGCCCGCGCAGCAGTGCCATCCCGCATCTGGAGGAGAGCCATCGTGCCTCGTACCGTCAGGGACGTCGTCTTCGTCGACGGCGTCCGCACCCCGTTCGGCAAGGCGGGCCCGAAGGGCATCTACCACGAGACCCGCGCCGACGATCTCGTCGTGAAGGCCATCCGGGAGCTGCTGCGCCGCAACCCCGGTCTTGACCCCCAGAAGATCGACGAGGTCGCCATCGCCGCGACCACGCAGATCGGCGACCAGGGTCTGACCCTGGGCCGCACGGCGGGCATCCTCGCCGGGCTGCCGCAGTCGGTCCCGGGCTACTCCATCGACCGTATGTGCGCGGGCGCGCTGACCGCCGTCACCAGCACCGCGGGCTCCATCGCGTTCGGCGCGTACGACGCCGTCATCGCCGGCGGTGTCGAGCACATGGGCCGTCACCCGATGGGCGAGGGCGTGGACCCGAACCCGCGGTTCGTCAGCGAGAAGCTGGTCGACGAGTCCGCCCTGTTCATGGGCATGACCGCCGAGAACCTGCACGACCGCTACCCGACGATCACCAAGCGGCGCGCCGACGAGTACGCCGTGCGCTCGCAGGAGAAGGCCGCCAAGGCGTACGCCAACGGCAAGATCCAGCAGGACCTGGTGCCGATCTCGGTGCGCAACACCAACGCCGAGGCGGGCGAGACGGGCTGGGGCCTGGTCACCGCCGACGAGCCGATGCGTCCGGGCACCACGCTGGAGAACCTGGCCAACCTGAAGACCCCGTTCCGGGTGCACGGCCGGGTCACGGCGGGCAACGCGGCCGGTCTGAACGACGGCGCGACCGCCTCGATCCTCGCCTCCGAGGACTTCGCCCGCGAGCACGACCTGCCGGTGAAGATGCGGCTCGTCTCGTACGCCTTCGCGGGCGTCGAGCCGGAGGTCATGGGCTACGGCCCGATCCCGGCCACCGAGAAGGCCCTCGCGAAGGCCGGTCTGTCGATCGAGGACATCAACCTCTTCGAGATCAACGAGGCCTTCGCCGTCCAGGTGCTCGCGTTCCTGGAGCACTACGGCATCGCCGACGACGACGCGCGCGTCAACCAGTACGGCGGCGCCATCGCCTACGGCCACCCCCTCGCCTCCTCCGGCGTCCGGCTGATGACCCAGCTCGCCCGCCAGTTCGAGGAGCAGCCCGAGGTCCGTTACGGCCTCACCACCATGTGCGTCGGCTTCGGCATGGGCGCCACGGTGATCTGGGAGAACCCGCACCACAAGGACGCCGGAGGCGACAAGTGAGCACCGCTGAACTCCTCAAGGGCGCGGCCGAGCTGTTCCCCGACGAGGTCGTGACGTCCGCGCACGTACGCCACCTCGACCTGCCGTTCGGTGCCGGGCGCTTCGCGCTCATCACCCTCGACAACGGCTTCGACCACACCAAGCCGACCACCTTCGGCCCCGCGTCGCTGGCGAACCTCAACGCCGCCGTCGACCAGGTCGAGAAGGAGGCCGCGGCCGGCGAGATCGTCGGTGTCGGTGTCACCGGCAAGCCGTTCATCTTCGCGGTCGGCGCCGACCTCAAGGGTGTCGAGCTGCTGAAGCGCCACGAGGACGCGCTCGCCATCGGCAAGGGCGGCCACGAGGTCTTCAAGCGTCTGTCGGGCCTCGCGGTGCCGACGTTCGCCTACTACAACGGGGCGGCGATGGGCGGTGGCGTCGAGGTCGGTCTGCACTGCACCTACCGGACCGTCTCCGCGGCCCTGCCGGCGTTCTCGCTGCCCGAGGTCTTCCTCGGTCTGGTGCCCGGCTGGGGCGGCTGCACGATCCTGCCGAACCTGATCGGCGCCGACAAGGCCGTCTCGGTCATCATCGAGAACTCGCTCAACCAGAACAAGCAGCTCAAGGGCGGTCAGGTCTACGACCTCGGCATCGCCGACGCGCTGTTCGAGGGCGCGGACTTCCTGGAGCAGTCGCTGCTGTGGACGGCCGCCGTCCTCAAGGGCGAGATCGCCGTGGAGCGTCCGGCGGTCGACCGCGGCGAGGCCTGGGACCAGGCCGTCGCCCGCGGCCGGGCCATCGCGGACAGCAAGGTGCACGGGGCCGCCCCGGCCGCCTACCGCGCGCTCGACATCATCGCCGCGGCCAAGGACGGGGACCTCCAGAAGGGCTTCGACGCCGAGGACACCGCGCTCGCCGACCTGATCATGGGCGGTGAACTGCGCGCGGGCATCTACGCGTTCAACCTGGTCCAGAAGCGCGGCAAGCGTCCGGCGGGCGCGCCGGACAAGTCGCTGGCGCGTCCGGTCACCAAGGTCGGCGTCGTCGGCGCGGGCCTGATGGCCTCGCAGCTCGCCCTGCTCTTCCTGCGCCGCCTCGAAGTGCCCGTCGTCCTGACGGACATCGACCAGGAGCGCGTCGACAAGGGTGTGGGCTACGTCCACTCCGAGATCGACAAGCTGCTCCTCAAGGGCCGCGTCAACCAGGACAAGGCCAACCGCCTCAAGGCCCTGGTCTCCGGTGTGCTCGACAAGGCCGAGGGATTCTCCGACGCGGACTTCATCATCGAGGCCGTGTTCGAGGAGATCGGTGTCAAGCAGCAGGTGTTCGCGGAGGTCGAGGCGGTCGCTCCGGCGCACGCGATCCTCGCCACCAACACCTCCTCGCTGTCGGTCAGCGAGATGGCGTCGAAGCTGAAGAACCCCGAGCGGGTCGTCGGCTTCCACTTCTTCAACCCGGTCGCGATCCTGCCGCTCCTGGAGATCGTGCGCGGCGAGCAGACCGACGACGCCTCGCTGGCCACGGCGTTCGCCGTCGCCAAGAAGCTGAAGAAGACCGCGGTGCTGGTGAAGGACGCCCCGGCGTTCGTCGTGAACCGTATCCTCACCCGCTTCATGGGCGAGATCCAGAACGTCATCGACGAGGGCACGCCGGTCGAGGTCGCGGAGAAGGCGGTGGAGCCGCTGGGTCTGCCGATGTCTCCGCTGGTCCTGCTGGAGCTGGTCGGTCCCGCGATCGGGCTGCACGTGTCGGAGACCCTCAACCGGGCCTTCCCCGACCGCTTCACCGTCTCCCCGAACCTCGCCGCCGTCGTCAAGGCCGGCAAGCGCGGCTTCTACGTCTACGACTCCGGTAAGCCGGAGCTGGACCCCGAGGTCGCCGCGCTGCTCCAGCAGGGCGATGTCGTCCTCACCGAGGAGCAGGTGCGGGACCGGGTGCTCGACGCCGTCGCCCAGGAGATCGGGCTCATGCTCGACGAGGGGGTCGTCGCCGAGGCGCAGGACATCGACCTGTGCCTGATCACCGGTGCCGGGTGGCCGTTCCACCTCGGTGGGATCACTCCCTACCTGGACCGGGAGGGTGTCTCCGAGCGGGTCACCGGCAAGCGGTTCCTGGCCGAGGGCCTCGCGTCGGTCCCGGTGTAACACCGGCCCACGCACACCGGTGCCCCGCACGTCAACTGACGTGCGGGGCACCGCCGTTCGCGGGGGCGCTGCTCCCGGACCTCTGCTCCTCAAACGCCTGCGGGGCCGCGATATCCGCGCCCGGCGTCGGGGAGGTCACACCGGGTGCCAGGGTTCCAGGGCCAGGCCCGGTTCGGGTTTGCGCTGAGTGAGGAGGAGTTGGCCGGTTCCCGGC
The DNA here is from genome assembly GCF_040703595.1 of Streptomyces sp. NPDC007084. Taxonomy (NCBI): domain Bacteria; kingdom Bacillati; phylum Actinomycetota; class Actinomycetes; order Kitasatosporales; family Streptomycetaceae; genus Streptomyces; species Streptomyces sp. NPDC007084. The sequence continues at coordinate 9,877 of NZ_JBEYFY010000003.1, forward strand.
GAGAGGGTCGCGGCGACGACACGGCCGGACTCGTCCTCCGCCAGCGCGACCACCGCGTCGGCGGGAAGGGCGGGCCCGGACTCGGCCCACCAGGCCCCCGCGGCCTCGTCCTCGGTCGGATACGCGGCGAACGCCACCCGCCCACTGGCGGACCGCTGCGCGAGCAACGTGCAGTCGTGCCCGTCGAGTTCACAGCGGATGGCGCTGACGGGACCCGGCCCGGCGGAGGCGAGGACGGCCGCGGGCTTGCCGCCGGGACGCCAGGCGCAGAGGTCCCCCGACGCGTCGGTGAAGAAGAGGGTCGTGGAGCCGGCGGAGGTCGCGAGCGCGCGCAGGGTGCCGGGGCGGACGGATGCCTCCAGGGCCTCCTCCAGGGCGGGTTCGGCGCCCGCCTCCCGCTGGCTCCAGTGCAGCACGCCGCCCGGCACGGCCGCGTACAGCTCGACGAGCCCGGACGTGCCGGTCACGGCGGCCAGGTCCCCCTGGACGTCGTGGCCCTTGAGGTCACGCCAGGGCCCCCAGCCGCCCTTCAGCTTCTGGGCGATCATGCTCACGCCGCCGCCCTTGTTGCGGACGAAGACATGGGCGCGCCCCTGCGCGTCGACGGCGACGGCGGGGTTGCCGGTCCGGCCGCCGGTGCGGTTGGGATGCCCGATCGGGTGCCAGTCGAGCGCGGCGAGGTCGGCCCGGTAGTGGGTCGAGTGGACGAGCCCCGACTCGTCACGGACGGTCGGACGCCAGGAGACGAGGTGGGTGTAGCGGTCGGACCCCTGGCCCAGGGCCAGGACGGGGTGCAGGCGTTGGGCGCCGCCCACGGTGCGCGGCCGGTCCCAGGGGCCGCCGGGTCCGCGCTCCGCCCGGCAGTGGACGGCGGCGTCCGACAGCAGGTACACGGCGAGCCTGCCGTCACGGCCGCGTATGAGCCAGTCGACGTTCACCGGTTCACCTTAGTCGTGGGCCCCGCGCCCGCCGCCTCCCGCCCCCCGCCCGATCCCTCTGCTCCGCGCGCTTCCTCTGCTCCGCCAGCTCCCTCTGCCCCTCCAGCTCACAACCGCTTGGCGCTGCGCAGCAGTCCGGCGTAGAAGCCGTTGCCGTCGATGCGGGACGCGCCGCCCTTGTCGCCCATGGTCGGCCCGTTGACCTCCTTGCGGCTGGAGATGAAGACGCGGTGGCCGTCGGTGTCCACGCCCAGGTACAGGGCGACGTGGTCGAGGTGGTTGCCGGTGCGGTGGTCCATCTTGAAGAAGAGGAGGTCACCGGGCTGGACGACGTCGATGTTCTTGGGGCGGGTGTACCAGGGCGAGGGGCCGGACAGTTTCAGGATGTCGACGCCGACCTTGGAGCGGGCCATGCCGTCGGCGCTGCGCGCCAGTCCGTCGCCGGACGTGTTGCTGGACATCAGGGGGTAGCGGGCCCGGTAGCCCCAGACCATGCGCATGAAGCCGGAGCAGTCCAGGGCGCGGTAGCGCTCCTTGCGGGCCTGCATGGTGGAGCCGTCGCGGAAGGTGTAGTTGATGCCGAGGTAGTCGTAGAAGTCGTTCTGTTCGAGGCGGTCGACGCCGTCGTCCTTGAACGGGCCGAAGACCGCGTCACCCGCGTACGGCACGCCCTCGTCGTCCTTCTTCACGGGGGCGCCGTCGACGTACTGGAAGGCGATCGCGAAGATGTCGTCGGTCTCGCTGCCGTAGAACTCCTTGAACCAGTCCTTGAACCACTTCTCCTTCTCGGCGCCCTTGCGCCAGGCCTCGGGCATGAGGCGCACCCAGTCCTGGGTCACCACGCGGGACTGCGTGTTGGACGGTTCGGTGAAGGTTCGGGAGGGGCCGCGCAGGGTCGCGGTGCGAGCGCCGTCCGTGAAGGTGGCGAGGACGTCGCCGTTCTCGCCGCGCAGCACGGAGCGGGTCGGGTTGTTCAGGCGCTCCCAGGTCTGCTTGCCGGTGGCCTTGCCCGAGTTCTCCAGGTCGGGCCGGTCGGTGACGGCCTGCACGGCCGGGACCTTCGCCTCCTCGTCCTTGCGGAGTTCGTAGGTGAAGTACGCGCTGCCCGTGAGCAGGACGAGGACGGTGGCCGCGTGAAGGACGGGACGGCCTTTGCGCTTCGGCATGGTGACGGCTCCAGAGGTTCCGAAGGGAAGGCGGGTCAGGCGGTCGGCATGGCGCCGAGGAGAATCCCGGCGGTCAGCACGACATAGGTGGCGAGCGTGACCGAGCCGGTCGACAGCAGCGTGGCCCCCTTGGGCTGGCGCACGAGCTGGTAGCCGATCAGACCGGGGACGATGAAGCCGAGGGTCTGGTTGGCGTAGAGCAGCGGGAACTCCATCTGGAGCACGATGATCACGGTGGCCTGGATCAGCACGCCGGACAGCACGACGGCTGCGAACAGGCGCTTGCCGTAGAGGATCACGAAGCGCTGGAGAAGCAGCGTGGTGACGTACGTGAGGACGGTGACGCCCACGACGAGCGCGGCGCGCTGGAGGTCCTCGATGAGGGTGAGCGCCAGCCAGCCCGGGGTGATCATGCCGCCGGGCGACAGGTTGGTCGTGAGATAGCAGATCAGCGAGAACATCAGGCCCAGGCCGATGCCGATCGCGGCGATCTCGGGGGTCAGGACGGAGGGGATCAACGGGGCTCTCCTGGGCTGTGCCACTGCTGGTCGTCGGCGGGGTGAGTGGGAGGGACGCGGGGTTCGAACAGACCCCGGGGCGGGGGCTGTTCACCGTGCTCGGGTGCCTGGGGCGGCGCTGCGGCGGGCCCCTGCGACACGTCCGGCCAGCGGGCGGACGCCTGGTCCGGCCGGCGGCCGCCACGGGCCGCCTGCTCGGTCTGCTGCGGGTGCTGCGGGTGCTGCGGCTGGTCCGACCGCTGCGGTTGGTGCGGCTGCGGGGAGTACGCGGACTGCCGGGGGTACTCGCCCTGTCCGTGCCCGGGCTGCTGGTGCACGGGCCGCGGGGTGTTCTGCCGGGGGCCGCCCTGTTGGGGCCCGCCCTGCTGAGGCCCGCCCTGTTGGGGCCGGCCCTGCTGTGGCCGGCCCTGCTGCGGATACGGGTTGTCCGCGGAGCGCTGCACGGGGACGTGGGGCTGGGACTGCGGCTGGGACTGCGGCTGGACCTGGGCGGTGTGAGGCGCGTAGCGCGTCTCGTACGCCTCCGGGTACCGCTGGTAGGGGTCGATCCGCGGGGCGTAGAGCTGCACGGTCTCGACGTGCTCGCGCACCGCGGGTACGGCGGGCGGCGCGGTGGTGACCGCGGGGGCGCCCGCGGTGCCGGGCCGGGCGTCGGCCGCGTCCTCGTCGGGGCTGTCGTCGGCGGGGAGTTCGGCGAGGTGCTCCAGGAGGTGTTCGCCCTGGCCGTGGATGTTGCCGATGGCCACCAGCGAGCTGTCCGGGCCGAGTTGGGCGAGGAGCAGGCCCATGAACTCCTCCGGGTCGCGCCGGTCGCCGCCGAGGTCGACCGCGCGGGAGCGGTACTCGGCGGGGATCGCGTCGATGGCGCTCTTGGCCGGGTGGCCGATGACGAAGACCTTGTCCGGGTCCAGCTCGGGGATGATCTCGCCCATCTGGCCGTTGCGCTCGACGCGGTCGGGGCGGCAGTTGATGACCACGTTGAGCGGGCGGTGGATGGCGCCGAGGTCGAGCAGCTGGTTGATGTTCATCAGCGTCGACTCGGGGTCGTTGGCCGCGAAGACGTTGGCGAAGCGGAGCTTCTTGTCGTCCTCGGTGACATACCGCTCGACGGACAGGACACCCGGGTCCGGCGGGGCGTCGTACATGCCCTGGAGGGCCGTCTGCCGCTCCACGCCGAGCAGTTCGGCGACGGTGAGCGCGATGGCCACGTTCTCCTTGAAGGTGAACCAGCTGAACCCGCGCAGCTCCTCGTCCGTGACGGACTCGGGGTCGGCGTAGATCAGCTTGCAGTCGCGGGCGTCGGCCTCCTCCTGGAGGATGGCGTAGCGCTCCTTCTCGGCGGTCACGCAGATGCCGCCCTCCGGCATGGACCGGCACAGCGAGCGGGCCACGTCGTCCAGGGTGGGGCCCATCTCCGCGAGGTGGTCCTCACGGACGTTGCACAGGACGCCGATGGTGGACCGGATCAGCTTGGACTGGTTGATCTCCTGGAGCGCCGGCATCACCGCCATGCACTCGATGACCAGCGCGTCCGGGTTGTACGCGGCGGCGCGCCGGACGATGCCGATCTGCTCGACGACGTTGGCGATGCCGAACTTGCGGTAGACCGGCTCCTCGGTGGCGTCGGGGTGGATGAACCGGGCCGCCGTGCCGGTGGTCTTGGCGACGGTGGCGAGGCCGCCGCCGCGCAGCGCGCCCGCGCACAGCCGGGTGATGGACGACTTGCCGCGGATGCCGTTGACCAGCACCCGGGTGGGGATGTTGTCCAGGTTGGTGAAGTGGCGCCGCTGTTCGACGATGCCCGCCACCAGCAGGATCGCGCAGCACACCATCAGGACGGTGTAGAGGAAGAGCACGGCCGATCAGTTCCTAACGTGCTGCTGCTGGGCCGTGCCGGGTGCGCTCCGGCGTGGCGTTGGCTGCTGTCTGCGCTGTTCCTGGAGCTGCTGGCGGACGAGTTCGAGGGAGCGGGTGACCGCGCCGACCTCGTCGTGGTTGCGCGGGAACAGGACGGTCTTGCGGTCGCCGTCGGCCAGTGCCTCGGCCTGTCCGGCCAGGGCGCGCAGCGGACGGACGACCACGATGTGCATCCAGCCGAGGCAGGCGGCCGCCGCCGCGGCGCCGAGCAGTCCGGCGAGTACGGTCCGGTGCTGGACGTCGTACTCGGGGATCGCGAGCCGGTCGGCGGGCTGCCAGCTCACGACGGTCCAGTTGAGCTGCTTGGCCGCGCCGCCGCCGACGAAGGGGGCCGCCGCGGCGATCTGCACCCCGTGCTCGCGGTAGAGGACACCGGCGGCGTGCGCGGACTTGCCGACCTTCTGGCCGGACGCGGAGACGAGGTCCTTGAGGCGCTCGTCGGGCAGCGACTGGAAGGCGAGGTAGCCGGTGTTGCCTGCGATGACCTTGCCCTGGTCGTCGACGAGGCGGACGACACCGAGGCCGGGCCGCTTGAGCATGGAGTTGAGGAAGTCGAGGCGGAACTCGCCGACCAGGGCCGAGCCGCCGCGGCCGGGGATCTCGGCGGTGCCCACCACGATCGGCTTCTTGCCGCCGCGTCCGAGGAGCTGGAGCGGGGCGACGGTGGCCGGCTTGGGCCGGGCCTCGCGGGGCTCGTCACCGACGCCGGCGACCACCTCCCCGGAGGCGTCGACCACGTAGAGCGCCTGGTAGCGCAGGTGCTGGTTGAGGGTGCGGTCGAGCACCTTGGTCATGTCCGCCGGGGTGGTGCGGTCGCCGATGAGCGTGGCGACGGACTGGAGGTCCGCCTCGCCCTCGTTGAGCGCGCGGCGCACCCGGTCGGTGAGCGTGTCGGTGCGCTCGCGCTGGTCGTTGACGAGCTGCTGCGGGACGACGACGGTGCCGTCGGCCCGGTTCAGGATGAGCAGCAGCGGTACGGACCAGGCGAGGAGCAGGACCGCGCAGACGGCGAGGAGGGCGCGGGTGCCGACGCGGCGCAGGCCGCGCGGGCGCGGCGCGGAGTCGTCGGGTCCCGCGGGTTCGCCGAGGAGCTGGCCGCGCAGCCGTTCCAGGGCGACGCCGATCCGGCGGGCCTCGCCGTAGCCGGGGACGCCGACCGGGCGGGCCAGGTCGCCGCGGGTGAGGCGGCGCGACTCCAGGAAGAGCCGGATGAGCGGTCGCTGCACGGTGCCGAGCAGGACGGCGACGGCGATGCCGCCGACGACCAGCAGGGCGCCGGCCGCGATCAGCCAGAAGACCGGGGAGGCGGAGTGGGTGGGGTCCTCTGCCACCTTCACCATGGCGACCACGGTGAGTCCGAGGGCGGTCGCGGTGGTGCTCTCGCCGGGTTCGGGCGAGGAGAGGGTGGCGTAACCGGCGACGGAGCGGTCACTGAGGAAGCTGCCGCCGAGCAGGCTGCCGCTGACGCCCTGATAGCCGCCGGAGCCGGGCTCCTTGGAACTGAGCGGATGCTGCGCCGCGCGGCCGGCCGCCTTCTTCGCGAAGGCCTTGAGCTGTTTGTTGGAGGCGGCGACCTCCTTGCGCTGGAGGTCGGTGAGCACCTGCTCCGGCTCGGGGATGCCGTCACTGCTGAGGATCGTGCCGGCCCGGTCCACGACCGCGATGGAGCGGAACTGGCCCAGGCTGATGCCGGGGAACTTGAGGCTGTTGGAGGCGACGAGCAGGAGCTGCGGCTTGCCGGGCCAGGAAAGCAGCGCGAACGACAGCAGCCGGACCTCGCCGTTCTCCAGGCGCACCATGCGCGGCGCGAGTCCGCCTTCGTCGCCGAGGGCGGACCGGTTGAGGGAAGTCAGCGGGACGGTCTCGCCGCGGGCGGCGACGAGTTTGCCGGTCCGGATCTCGACGACCGCCGTGCCCATCCACTTCTGGTAGGTGTTGCCCAGTTTGTCGAGCACGGTGTCGCCGGAGACCGGGGCGCCGGCGCTGAACAGGGCGGCGGACCGGTCGAGGTCAGTCACCGACTCGTCGATGGAGGCCCGCATGGCGATCGCGCCGTCCTCCGCGAAGTGCTGCTGCGAGGTCTGCACGGCCTTGGGCAGCGAGGTGTCCCCGCCCGGACCGAGCACGAGTGCCGTGACAGCCGCCAGGGAGAGGAGAAGCGCCGACAGGACCGCTATAGGCGGTCGTATGCCGCCGAGCAGCGACATATCAGCTCTGCGGCGAGCACGGTGCTGCCGCGCCGGGGGCGATGGCGCCAACGGACGGGTCCTCTCAAACGGTTGTACGGGCAGGCCGGCGCGGAGGCGGCCGGCACGCACGTGCGGGTGGATGCGGGTGCGGGTGCGACAGGAAGGCACAGCTGGGGAAAAACTGGGTCTCCGCGCGTGTCAGACCAGCGAAGGTGTCAGGAAGTTGCACACATGGAAAGTGATCTAGACAACATCATGTTTTAGCTGGCCATCTTCGGGCAGGTCTGATCAGTTCCAGTTCATACGAAGTTCATATACATGTCGGGGCCGGGACACGTATCGCGCCCGGACCCTCTGCGGGGACCGGGCGCGTTGCGACGCCTGGCGTGCTCAGCCGGGCATCTCCGTGAGGGGCTTGAGGCCGTCCTTCGCCGCTCCACGGTTGAGCATGGTGCCCTCGGTCCGCTCGAAGGCCAGCCGCAGCCGGGCCCGCTCCTGGTCACTGAGGTCGTGGCGCCTCAGCTCGGCGGCCACGTCCACCAGCCGGTAGTTCTCGACCTCGCCCTTGGCCGGCTCGGCCGGGGTGCCGTCCGCGTCGGCGTCCGGGTCCGGCGGGATCTCCACGAGGGTCGGCTCGTACCGCGCCTCGACCTCCCACTTGCCGCCGCGCTGCGTGAAGGTGAACCAGCCGATCACGCCCTCCTCGGTGAGCCCGGTCGGCACGTCGTGCCGGGCGACCTGGTTGCCGAGTCCGTACGCGATCCAGGTGCCGTCGACCTTCTCCATCGGCTGCACGACGTGCGCGTGGTGGCCGATCACCAGGTCGATGCCGGTCTTCCGGGCGAGCTGCCGGGCGAATTCGAGCTGCGGCGTCGAGGGGTTGGGGTGGTGCTCACGGCCCCAGTGGATGGAGAGGATCACGACCTCGGCGCCGGCCGCGCGGGCCTGCTTCTCGGCCGCCTTGATCCGGCCCAGGTCGTTCTGGTTGACCAGCCACGGCTTGTCCTTGGGCAACTCGTGGGCGTTGAAGCCGAAGGCGAAGGAGATCTGCGCGACCTTCACGCCCTTGACGTTCATGATCAGCGGGGTGAGCGAGTCCTTGCGGGTCCGGAAGGAGCCCGTGTGCTTGAGCCCGGCCGTGTCCAGGGTGTCCAGGGTCCGCTTCACGCCCGCGTACCCGTGGTCGATCGAGTGGTTGGAGGCGGTGGAGCAGGTGTCGTAACCGACGTCCTTGATGGTCCCGGCGATCTGCGGCGGTATGAGGAAGTTCGGGTAGCTCTCGAAGGGGCCGGTCGGCTTGCCGATCACCGGCTCCATGTGGCAGATCCCGAGGTCGGCCTTGCTGATCACCGGCTTGATCCCGGCCATCAGCGGGCCGAAGTCCAGTCCGTCGGTCCCCTTGCCGGTCTTCTTGGCGTCGGCCCTGGCCTGGTCGACGAGCTGAGGATGGATCAGGATGTCCCCGGCCGCGGCCACGGTGAACGACCGGCCGCCCCCCTTCGACGAGGAGTCGGAGTCCTCGGCGCCCCCGACGAGGCCGCAGCCCGCCAGTACGGCGACGAGGGCGAGCGGGGTCAGGGCGGCGGGGAGGGTGCGGCGGCTACGACGTCTGGTCACCGAGATATCTTGATACAACCATGAGAGCAAACCGCTCCAGAACGATAACGATCGCAACACTTCTCCTGCTCCTCACCGCTCTGGCCGGTTTGGGAACAGTACTCGTGCGCGCCCACCGCGGCGACGGCGGGGACTCGGCCGCGGACCCCGCCGGGAGCGGCCCCCCGCGGGTCGACCTGGCGCGCTCGATCGCCGCCTACACCGACCGGTTCGCGCCGGACGGCTCCTTCCAGCCGCCGTCCGCGACGGAGCGCGAGACCGTCGCGGACGGCGTGGGCCTGCTCCTCGACGGCCACCGCGAGCAGGCCGAACACCGGCTCGCCGAGGTCGACTTCGCCGTGCGCACCATCGTCGACAGCGTGACCGGCCGACGATTCGCAGAGGTGTACGACCGCGTCGACCAGGGTCCCGCGCCGCGCGGCTGGGGCCGTGTCCTCGTCGGCCTGGACCACCCCGTCCGCTGGTCCGTACAGGTGCCCCATCCGGTCGCCGACCAGGACACCGAACTGCTCGGCGTGCGCGTTCTGCGGGGCTCCCCCGGAGGCCTTCTCGTCATTGCTGGCGCACATCGCAAATCCGGTGAGGGCAACGCGGCGGACGTGGCGCACCGCCGGGACACGGTCTTCCACGCCGTCTGCGCCGAACTCGTCCGGCGCGGTGTCCCCGGCGTGCAGCTCCACGGGTTCGCCCGGGAGTCCGCCCCGCGCTACGACGTCATCGCCTCGACGGGGGCCGGCAAGGACGGGCTCGCCGCCGGGCGCCGGCTGGCCGACGCGCTGGGCAGCCGCGGCTTCGCAGTGTGCCGGGCCTGGGCCCGCTCCTGCCCGCTCTCCGGGCAGGACAACACGCAGGGCCGGGCGGCGGCCGCCGCCAAGGTCCCCTTCCTGCACGTGGAGTTCGCCCCGGGGCCGCGCACCGACGGACGCCAGGCGGCGCGGGTGGCCGAGGCCGTGTCCGTGGTGACGCGCGGCTGGGCCGGCGGCGCTCTGGCAGGGTGAGTCCATGACGACTCTGCTCATCGTGGACGGCGCCAACGTGGTCGGGTCGGTGCCCGACGGCTGGTGGCGTGACCGGCGCGGCGCGGCCGAGCGGCTCCGGGACCGGCTGGCCGGGCTCGCGGAGACCGGGGTGCCCGGGCTGCCCGGCCCGCTGGAGATCGTGCTCGTGGTGGAGGGCGCCGCCCGGGGGGTGGACCCCGTCCCCGGTGTCCGGGTGGACGAGGCCCCGGGCAGCGGCGACGACCGGATCGTCCAGCTCGTGGCCGGGTCACCCGACCGCCCCCGGCTGGTCGTCACCGCCGACCGCGAACTGCGGCGCCGGGTGACCGAACTGGGCGCGGAGGTCACGGGCCCGCGGACCGTACGGCCCGGTTCCTGATCCCGGGAGCGGAGCGCCGCTCGCCTCGCCCCGCCTCGCCGCACCTCGCCCCGCCTCGCCGTGCCCCGCCGCGCCTCGGACAGGCGTCCCACGAGGCCGCGCCTCGGACAGGCGTGCCGCGAGGTGCCGTTACGCCCTGGGGCCGGCCGGCGGCGTGCCCCCGGCGCTCGGCGCCGACTCCGGGCGGCGGGCCAGGCCGCTGTGCGTGCGCCCGTAGAGGAAGTACACGACGAAGCCGATCGCCATCCAGATCGCGAACCGCAGCCAGGTCTCGGCGGGCAGGTTCAGCATCAGCCACAGCGACGCCAGCACCGACAGGATCGGCACCCACGGCACCAGCGGGGTGCGGAACGCGCGGTGCAGGTCGGGGCGGGTGCGGCGGAGGATGACGACGCCGACGGCGACCACGACGAAGGCGAAGAGGGTGCCGATGTTGACCAGCTCGGCCAGCTCGCTCAGGCTCGTGAAGCCGGCGACGATCGCGATGATCACGCCGAGCAGGATCGTCGGCCGGTGCGGGGTGCGGAACCGGGGGTGGACACGGGAGAAGAACCGCGGCAGCAGCCCGTCGCGGCTCATCGCGAAGAAGACGCGGGTCTGGCCGAGCAGCAGGATCATGCAGACCGTGGTCAGGCCGACGGCGGCGCCGAAGCTGATGACACCGGCGAACCACGGGTGGCCGGTGGCCTTGAACGCGTCGGCGAGCGGGGCGTCGACCGACAGCTCGGTGTACTTCTGCATGCCGGTGACCACGATCGACACGAGGACGTAGAGCGCGGTGCAGATGAACAGGGAGCCGAGGATGCCGCGCGGCATGTCCCGCTGCGGGTTCTTCGTCTCCTCGGCCGCCGTCGCGACCACGTCGAAGCCGATGAAGGCGAAGAACACGACGGAGGCGGCGGTGAAGATGCCGAGCACGCCGAAGTTGGTGGGGGCCCAGCCGAACATGAGCTGGACCAGCGGCGACTTGATGCCGCTGCCCGCCTCCACGTGCTGCGCCTTGGGGATGAACGGCTTGTAGTTGTCGCCCTTGATGAAGAAGGCGCCGGCGATGATCACGATCATGACGACGGTGACCTTGATGGCCACGACCAGCGTGGTGATCCGGGCGGAGAGCTTCACCCCGACGACGAGGATGGCGGTCAGGACCAGCACCAGGGCGGCGGCGAGGATGTCGAAGCCGAAGCCGCTGGCCCCGTCGCGCCCGCTGAGGTAGTCCGGCAGATGCCAGCCCGCGTTGTCCATCAGCGAGCGGACGTAGCCCGACCAGCCGACGGCCACCACCGCCGTGCCGAGCGCGAACTCCAGGACCAGGTCCCAGCCGATGATCCAGGCGGGCAGCTCGCCGAGGGAGGCGTAGGAGAAGGTGTACGCGGATCCCGCGACCGGGACCGTGGAGGCGAACTCCGCGTAGCACAGGGCCGCCAGGCCGCAGGCGACGCCGGCGACGACGAAGGCCAGCGAGACACCCGGACCGGCGTTCTCCTTGGCGACCTTGCCGGTGAGCACGAAGATGCCGGTGCCGATGATGACACCGACACCGAAGACGGTGAGGTCCAGCGCGGACAGCGACTTCTTGAGCGCGTGCTCCGGCTCCTCGGTGTCGGAGATCGACTGTTCGATCCTCTTCGTCCTGAAAAGGGTGTTGCTCACGGGCGTACCTCCCACGCTTGTCGTCCTCGACATCATCGAGAGGGCGGGTGACACGTATGCCCCGACGCGGGCCCCGTTAACGCGAACGGCCGGTTCCACCACCCGTCCAGGGTGCTGGAACCGGCCCTTCGGCCCTGCCGGGCGCGCGGTCCGCGCCGCCGCGTGTCAGTCGCGGGCGGGCTCCACCGCCTCCACGGTCCGCGCGGCGCCGCGCTCGTAACGCCCGTCGAGCCGGGCGACCAGACCGGTGACCTGCCGGGCGATGTCCGGGGCGGTCAGCCCGATCTCCGCCATGACCTCGGCGCGCGAGGCGTGGTCGAGGAAGCGCGGCGGGATGCCGAAGTCGCGCAGCGGCACGTCGACGCCCGCGTCGCGCAGCGCCTGGGCGATGGCCGATCCGACGCCTCCGACGCGGGAGTTGTCCTCGACGGTGACGACCACGCGGTGCTGCTCGGCGAGCGGGGCCATGGCCTCGTCGACCGGCTTGACCCAGCGCGGGTCGACGACGGTGGTGGAGATGCCCTGCTGGTCGAGGAGGGCCGCGATCTCCAGGCACATCGGGGCGAGCGCGCCGACGGAGACCAGCAGCACGTCCGGCGTGTCGGTGCCGGGCGCCCGCAGGACGTCCATGCCGCCGACCCGGCCGACGGCGGGGACCGCCGGGCCGACCGCGCCCTTGGAGAAGCGGACCACGGTGGGCGCGTCGGTGACCTCGACGGCCTCGCGGAGCTGGGCGCGGACCTGGTCGGCGTCGCGCGGCGCGGCGAGCCGGAGGGTGGGGACGACCTGGAGGATCGACATGTCCCACATGCCGTTGTGCGAGGCGCCGTCGGTGCCGGTGACACCGGCCCGGTCGAGGACGAAGGTGACCCCGCACTTGTGCAGGGCCACGTCCATCAGGACCTGGTCGAAGGCGCGGTTGAGGAAGGTCGCGTAGACGGCGAAGACCGGGTGGAGGCCGCCGGTGGCGAGGCCGGCCGCGGAGACGGCGCCGTGCTGCTCGGCGATGCCGACGTCGTAGATCCGGTTCGGGAAGGCGTCGGCGAATTTCTTCAGGCCGACCGGCTGGAGCATCGCGGCGGTGATCGCGACGATGTCCTCGCGCTCCTTGCCGAGCGCGACCATCTCGTCGCCGAAGACCGAGGTCCAGTCGGCGCCGGAGGCCTTGATGGGCAGGCCGGTGTCGGGGTGGATGGGGCCGATGCCGTGGAAGCGGTCGGCCTCGTCCTGGAGGGCGGGCTGGTAGCCGCGGCCCTTCTCGGTGAGGCAGTGCACGATGACCGGGCCGCCGAACCGCTTGGCGCGGGTGAGGGCGGACTCCAGGGCCTCGATGTCGTGGCCGTCGATCGGGCCGACGTACTTCAGGCCGAGGTCCTCGAACATGCCCTGCGGGGCGATGAAGTCCTTCAGGCCCTTCTTCGCGCCGTGCAGCGTCTCGTAGAGGGGCTTGCCGACGACCGGGGTGCGCCCCAGGAGGTCCTTGCCGCGGGCCAGGAAGCGCTCGTAGCCGTCGGTGGTCCGCAGGGTCGCCAGGTGGTTCGCTAGGCCGCCGATGGTCGGCGCGTACGACCGCTCGTTGTCGTTGACGACGATGATCAGCGGGCGGTCCTTGGCGTCGGCGATGTTGTTCAGCGCCTCCCAGGCCATGCCGCCGGTCAGGGCGCCGTCACCGATGACCGCGACCACGTGGTCGTCCCGGCCGAGGACCTCGTTGGCCTTCGCGAGGCCGTCGGCCCAGCCGAGGACCGTGGAGGCGTGCGAGTTCTCGATGACGTCGTGCTCGGACTCGGCCTGCGAGGGGTAGCCGGACAGGCCGCCCTTCATCTTCAGCCGGGAGAAGTCCTGGCGGCCGGTGAGCAGCTTGTGGACGTAGGACTGGTGGCCGGTGTCCCACAGCACCCTGTCCTTCGGCGACTCGAAGACGCGGTGCAGGGCGAGGGTCAGCTCCACGACACCGAGGTTGGGGCCGAGGTGGCCGCCGGTCTTGGAGACCGCGTCGACGAGGAAGGTCCTGATCTCCCCGGCGAGCTGGTCAAGCTGCTCCAGGCTGAGCCGGTCCAGATCGCGCGGTCCCGTGATGCGGGTCAGCAGCGGCACCCGTGCCTCCTTGCAGTAGAGCTGTTGCCGGGCCTTGTCGAGTCTAATGTTCCGCCTTTGCGGGCGCGGGCCGGGCCCGGGGATCCAAGCCACACGATCGGCCGTACCGGATGGGAACGCGCGTTCGCCTTCCGGACGTGACTGTGCCCGGCACCGTCATCGGTGCCGGGCACGGGGTCGTGCGGGGCAGGAACCCTACGCGCGACCCGCCGTCTTCTGGGTCTTGCGGGTGACGGCGTCGATGACGACCGTGGCGAGAAGCACACCACCGGTGATCATGTACTGGACCGGGGAGGCGATGCCCTCCAGGGCCAGGCCGTACTGGATCGAGACGATCACGAGGACACCGAGGAGGGCGTTCCACGTGCGGCCGCGGCCACCGAAGAGGCTGGTGCCGCCGATGACGGCCGCCGCGATGGCGTTCATCAGCAGGTCACCGGCGCCGGCGCCCTGGTTGGCGGAGGCGATCTTCGAGGCGATGAACAGACCGCCGATCGCGGCGAAGGTGCCGGAGATCGAGAAGACCGAGATGCGGATCAGCTCGACGTTGATACCGGCACGGCGGGAGGCCTCGACGCTGCCGCCGAGCGCGAAGATCTTCCGGCCGTAGGCGGTACGGCGCAGCACGAAGTCCGTGAGCAGCAGGACCGCGATGAAGATCACCACGGCGAGCGGCAGGCCCTTGTACTGGTTGTAGACGATCGCCACGGCGAAGGCGAGGATCGCCAGCAGCACCGTGCGGGCGATGGTCTCGCTCAGCGGCCGGGACGGCACGCCGGCCGCCTCGCGGCGCCGGTTGCCGAGGTAGGAGCTGATGAAGAACCCGGCGGTCACGACGACCGCGAGGACGTACGCGGCGGCCACATCGGTGAAGTAGTAGCTGGTCAGCTTGGCGACGACGCCCTCGCTGTCCAGGTTGATGGTGCCGTTGCTGCCCAGGATCTGGAGCATCAGGCCGTTCCAGAACAGCAGACCGGCCAGCGTGACGGCGAAGGCCGGCACACCGATGCGCGCGAAGAAGAAGCCCTGGATGGCACCGGCGACCGTGCCGGTGAGGATGGCCAGGATGAACGCCAGCCACTCGTTCATGCCGTGCGTGACGCTGAGCACGGCGAAGCTCGCGCCGGCCACACCGGACAGCGAACCGACCGACAGGTCGATCTCACCGAGCAGCAGCACGAACACGATGCCGACCGCGATCATGCCCGTGCCGACCATGGCCACGGAGATGTCGGACAGGTTGCCCGCGGTGAGGAAGTTGGAGTTCAGCGTCGCGAAGATCGCCCAGATGACGACCAGGCCGAGGACGACCGGGATGGAACCCAGGTCACCGGCCTTGATCTTGCGCTTGAACTCGCCCACGTAGCCGGCGAGGCCCTGCTCGCGGACCAGGAGCCGGGGGTCGACCACGGTGACGGCCTTGGCGGCCGCCTCCGGGTTCTCCACGGCACCCTCAGGGGTCTCAGAAGTCTTGTCGATGCTCACTTCTGAGCCTCCCCGTTGCTGCGCGCCGCACGACGGGTCACGGCGTTCTCCGTGGCGCCCGTGATGGCGGAAATGATCTCTTCCTGGGAGGTCGACTTGACCTCGAAGATGCCGTTGTTGCGCCCGAGGCGCAGGACGGCGACCTTGTCGGCCACGGCCTTGACGTCAGCCATGTTGTGGCTGATGAGGATGACCGCGTGGCCCCGCTCGCGGAGCCGCTCGACCAGGTCGAGGACCTGGGCGGTCTGCTCGACGCCGAGGGCGGCGGTGGGCTCGTCGAGGATGACGAGCTTGGGCTCACCGAGCATCGAACGGGCGATCGCCACCGTCTGGCGCTGACCGCCGGAGAGCGAGGCGATCGGGATGCGGACGCTGGGGATACGGATGGACAGCGTGTCCAGCAGCTCGCGGGAGCGGCGCTCCATCTCGACCTCGTCCAGGATGCCGCGCTTCTTCAGCTCGCGGCCCAGGTAGAGGTTGCCGACGACATCGATGTTGTCGCAGAGCGCGAGGTCCTGGTACACCGTCGCGATGCCCAGGCTCTGGGCGTCGTGCGGGCGGTTGATCTGGACGGACTTGCCGTCCCACTCGATGGCGCCCTCATCGATGGGGTGCACGCCGGCGATCGTCTTGACCAGCGTGGACTTTCCGGCGCCGTTGTCGCCCACCAGGGCGACCACTTCACCGGCGTGGACCTCAAGCTCTACATCGGTGAGCGCCTGGACGGCACCGAATCGCTTGGAGACCCCGCGCAACGCCAGAACAGGCGTAGCGGACACGTGAACCATCTCCTTCGCCGCCTGACCCGGCGGGAGGTTGTGCAGAAAGTTTGGAGGGGTGTTCCGTCCGGCGCCCCGCCTAGCTTGCGGGGCTGTTGGATGCGGGGCGCCGGAGGGGCTTCGAATCACGCAAGTCCCGTACGGGAATTCAAGTCCGAATTCCCGTACGCGGATAGAGACTTGCGAGGGTTGTTACTGCAGGCCGATCTTCTTGCAGGCCGCGGCGTAGGCCGGGGTGCAGATCTCGTTGACCGTGTAGACGCCGTCCTTGACGACGGTGTCCTTGATGTTGTCCTTGGTCAGCGAGGTGACCTGGACGAGCACCGACGGGACCTGCTTGGTGGTCGGGCTGTCGACCTTGTCCTTGGCAATGTCGTCGAGCGACTTGCCCTGGGCGAGCGCGACGGCCATCTGCGCGGCGGCGTCGGCCTCCGGGGCGTAGGGCTTGTAGACGCTCATGAACTGGTCGCCGGAGACGATGCGCTGCACACCCGCGAGCTCGGCGTCCTGGCCGGTGACCGGAACCTTGATGCCGGCGGCCTTGAGGGCGGTGATGATACCGCCGGCCATGCCGTCGTTGGCGGAGTAGACGCCGATGATGTTCTTCTTGCCGAGAGCCGAGATGGCGCCCTCCATGTTGGAGTTGGCGTTCTCCGGCTTCCACTCCTTGGTGTCGTACTCCTTGCCCACGTTCACCTTGCCGTCGAGCACCTCGTGGGCGCCGGCCTTGAACTGGGCGGCGTTCGGGTCGGTG
Source organism: Streptomyces sp. NPDC007084 (assembly GCF_040703595.1). NCBI lineage: Bacteria > Bacillati > Actinomycetota > Actinomycetes > Kitasatosporales > Streptomycetaceae > Streptomyces > Streptomyces sp. NPDC007084. Next base: position 26,367 of record NZ_JBEYFY010000003.1, read on the forward strand.
ACCGAGCCGTTCATCATGACGATCTTGCCGTCCTTGGCCTTGGAGCCAAGGGCCTTCAGGAGGGCCTCGCCCTGCGTCTTGCCGACGGTCTTGTTGTCGAACGACGTGTAGGCGGAGATCGGGCCCTGCGCGAGGCGGTCGTAGGCCACGACCGGGATGCCGGCGTCCTTGGCCTTCTGGACCGAGCTCTTGATCGCGGCGGAGTCCACGGCGTCGACGATCAGCACGTCCACCTTGTTGGTGACCATGGTGTCGACCTGCTGGTTCTGGGTGCTCGCGTCCTGCTTGGCGTTGGCGTAGACGACCTCGCCCTTGCCGTTCGTGAGCTCCTTGACCTTCTTCTCGATCAGCGGCTTGTCGAACTTCTCGTAGCGGGCCGTCTGGTTCTCCGGAAGGAGCAGACCGACCTTGATCGCGTCGCCCTTCTTGGCGGAGCTGCTGGAGCTGTCGCTCCCGCCACCGGATTCCTTGGCGCTGCCACAAGCGGCCAGCGAAACGGCCATCGCACCAGCGGCAACGGCAACGGCGGCACGACGCATCTGCGTGTTCACTTCAGAAACCTCCCTGACGAGGCCGCGTCGTTGCGGCCGAGGTGGCTGGAAGTCAACTCGGCCACACGTGCGACGTCAAGAAGTAAATACTTAACGAGATGGCAACGGTGCCATGCGTTCTCTAAGTGAAGGCAGGCGCGACGGCATTCAGAGAACCGTCCAAAAGGGTCGAATCGCCCATCTCGCTGAGCGCGAGAGCAAGCGCCCCGAGCACCTCCGCACGGCCTCCAAGTGCCCCTGGCAACACCGAGAGTTGACGTGCGGCGCTGGGGATCGCGTACCGGCCGACAGACTCCCTGATGGGCCCGAGAACGAGTTCCCCGGCCTCGGCGAGATCGCCGCCGAGGACCACCCGGCTCGGGTTCAGCAAATTGCAGAGATTCGCTACTCCACTCCCGATATGTCGGCCGACGTCGGCGATCACCCGACGGCAGCCCGGATCACCGTCCCGCGCCAGCCTGACCACCCCTTCCATGGTCAGGTCCGTACCGTGACTGGACTGGAGGAGCGGCAGCACATAGCGCGCCGCCGCGAAGGTCTCCAGACAGCCGCGGTTGCCACAGCGGCACACGGGGCCGGATTCATCAAGAGTAATATGCCCGATTTCTCCCGCTGTGCCACCTGGGCCGCGGTAGATCTTCCCGTCGATCACCAGACCGGCGCCGACACCGCTCGCGACCTTGATGTACGCGAGGTCCCTGACCCCGCGCCCGCTCCCCCAGACCATCTCGCCGAGCGCGCCCAGGTTGGCGTCGTTGTCCACGTGCACGGGCACGCCGAGCCGCCCCCGCAGCTCCTCGGCGGGCCTCGCGCCGGTCCAGCCCGGCAGGATCGAGGTGGACCCGAGGGTGCCCGACTCCACGTCGATCGGTCCCGGCACGCCGAGCCCCACACCCGCGATCTTGGACCGGTCGACGCCGGTCGCCGCGATCAGCCGGCTGACCAGCTCCTCGGCGCGGTCGAAGCCCTGCGCGGCCGAGGCGTCCACGTCCAGCGGCTCGGACTCCTCCGCCAGCACCTGATGGGCCAGGTTCCCGACCGCGACGCGCAAATGGGTGTGCCCGAAGTCGACCCCGATCACGATGCCGGCGTCCCCGCTCAGGGACACGCTGCGGGCCCTGCGCCCGCCCGCCGAAGTGGGAGTGACCTCGACCGTTCCCCCGTCCTTGAGTTCACGGACGATGTTGGAAACGGTCGCGGCCGACAGGCCCGTCGTCCTCGCGATCTCCGCCTGCGTGAGCGAGCCGGCGAGGCGCACCGCTCTGACGACGCGCTCCAGATTGGCCCGGTGCAGCGACGACTGCGACCCCGGAGTCTCCATCGACTCATCCACTCCTGCCCTCAGCCGGACGGCCCCGATGCCGCCCGTGTGATCCAGGTCACGTCAACGGAACCCGGGTCACTTACAAGTTGTGAACTCCAAGCTCCGCTGAACGGGTTACCGCAGTCAAGTCCTTGACGAAAATCGGGTCCGTCCAGTTCTGTTCGATTTCCGTCACCCCTCGGACACGCGTACGCCACCCCCGCGGGACGGGGGTGGCGTACGCGGCCGGGCGGGTCGGCGGACTACTTGAGGGTCGCCGAGGTGAGGCCGGCCTGGACCTGGCGCTGGAAGGAGAGGTAGACGATCAGCATGGGGATCATCGCGATCGTCACGCCCGCGAAGAGGACGGGAAGGTCGGTGGCGTATCCCTGCTGCTGCTGGAGCTGGATGAGCCCCTGGGTGAGGACGTAGCGCTCCGGGTCCGAGCTGCTCTGCGGCTGCATCAGCACCGACGGCAGGATGTACTGGTTCCACTGGCCCAGCACATTGAAGATGCCGACGCTGAGCAGTCCGGGCTTGGCCATCGGCAGCATGACCTGGAAGAACGCCCGGGTGTGCGAGGCCCCGTCGAGGACCGCCGCCTCGAAGACCGCCCCGGGCAGCGTCCGGAAGAAGGCGTGCATGAAGAACACGGTGAACGGCAGCGAGTAGGCCACGTACACCAGCACCAGGCCCTGGTACGAGTTCAGCATGTCGAGCCGTTTGACCATGAAGAACAGCGGGACCAGGGCGAGGAAGACGGGGAACATGGCCCCGCCGACGAAGAAGTAGTAGATGACCCGGTTGCCCGGGAACTCGTAGCGGGCCAGCACGTACGCCGCCATCGCCCCGAGGAGCATGGTCAGCGGGACCGAGAAGACCAGCACGATCAGGGTGTTGGCGAAGTAGTCGCCGATGCCCTTGTTCCAGGCCCTGCTGAAGACGTCGAGCTGCCAGTTGGTGGGCCAGCCGAGGGCCGAACCGCCGATCTGGGTGTCGGTCTTGAAGGAGCTGAGGACGAGCCACAGCAGCGGCAGGATGATGAGGATCGCCCAGAGGGCGAGGAAGCCGTGCGAGAAGACGTTGAGGGCGAGGCCCTCGGTGCGCTTGTCGCCCGGCCGGGGCGGGGCCTTCTTCACGGTCCGCTGCGGGGGTACTCCGGCGCCGTCGACCTTCGCCGGCTCCGTGATGGGTGCGCTCATAGTCGTGTCTCCCGCTCAGAACTCGATGCGCTCGCGGCGGGTGGCGCGCAGCGTGACCACGGACAGGATCAGGGTGAGAAGGAGCATGATGACGCCCATGGCGCAGGCGTAGCCACTCTTTCCGTAGTAGAGGAAGTTGCGCATCATGACGTTCGACATGACCTCGCTGTGGTGGTCGGGTCCGCCGCCGTAGCCGGTGCCCTGGGTCATGGTCGAGACGAGGACGAACATGTCCATCGCGATGATGCCGAGATACACCCAGGCCGTCTGCACCGTGTCCCACAGCAGGGGCAGGGTGACCCGGAAGAAGGTGTGGGTGCGGCTCGCGCCGTCCAGCAGCGCGGCCTCGTAGATGTCCTTCGGGATGGACTGCATGGCGGCGGAGAAGAGCACCAGGTAGAAGCCGACGCCGTGCCAGACGACGACCGCCATCAGGCACCAGAGCACCAGGTTGGGCTCGTTCATCCACTCGATGGGGTTGTTGCTGTCGACCAGGCCCAGCTTGATGAGCAGGCCGTTGAGCAGGCCGCCGCTGTCACTGCGGTAGAGGGCTCCGAAGAGCACCGCCACGATCGCGAGCGACAGCACCTGCGGGAAGAAGTACACGATCTTGTAGAACCGCGAGCCGGCGACGCCCTGCACGCCACCGGCGCCGCCCCGCCCGCCCGCGTTCACCATGAAGGCGAAGAAGAGGGCGAGCAGGATGGTGATCACCGGGATGAACACCAGGAACAGGATGTTGTGCCAGATCGCTCCGAGGAATACGTCGTCCTGGAACAACGCCTTGTAATTGTCCAGGCCGACGAAACTGAACGTCTGCGACTGGCCCTTCCAGTCGGTGAAGGAGTAACCGATGGTCTGTATGTAAGGCCAGATCACGAAGATCAGATACAGCGCCAAAGGTGCGAGGAGAAACCCCGCGACGAACCGGTACTGCCCTTTTCGCATGGCATCCTGCCCCTGGTGTTCCGGGTGTGCGTGACCCTGGTGTTCCGCGTTTACCTGATCAGTCGCGGTGGTTCTTCTTGGAGTCCGGGTCCTTGGCCGCCTTGTCGACCGCCGCCTGGGCCCGCTTCAGCCATTCCTTCGGCTGAATACGCTTGGCCATCAGCTCGTTGGACGCGTTCTGGATGGACACGTCCATCTCGCTGTACCAGTTGGGGTACAGGTAGTTGAAGCTGTTGTCGCCGGCCGCCTTGGAGGCCTCGACCGTGGACTGCGTGCCGGGACGCAGCTGCACGCCGTCGGAGACACCGTCCTTGAGGATGGTGAGGGAGTTGGCCTTCTGCGCGAAGATCGTCGACCACTCCTTGGAGAGCATGGAGCGCATGAACTCCTTGGCCTCGGGGAGGTTCGCGGCCTTCGCCGGGATGATGAACGGCTCACCGGAGCCGGCCCGGATCGCCTCGAACGGCAGGGCGCTGTCGGGCAGGTTGGGCATCGGCATGAACTTCATGTCGAAGTCCGTGGGCGTCTGCTTGAGCTGCTCGTTCTCCAGCCAGGAGCCACAGGTGATGAAGGCGGCCTTGTACTGGTTCCACCGGGTCTGGGACTCGGTGTGGGTCAGGCCGTTGGTGCCCGACATCAGGTAGCCCTTTTCGACGACCTCGTAGATCGCCTCGACGGCCGCCTGGGCCGCGTCGCTGCCGACGAACGCCTTGGGGTCCAGGTTGTCGATCGCCTTCATGGCGTCCAGACCGCCCTTCTTGGCGATCAGGTCCATGATGGCGACGTTGATGTAGTACGGGTACTTGCCCTGGTGTGCCAGGCCGCCGATGCCCTGCGACTTGGCGTCCTTACAGATGGCGAGGAAGTCGTCCCAGGTCTTGGGGACCTCCCAGCCCTTCTCCTTGAAGAGCTTGCCGGAGTACCACAGACCCCACACCGTGTAGATGTAGTTGAGGGCCACGACCTTGCCGCCCTGCAGGCCCGGGTCGAGCGTGCCCGGGATGAGGGTGTCGCGGACCTTCTTGCTCGGGTCGTCGATGGACGGGGCGTCCAGGACCGAGGCCAGGTCGAGCAGGTTGCCGTTCTTGTAGAGCACGTCCAGCTTGATCTGCTGGGCGCCCGAGTCGTCGACGATGTCCGGCGGGTTGCCGCCGTTGAAGCGCGGCTGGAGCTTGCCGGTGATCTCCTGGGTGCCGGTGTGGGCGCTCTTGGTGCCCCACTTCTTGTCGAAGGCCGCTTCCCAGGCCTTGGCGTAGTCGTCGCCGTAGCCGCCCTTGAAGACGACGACGTCGAGCTTGCCGCCGCCCTTCTTCACGCCGAAGGGGTTGTCCTTGCTGGTCTTGCCGGTGCCCTTGTCGTCCGAGGTGTCGTCGCCGCCGCCGCTCGCACACGCGGACAGGAAGCTCATCGTCGGGACGGAGATCAGACCGAGTGCGGCCGACCTCTTGATCAGGTCGCGACGGCCGACACCCTCGGCGCCGTTGTTCTCGGCGGAAGTGGATCCCATGCTCAAGTCCTCGCCTTCTCCAGGACTCAGGCGGTGAACCGGATCCTCCCCGGCACCGCGGTTAGGTCAAGCTGGGGTCGTGCGTGGGGGATTCAGTGGGACGAATCGGCGGTACGTGTATCGACCACGGTCCACCGGCCCCCGAATTTCCCCCCTGGGTCCTGCCTGTCCAGAGCCAGTCGATCGACTGGCCGGACGCGACAGGTATAGTCCACTTCCCGCCAACTGAGCAAGATCGAATGCAGGTTTGGCCTTCGGTCTTTTCCGAGTTGAGACCTCCCGGAAATATGGGGCAGCCACGGATCACCCCGGCGAAGGCCCCCTGGGGGCCAACCTCCCGCAATGGAGTCAATGCGCGGTTCGTCGCACCGCATTCGCCCCGGATGCCACATCCAACACCCTTGACAGCACGGACCACTTGACGCCCCAATGGTCATTGCGCACGAAAATTGACAACGTTGTCGATGTCTTGGGAGGGCTCGCGGATGCAGCAGAGAGCTCGGTACAGACGGAGTTCCACGGGTCGCGCCGGACGGGTTTCCCCGGTCGCGCTGGGGGTGGCGGCCCTGTCCCTGGTGGCCGCCTCGCAGGGGGTGGCGGTCGCCCTGCCCGCCCAAGCGGCGGCACCCGACCGGGAGTTCAGCTCCTCGTTCGAATCGGATGATCCGGCGCCGGACTGGATCAACACGGTCGATACCGGACCCGACGGGACGAAGAGGTCGTCCGGAGTGGACGGCGGCTACAGCACGGGCATCCCCGGCAATGTGACCGATCACGTCACCGATGTGCGTGCCAGCGACGAGAACACCGCCGGCGGCGAGGTCAAGGAGAACCTCGTCGACGGTGAACCCGGCAGCAAGTGGCTGACGTTCGCGGCCACGGGCTGGGCGGAGTTCGACCTGGACGCGCCGCTCAAGGTGGTCACGTACGCGCTCACATCCGCCAACGACCACGACGAACGCGACCCGAAGGACTGGACCCTCCAGGGCTCCACCGACGGCAAGGACTGGAAGACCCTCGACACCCGCTCCGGGGAGACCTTCGGCGAGCGGTTCCAGACGAAGTCGTACGACCTCGCGGAGCCGGCCGAGTACCAGCACTTCCGGCTGGAGATCACGAAGAACAACGGCGGGGACATCCTCCAGCTCGCCGACGTCCAGTTCTCGACCGGGCGGAGCGACGACCCGACGCCCAAGGACATGCTCTCGCTGGTGGACCGCGGGCCGAGCGGCTCCCCCACCGCGAAGGCGGGCGCCGGCTTCACCGGCAAGCGGGCGCTGCGCTACGCCGGCACCCACAAGGGTGAGGGGCGTGCGTACTCGTACAACAAGGTCTTCGACGTGAACGTGCGGGTCGGCCGGGACACCGAGCTGGGGTACCGGATCTTCCCCGCGATGGCGGACGGTGACCGGGACTACGACGCGACCAACGTGTCCGTGGACCTGGTCTTCACCGACGGCACCTCGCTGAGCGGGCTGAACGCCGTGGACCAGCACGGGTTCGCGCTCACCCCGCAGGGCCAGGGCGCGTCCAAGGTGCTCTACGTCAACCAGTGGAACAACGTGACCTCGCGGATCGGTTCCGTCGCGGCCGGCAAGACGGTCGACCGGATCCTGCTCGCGTACGACTCGCCGAAGGGTCCCGCGAAGTTCCGCGGCTGGCTGGACGACGTCTCGCTGCGGACGGTGGCGCCCGAGAAGCCCAAGGCGCACCTGTCGGACTACGCGCTCACCACCCGGGGCACGAACTCCAGCGGCGGCTTCTCGCGCGGCAACAACTTCCCGGCGACCGCCGTCCCGCACGGCTTCAACTTCTGGACGCCGGTGACCAACGCGGGCTCGCTGAGCTGGCTGTACGACTACGCGCGCGCCAACAACGCCGACAACCTGCCGACGATAGAGGCGTTCAGCGCGAGCCACGAGCCGAGCCCGTGGATGGGTGACCGGCAGACCTTCCAGGTGATGCCGTCCACCGCCTCCGGCACCCCGGACACCGGCCGGGACGCCCGCGAGCTGGCCTTCCGGCACGAGAACGAGACCGCACGGCCGTACTACTACGGGGTGACCTTCGAGAACGGTCTCAGGGCGGAGATGGCGCCGACAGACCACGCGGCGGCGCTGCGCTTCACCTATCCCGGTGACGACGCCAACGTGGTCTTCGACAACGTCACCGAGCAGGCCGGGCTGACGCTCGACACCGGCGCGGGTGTGGTCACCGGCTACTCGGACGTGAAGTCCGGCCTGTCGACCGGCGCCACCCGGCTCTTCGTCTACGGGGTGTTCGACGCCCCGGTCACCGAGGGCAGCTCCAAGGGCGTCAAGGGCTACATGAAGTTCAAGACCGGCGCCGACCACTCCGTGACGCTGCGCCTGGCGACCTCGCTGATCAGCGTGGACCAGGCGAAGGACAACCTGCGCCAGGAGATCCCGGACGGCACCTCGTTCGCCGCCGTGAAGGCCGGGGCGCAGAAGCAGTGGGACCGGCTGCTCGGCAAGGTCGAGGTCCAGGGCGCGACCCCCGACCAGCTCACGACGCTGTACTCCAGCATGTACCGGCTGTACCTGTACCCCAACTCCGGCTTCGAGAAGGTCGGTTCGACGTACCAGTACGCCTCGCCGTTCTCCCCGATGCCGAACCCGGACACTCCGACCCACACCGGGGCGAAGATCGTCGACGGCAAGGTGTACGTCAACAACGGTTTCTGGGACACCTACCGGACGACCTGGCCCGCCTACTCGTTCCTGACGCCCGGTCAGGCCGGGGAGATGGTCGACGGGTTCGTGCAGCAGTACAAGGACGGCGGCTGGACCTCCCGCTGGTCCTCCCCCGGCTACGCGGACCTGATGACCGGCACCTCCTCGGACGTGGCGTTCGCGGACGCGTACGTCAAGGGGGTCAAGTTCGACGCCAAGGCGGCGTACGAGGCGGCCCTGAAGAACGCCACGGTCGTCCCGCCCACCTCCGGCGTCGGCCGCAAGGGCATGACCACCTCGCCCTTCCTCGGCTACACCAGCACCGACACGGGCGAGGGCCTGTCGTGGGCGATGGAGGGCTACGTCAACGACTACGGCATCGCCCAAATGGGCCGGGCGCTCTACGAGAAGACCGGCGTCAAGCGCTACAAGGAGGAGTCGGACTACTTCCTCAACCGCGCCCAGGGCTACGTGAACCTCTTCGACTCCAAGGCCGGCTTCTTCCAGGGCCGGGACGCCAAGGGCGACTGGCGGGTCGACTCCGCGAAGTACGACCCGCGCGTGTGGGGCTACGACTACACGGAGACCAACGGCTGGGGGTACGCCTTCACCGCGCCGCAGGACTCGCGGGGTCTGGCGAACCTGTACGGCGGGCGCGCCGCGCTGGCGGACAAGCTCGACACGTACTTCGCGACGCCCGAGACGGCCTCCCCGGACGTCGTCGGCTCCTACGGCGGCGTCATCCACGAGATGACCGAGGCCCGGGACGTCCGGATGGGCATGTACGGACACTCCAACCAGGTCGCCCACCACGTGAACTACATGTACGACGCGGCCGGGCAGCCCTGGAAGGCGCAGAAGAACGTCCGCGAGGTCCTCTCGCGGCTCTACGCGGGCAGCGAGATCGGCCAGGGCTACCACGGCGACGAGGACAACGGCGAGCAGTCGGCCTGGTACCTGTTCTCCTCGCTCGGCTTCTACCCGCTGGTGATGGGCAGCGGCGAGTACGCCATCGGCTCCCCGCTGTTCACCAAGGCGACCGTGCACCTGGAGAACGGGCGGGACCTGGTGATCAAGGCCCCGCGCAACAGCACGAGGAACATCTACGTGCAGGGCGTCACCGTCAACGGCAAGCGCTGGACCTCGACCTCGCTGCCGAACTCGCTGATCTCGAAGGGCGGTGTGCTGGAGTTCGACATGGGCGCCAAGCCGTCCTCGTGGGGCACCGGCAAGAACGCGGCGCCCGCCTCGGTCACCCAGGACGACAAGGTGCCCTCGCCGCGCTCGGACACCCTCAAGGGTGACGGCGCGCTCTTCGACAACACCTCGGCCACGGATGCCGCCGTCACCTCGGTGGACCTGCCGGTGGGCGGCGCCACGAAGGGCGTGCAGTACACCCTGACCTGCTCGGACCACACCAAGGCGCCGGCCGGCTGGACCCTCCAGGGCTCCTCGGACGGCACCACGTGGAAGGACCTCGACAAGCGCTCCGGCGAGTCCTTCCCGTGGGACAAGCAGACCCGGGCATTCACGGTGGCGCGGGCGGGCTCGTACGCCCACTACCGGCTGGTCCTCGACGGACCGGCGACCCTCGCGGAGGTGGAACTGCTCGCCTGACGCACACGGCACGGCGCAAAGGGGCGGGCCCGGAGGAGACTCCGGGCCCGCCCCGCGTCGTGACCGCTTCAACTCACTTCGCTAATGGTTCACTTGCCGACGGCGAGGGTGAAGACGTGCAGGTCCGCGTTGTCCGGGAGTGTGACGCTCTTGACGGTGCGCCCGGCCGGGGCCTCGAAGGGCTTGGTGGCGAAGACGTAGGTGGCCACCGGGTCCTTGTCGGCGCCCGCGACGTTGCGGTAGGCGGCCTTGGCGACGGTCGCGTTGCCGTACTGGACGGTGCCGCCCCCGCCGCCGACCGTCCAGTCGGTGAAGGCCAGTTGGACGGATTCGGTGCCGCCGTCGGTGTAGGTGACGGTCGCCCGGTTTTCCTGGTTGCCGTTGACCGCGCTGCCGACGAAGGACAACCGGGCGGCGGGGTCCGCCAGTTCGATGGTCTGGCCGTGTGCCGAGGCGTTGTCGGGGCGGCCCGCCGGCGAGTCGGGCCAGGTGAAGGCGAGGCCGTCCACCGTGCCCGCCCCGCCCGGGGTCAGCCCCGCGTCGGCGAGGGCCTGGCGGGAGTAACTCCAGCCGCCGCCGTCGAAGTCGGCCTCGTCGTGGTCGCCGGCGTCGTCGGAGACGCCGGTGTTGTCGTAGGCCGCGAGCAGGGAGCCCGGGGCGGCCACGGTCAGCGCCACGGGCTGGGCGTACGAGGTGTCGTCGGAGGTCACGGTGACCTTGACGTCGTAGAACCCCTGCTCGGCGTCGTCGGCGGCGGTGAGGGTGATCCGCTGGGCGCCGTCGCCGACGGTGCCCTCGGCGGGTGTCGCCCTCACTCCGTCGGGGGTGTCCACGTGGAAGCGGACCTCGGGGCCGGTGCCGCCGCCCAGCGCGAGGGCGCGGATGTCCAGGGCGGTGCTGCCGCCCGGTGCCAGGGTGGCCGCCGTCGGGCCGACTCCGATCTGGTACGGCTGCTCACCGGTGCGGAAGGAGGGCGGCGCCGCCTTCTCCGCGCTGCCCCAGGTCTTGTCGGGGGCGGTGGACAGCGTGTAGTCCAGGGTGCCGCCGTCGCGGACGAAGGAGGCGGGGAGCCAGGGCCGTTCGCTGCCGCGTCCGTCGACCCGAAGCGACCGGATGTAGGGGGCGTCCGCCGCCGCGCCCGTCGCGCGGATCGCGATGTCGCGCCGGCCCGGCCGGTCGATCTCGATCCTCGGGAACAGCGGTGAGGCCAGGGTGAGTTCGGCGCGGGAGGGGACCTGCGGGTACATGCCGAGCGCGGAGAAGACGTACCAGGAGGACATCTCGCCGAGGTCGTCGTTGCCGGGGATGCCCTCGGGCTTGACCGACCAGAGCCGGGTCATCGCGGCGCGGACGGTCTCCTGTGCCTTGTAGGGGGCGCCCGCGTAGTCGTACAGGTAGGGGACATTGATCGACGGCTCGTTGTCCAGCTCGGACTTGTCGCCGCCGCTGCCGGTGAACGCCCAGCCGCCGTCCGCGTCGTGGAAGAAGGTGTCGAGGCGGGCGAGGGCCTTGTCCCGGCCGCCCATCGCGGCGAACAGGCCCGCCGGGTCGTGCTGGACCATCCAGGTGTACTGGGCGGCCGTGCCCTCCACGAAGCCGTTGCCGGTCGCCGGGGTGAAGCCGGTGACCCAACTGCCGTCGGCCTTGCGGTTGGCGATGTAGCCGCCGCCGGGGTCGGCCGCGATGTTGAAGTTGTTCTGCCACCACTGGGAGCGCTCGGCGAACTCGGCCGCGGTCTTCTTCTCGCCCGCCGCCGCGGCGAGTTGGGAGATGGCGAAGTCGGCGCCGGACATCTCCAGGGTCTCGGCCGCGCCGCCCCAGGCGTTGGTCACCGACGGCATGTAGTGGTGGTCGAGGTACTTGTCGAGGGAGGGCCGCTGCCCGACGGACAGGACGGGCTTGCCGGCCGAGGACAGGTCTCCCTCGGTCGGCACGGTGGCCGCCTTCACCAGGGAGGCGAGGGCGCCGCGCAGGTCGAAGCCGGTGCCGCCGAAGGCGCGGATGCCGGCGAGGGCGGCCGGTGACGGGTCGCCGTTCATGACGTGCGTGCCGCTCGCGCCGTGCAGCCAGCGGTCCCAGACCCCGCCGTTCTGCCGGGCGAGTTCGAGCAGGGACTGCGCGATGTCGGAGCCGGTGTCCGGGTCGAGCAGGGTCAGCAGCTGGACCTGGGAGCGGTAGACGTCCCAGCCGGAGAAGGTGCCGTACTGTGCCGCGTGCCCCCGGCCGACCGTGTGCACCGCGTCGTCGGCGCCGCGGTATCTGCGGTCGGCGTCGCTGATGACGTTCGGGTGCAGGAGGGAGTGGTAGAGCGCTGTGTAGAAGGTGGTGCGGTCGGCGTCGGTGCCGCCGCCGACGCCGATCGCGCCGAGCCGGTCCCGCCAGGCGCGGTGCGCGGCGTCCTGGACGGAGGCGAAGGAGCGGTTCGGCGGGTTCTCGGCGGCGAGGTTGGCCGCGGCGCCCGCCTGGCTGACGTAGGAGATGCCGACCTTGACGTTCACCGGGCCGGTGCCGGGCGCGAACCGCACATAGCCGCCGGCGCCCTTGCCCGCGACGGGGCGGCCGCCCTGCGCGAACCCGCCGGTGCCGCCGCTCGCCTCGGTGGACCCGGGGCTGAGCCGGCCGTCCTGCCAGGTGCCGGTGGCCTGGAAGGCGCGGTCGAAGCGGGCGGTGAAGTACAGGGTGTAGTAGGAGCGTTGGCCTTCGGGGTCGAGGTAGCCGCAGAAGTTGCCGGAGGTGACGGAGCCGGAGACGGTGCGGGTCTTCGGGTCGATCCGCACGGTCGAGTCGGTGGAGCCGACCTCGGAGTTGGCGGTGCGGATCAGCAGCGAGGCTGGCTTGTCCTCGGGGAAGGTGAAGCGGCCCGAGCCGGTGCGGGCGGTGGCGGTGAGGTCGGCGGTCACCCCGGAGGCGAGGCCGACCTTGTAGTGGCCGGGTTCGGCCTGTTCGTCGGTGTGCGCGAAGTCGGCGGCGTAGACGGCGTCCTTGGTGTCGCTCGCCGGGGAGGAGGTGACCTCACCGGCGTACGGGAAGAACGGGATGTCCCCGCTGCCGCCCGCGCAGCCGGTGCCGGACATGTGGGTCAGGCTGAAGCCCCGGATGCGGGTGGCGTCGTACTGGTAGCCGCCCGGCGCGGCGGTGCGGGTGGCGTCCCCGCGGGTGTTCTCGGGGCTCCAGGAGAGCATCCCGAACGGCGTGACGGCGCCGGGGAAGACGTTGCCGCCGTCCCTGGTGCCGATGAGCGGGTCGACGTGGACGGTGGGGTCCTGGACGAGTTCCGGTGGACCGGACGGGGGTGCGGCGAGCGCCGGGGTGGCGCCGGCGACCGTCAGGGCGACGGCCAGCAGGACGGATGACGGACGGAAACGCATGACGCGGCCCCTCCTCCTTCGGACGGGTCGCGCACCACGGGTCGCACAAGCCGCTGGGACAGTAACGTGCGTCACGGGTACCACGGAAGACCGCGTCCGGCCGGGAAGGCGCGCTCGCCGTCCTGGCGGGCGGGCGGTCCCCATTGGCGGGGCGGGGCGGGGCGAGGCGGGCGGGTCCCGTTGGCCGGGGGGCGAGCCGGGCGGGTCCCCGTCGACGGAGCGATGCGGGCCGGACCGGACCGGGCGGGGCGGGGCGGGGCGGGGCGTGGTAAACCGGTCCGCGTTGCCGCTGTGATGGGTGGGATGTCCGTCAACTGCCTTGACATCGTTGTCCGTTGAGGCGGTAGAGTCGGTCGCAGACCATGCAGACAACGTTGTCGCGCGCCCTGGTCGCCACAAGCCGCACCATCCCGGGCAGGACTCCCCCCGATCTGCCCGGGCTCGCGGACCGGGCGGGCCCGAACCCACCCGCCCGGTCCGCCCTGAGCCATTCCGCGCGGGGCAGCGCGAAGGGCCGCACCCCCGCCGGACGGGGATGCGGCCCTCGACTCGCTTGCCGGACTCGCTTGCCGGACTCGCTTGCCGGACCGCTTACTTGCGGATCAGGTTGCGCAGCACGTACTGCATGATGCCGCCGTTGCGGTAGTAGTCCGCCTCGCCGGGGGTGTCGATGCGCACGACCGCGTCGAACTCGACGCCGGTGTCGGTGGTGACCTTCACCGTGCGCGGGGTGGTGCCGTTGTTCAGCTCCTCGACGCCGGTGAAGGAGAAGGTCTCCTCGCCGGTCAGACCGAGGGACTCGGCGGTCGCGCCTTCCGGGAACTGGAGCGGCAGGACGCCCATGCCGATGAGGTTCGAGCGGTGGATGCGCTCGTACGACTCGGCGATGACGGCCTTGACGCCGAGGAGCGCGGTGCCCTTGGCGGCCCAGTCGCGGGACGAGCCGGAGCCGTACTCCTTGCCGGCCAGGATGACCAGCGGGATGCCCTGCGCGATGTAGTTGCGCGAGGCGTCGTAGATGAAGGAGACCGGCCCGCCGTCCTGCGTGAAGTCGCGGGTGTAGCCGCCCTCGGTGCCCGGCGCGATCTGGTTGCGCAGGCGGATGTTGGCGAACGTGCCTCGGATCATGACCTCGTGGTTGCCGCGGCGCGAGCCGTAGCTGTTGAAGTCACGGCGCTCGACACCGTGCTCCGTGAGGTACTTGCCTCCGGGGGTGTCGGCCTTGATCGCGCCGGCCGGGGAGATGTGGTCGGTGGTGACCGAGTCGCCGAGCTTGGCGAGGACGCGCGCGCCGGCGATGTCCGAGACCGGGGTGGTCTCCATCGTCATGCCCTCGAAGTAAGGGGGCTTGCGCACGTAGGTCGACTGCGGGTCCCACTCGAAGGTGTTGCCCTCGGGGATCGGCAGCGCCTGCCACTGGGCGTCGCCCGCGAAGACGTCCTGGTAGGACTTGTTGAACATGTCCTCGCCGATGGCGTTCGCCACGACGTCGTTGACCTCGGCCTCGGAGGGCCAGATGTCCGCCAGGTAGACCGGCTTGCCGTCCTGGTCGGTGCCGAGGGCGTCCTTGGTGATGTCCACCTTCATGGACCCGGCGAGGGCGTACGCGACGACCAGCGGCGGGGAGGCCAGGTAGTTCATCTTGACGTCGGGGTTGATGCGGCCCTCGAAGTTCCGGTTGCCGGAGAGGACCGAGGTGACGGCGAGGTCGTGGTCGTTGACGGCCTTGGAGACCTCCTCCGGCAGCGGGCCGGAGTTGCCGATGCAGGTGGTGCAGCCGTAGCCGACGAGGTTGAAGCCGACCTTGTCGAGGTAGGGGGTGAGCCCGGCCTTGTCGAAGTAGTCGGTGACGACCTTGGAGCCCGGGGCGAGGGTGGTCTTGACCCACGGCTTGCGGGTCAGGCCCTTCTCCACGGCCTTCTTCGCGACGAGCGCGGCGGCGACCATGACGTACGGGTTCGAGGTGTTGGTGCAGGAGGTGATGGCCGCGACCGTCACCGCGCCGTGGTCGAGCTCGTAGGTCGAGCCGTCGGGGGCCGTGACCTGGACCGGGTTGGAGGGGACGCCGTTGGTGGCGGCCGGGGAGTCGGAGGCCGGGAAGGACTCCTTGCCCGCCTCGTCGTCGTCGGCGACGTAGTTGCGCACGTCGCTCTTGAACTGCTCGGCGGCGTTCGCGAGGACGATGCGGTCCTGCGGGCGCTTCGGGCCGGCGATGGAGGGGACGACCGTGGAGAGGTCCAGCTCCAGCTTCTCGGAGAAGTCGGGCTCGGCGGCCGGGTCGAGCCAGAGACCCTGCTCCTTGGCGTACGCCTCGACGAGCGCGAGCTGCTGCTCGGAACGGCCGGTCAGCTTGAGGTACTTGATGGTCTCGCCGTCGATCGGGAAGATCGCGGCGGTGGAGCCGAACTCCGGCGACATGTTGCCGATGGTGGCGCGGTTGGCCAGCGAGGTGGCGGCGACGCCCTCACCGTAGAACTCGACGAACTTGCCGACGACGCCGTGCTTGCGCAGCATCTCGGTGATCGTGAGGACCAGGTCGGTGGCGGTGGTGCCGGGGGTCAGCTCACCGGTGAGCTTGAAGCCGACGACGCGCGGGATGAGCATGGAGACCGGCTGGCCGAGCATCGCGGCCTCGGCCTCGATGCCGCCGACGCCCCAGCCTAGGACGCCCAGGCCGTTGACCATCGTGGTGTGCGAGTCGGTGCCGACGAGGGTGTCGGGGTACGCCTGGCCGCCGCGGACCATCACCGTACGGGCCAGGTGCTCGATGTTCACCTGGTGGACGATGCCGGTGCCCGGCGGGACGACCTTGAACTCGTCGAAGGCGGTCTGGCCCCAGCGCAGGAACTGGTAGCGCTCCTTGTTGCGGCCGTACTCCAGCTCGACGTTCTGGGCGAACGCGGTGTTGGTGCCGAACTTGTCGGCGATGACGGAGTGGTCGATGACCAGCTCGGCCGGCGCCAGCGGGTTGATCTTCGCC
This sequence comes from Streptomyces sp. NPDC007084, assembly GCF_040703595.1. Classification (NCBI taxonomy): domain Bacteria; kingdom Bacillati; phylum Actinomycetota; class Actinomycetes; order Kitasatosporales; family Streptomycetaceae; genus Streptomyces; species Streptomyces sp. NPDC007084. The sequence continues at coordinate 42,536 of NZ_JBEYFY010000003.1, forward strand.
GGGTCGCCGCCCAGCTCCTTGACGGCCTCACGCATGGTGGCGAGGTCGACGACACAGGGCACGCCGGTGAAGTCCTGCATGATCACGCGGGCCGGCGTGAACTGGATCTCGTGGCTGGGCTGGGCCTGCGAGTCCCAGCCGCCGAGGGCCCGGATGTGGTCGGCGGTGATGTTCGCGCCGTCCTCGGTGCGGAGCAGGTTCTCCAGCAGCACCTTCAGGCTGTACGGAAGGCGAGCCGAGCCTTCCACCTTGTCCAGCCGGAAGATCTCGTACGACTCGTCGCCCACCTGCAGCGTGCTGCGGGCGTCGAAGCTGTTCGCCGACACGACAGTCTCCTTCATTGATGTGCGCGTTCCCACCGCATCCTGCCGCCACGACGCCTTGCCCGATCCACTAAGGTAAGGCTAAGTTAGGTAACCCTTACCACCGGATGGACGAAGCGGTGCGGCCGCGGTACGCCTCGGCAGATATCTCGATGTCGAGATAACTCTAGTACATGGGCGCGGCGAGGTCATGTCTGGGCGGCTGTGACCTCGGCCCGGTGTGCCGTGACCGGGCTGGGCCCGGTTTTCCTCCTCGACTTGGCGACCAGCCGGTCCGCCGCTCGGCGGGTCTGCCGGTCCGTTGGTCCGCCGGCCCGCGGATCAGCCTCGGGTCAGGGTCGTGAGGAAGCGGGTTCGCGGGTCGGTTCGGGCCTTGGCGATTCCGGGGGCCGCCATGAGGGCGGCCAGGGCTCGGCACCAGGCGTGTACGCGGTCGGGAGACATGCCGGGGACCAGTTCCGCCAGGTGCTCGATCCGGCGCTCCAGCGTGCCGGGACCCTCGGCCCCTTCGAGTACCCAGTCCACGGCGTCGAAGTCCGGGTCGCCCCATGAAGGCCTCGGGTCGATCGCCACCAGGCGGCCACCCGGACCGGACGCCGGGCCGGACAGCACGTTGGCCGGATGGAGGTCTCCGTGTACGAGTCCTACGGGGCCGGTCGTGGCGAGGCCCAGGGCCGCCGAGTGGGCCTCGGCAAGCATCGCCGAGGCCCGCTCCACGCCGTACACGTCGGTCTCGTCGGTCTCGTCGGTCTCGTCGGCCGACGCCATCCTGCGCTTGGTCAAGTCGAACAGGAAGTCGATCCGGTGGGATAGGGGGTGCAGTACCGAGTGCGTCCCGGCCCGCGCGTTGGATGAGGCGTCCCGTAGGTCCCGTAGGTCCCGTAGGTCCCGTAGGTCCCGTAGCAGGGTCGCGACCTCCGGCAGGGTCCAGTCGAGTCGCCGGGCCGGCACTCCCGGTTCCACGTGGTCCAGGAGCAGGGCGCCGGCGGCCAGGTCCTCCGCCAGGAGGGTGACGACGGACGGGGTCGCCGCCCAGCTCCGCAGGGCCTCGGCCTCCTCGCGGGCGATCGCGGTGTCCGGCGTGAGCTTCAGCCAGACCGGGGCGCCGGTGTCACGGCGTGAGCAGCGGAACACCCGGGAGGTGCCCCCGCCACCCGCCGCGACGAGGTCCAGGCCCCAGCGTGCGGCGAGTTCGTCGACGAGCGCGGGCAACTCGTCGCACCAGGCGAGCACTTCGGGTCCGAACCGGACGACCAGCCGGTCCCGGACATCCGGTGTGACGCGGGCCGGCTCTCTCAACGGGCTCCTCGGAAGATGGTTCGGCGGACAGTTCGGTTGACGGTTCGGCAGTGGTCGACGCGGGTCTCGCGCAGTCTAGGAGCAGGAGGCCGGTGGGATCTTCGCCGCAGCGGTCGAGTTCTCGCCGTAGCGCCATCCCGAAAGCGGGCGAACCCGGTCAACCGCGCTCCTGTTCAGGGGAGTTGACGGGTCGTAGGTCATGACAGGCACGTCGGAGCCGTTTCGGGGTATCCGATCGCTGCCGGGGAGGGCCCGGCGCAACCGAGGCGAAGGGGCAGTCATGCCGCTCACGTTCCGCAAGAGCTTCAAGATCTTTCCCGGTGTGCGGCTGAACATCAACCGCAAGTCGATGTCCGTCACCACCGGCGGCGACAAGGGCCCGCGCTACACGCACAGCACCACCGGGCGCAGGACGACCTCGATGAACCTGCCGGGCCCGTTCGGCTGGCGCAAGACCCGCAAGGCCAGGTGAAGTAGAGCCAAACAGCACAAGGTGGACATGGGTGGACGTAGAAGACTCGACGTCATATACACCCCTCTTCGCGGCACTCACCGGCGGCGACGTCGACGCGTGGCACCTGCGGGAGCCCCTCGGCGGTCACCGCCGTGCCGTCGCCGGACCCGCCTCCCCACCCGAACTCCCCTCCCCTGGCCCACCGATGGAGCCCGTCACCCGGAAGGCGGCGCTCCATTTCTTTTTATCTCACATCCGATATACGGTCGCGCCATGGCAGACGACTACCTCGTACGTATCGGCAAGCTCATCCGTGACGCCCGGCAACACCGGGGCTGGACACAGTCGCAGCTTGCCGAGGCACTCGGCACCAGTCAGAGCGCCGTCAATCGCATCGAGCGCGGCAACCAGAACATCAGCCTTGAGATGATCGCCCGTATCGGTGAAGCCCTGGACAGCGAGATCGTCTCGCTCGGCTACGCGGGCCCGATGCATCTGCGCGTCGTCGGCGGACGCCGCCTGTCCGGCTCGATCGACGTCAAGACCAGCAAGAACGCGTGTGTCGCGCTGCTGTGCGCCACCCTGCTGAACAAGGGGCGCACGGTGCTGCGCCGGGTCGCCCGTATCGAAGAGGTGTACCGCCTTCTGGAGGTACTGGGCTCGATCGGCGTCCGCACCCGCTGGATCAACGGGGGCGTCGACCTGGAGATCGTGCCGCCGGGCGAGCTGGACATGGAGGCCATCGACGCCGCCGCCGCCCGCCGTACGCGGTCCATCATCATGTTCCTGGGCCCGCTGCTGCACCGCCTGGACGCCTTCAAGCTGCCGTACGCGGGCGGTTGTGACCTCGGCACCCGCACCATCGAGCCGCACATGATCGCGCTGCGCCGGTTCGGGCTCGACATCGCGGCGACCGAGGGGCTCTACCACGCGCAGGTCGACCGGTCCGTCACGCCCGGGCGTCCGATCGTGCTGACCGAGCGCGGGGACACCGTTACCGAGAACGCGCTGCTCGCAGCCGCCCGCCACGACGGCGTCACCGTCATCCGCAACGCCTCCTCCAACTACATGGTCCAGGACCTGTGCTTCTTCCTGGAGGCCCTGGGCGTACGGGTGGAGGGCATCGGCACCACCACGCTCACCGTGCACGGCGTGCCGAACATCGACGTCGACGTGGACTACTCCCCCTCCGAGGACCCGGTCGAGGCGATGAGCCTGCTCGCCGCCGCCGTGGTCACCGAGTCGGAGCTGACGGTGCGCCGGGTGCCGATCGAGTTCCTGGAGATCGAGCTGGCGGTCCTGGAGGAGATGGGCCTCGACCACGACCGCACGCCCGAGTACTACGCGGACAACGGCCGCACGCGGCTGGTGGACCTGACGGTCCGGCCCTCCAAGCTGGAGGCGCCCATCGACAAGATCCACCCGATGCCGTTCCCGGGCCTGAACATCGACAACGTCCCCTTCTTCGCGGCCATCGCGGCCTCCGCGCAGGGCAAGACGCTGATCCACGACTGGGTCTACGACAACCGGGCGATCTACCTGACGGACCTCAACCGCCTCGGCGGCCGGCTCCAGCTCCTCGACCCGCACCGCGTCCTGGTCGAGGGCCCGACCCGCTGGCGCGCCGCCGAGATGATGTGCCCGCCCGCGCTGCGCCCCGCCGTGGTCGTCCTGCTCGCCATGATGGCCGCTGACGGCACCTCGGTGCTGCGCAACGTCTACGTCATCAACCGCGGCTACGAGGACCTCGCGGAGCGGCTGAACTCGATCGGCGCGCAGATCGAGATCTTCCGGGACATCTAGATACGCGCGTGCCGCCGCACCTCTCCCCGACCTGCTGCCCCGAGGCGGGGGGGGTGGGAGTGGTGCGGTCCGGGGCGGGTGGGCGGAGGCGGGGGTTCGGGGGCCGTGGGAGAATCGAGGGTGTGCGGTCGCGGCGCCGGCGTGCCCGGTACGGAGGCACTGCCGTGGCACTCCACGGCCGTCCGCAACTGGTGTTCAATCCGCCGGGAGGCTCCCCGTGAGCGAACGTCCCGAGGCGTGGCCGGTGCTGGACCACGCGGAACTGGCGCCCATGATCGAGTATGTGAACCGGGTGGTTCAGGTCGCGGGCAAGTACTCGCTGGACGACCCCTTCGAGGTCGGGTGGGGCAACATCGTCCTGGAGGTGTCCCCCCGCGGGCTGCGCACCCCGACGTTCCGGCGAAGAGGGGCGACCTTCTCGGTGCACTACCGGCTGCTCGACGGTGACGTGGTGATCGAGACCGACCGGGCCTCGCGCACACTGTCGCTGTCGCGGACGTCGGTCGCCGACTTCTTCACGGCGTTCTGCGAGGCCGCGTCCGAGCTGGGCATCCCGCATCCCGGTACCCCGCAGATCTGCGAGATCCCCGCCGCTCCGCCGAACTTCGCGGACGACCGGGTCGAGCGGGTGTGGAACGCGGACTCGGGCCGCCTGATGTGGGAGGCGTTCGACCTGGCCGCGGGCGGTCTGGAGGCGTGGCAGGCCCCGTTCCTCGGACACCGGCCGCGCGTCGGTGTGATGTGGGGCGGGTTCGACCTGTCGGCGACCCGGTGGCGCCCGAACCGGACGAAGCCCGGACCGGACGGCCCGCCGTTCATGCGCAACGCCCAGTTGCACGAGTACGTGTCGGTGGGGTTCTCCTTCGACAACACTCACGGCGACGGCACGAGCCCGCTGGACATCGGGCTGTACGCCTACATCTGGCCGCAGCCGGACGGCCTTTCGGGCCGCGACTGGGGTGTCGAGGGCGCCGACTGGCACGCGGACCTCGGCCTGGCACTGCTGCCGTGGCAGAACCTGCGCGGACAGCCGGACCCGCACGGCGCGGTCGTCGCGTTCGGCGACGCCGTGTACGAAGCGGCCGTGCGGACCGCGGGCTGGCCGGCGGATCTGGTGGGGCCACGGGTCGACGGCTGGCACATGAGCCGGCACCAGCCGGCCGAGACCGCGGGACAGCAGGGCTAGGAACCCTGCCGAACCCCGCCCAACAGGGCGTTCACCAGGAGGACTTCACCACCCCCGGCAGATGACCGGCATGGGCCCGCGCCCGTACGTTCAGCCGGGAGAGACCGAACTTCCGCAGGTGGCCACGGGAGCGGCCGTCCACACTGTCGCGGTTCCGCACCCTAGTCGCGCTCGCGTCCCGGGGTTGGCGCCGGAGTTCCGCCCGCGCGGCGGCCTTCTCCTCGTCCGTGGCCCGTGGAGACGCCAGAACGGCCTTGAGTTCGGCCCGGCGCCCCGCGTAGCGCTCCACGATCCGCCGCCTCTGGGCGTTCTTCGCGATCTTGCTCTTCTTCGCCATCAGACACGCTCCCCGCGGGCCCGGATCCGGGCGACTGCGGCCTCGACGCCGATGGCGTCCACGGTCTTGATGGCTCGCGCGCTCAGCCTCAGCCGGACGTACCGGCCCTCACCGGGCAGCCAGTAGCGCTTGTTCTGGATGTTGGGGTCGAACCGACGCGAGGTGCGCCGGTGCGAGTGGGAGATCTTCTTGCCGAAGGCCGGCCGGGCGCCGGTCAGTTGGCAGTGGGCGGACATGACGGTTCTGCCTCTCTCTTCACCGAGTCGTGAGCCATGGCCATGGCTATGTGCCATGCGCCATGCGCCATGCGCCATACGCCATGCGCCATGCGCCATACGCCATGCGCCATGCGCCATGCGCCATGCGCCATGCGCCATGCGCCATCACGGCTATCGGTAATGGAAATCATTGTCGTATGCTACCCGCCATGGCCCGCAACGAGGTACGCCCGATCGTCAAGCTCCGTTCCACCGCCGGAACCGGCTACACATACGTGACCCGCAAGAACCGCCGGAACGACCCGGACCGGCTGGTCCTGCGCAAGTACGACCCCGTCGTCCGACGGCACGTCGAGTTCCGCGAGGAACGCTGACCGCGTCCGCTCCGCCCGCCCGTCGGCCCCCGATCGAGAGAGCACACCCATGAAGCCTGGAATCCACCCCGCCTACCGCCCGGTCGTGTTCCGCGACAAGGCCGGTGACTTCGCCATCCTCACCCGGTCCACGATGACCAGCGACAAGACCATCGAGTGGGAGGACGGTCACACCTATCCGGTGGTCGACGTCGAGATCTCGTCGGCCAGCCATCCCTTCTACACGGGCACCGCCCGCGTCCTGGACACCGCCGGCCGCGTCGAGCGTTTCGAGCGCCGCTACGGGCCGGACGGGGGTCGCCGATGACGCTCGTCTGACCGGTACCCGTGTGGTCGTCGCCGGATCGTCGCCGGACTCCATACCGGCGCCCGCCGTACTACGGCCGCCGAACGGTTGCCGCGCGAGGTTGCGCGACGGCGTCCCGCCGCCCCCGCTCGATTCCTGCCGCCCGCTCAGCGATTGCCACGAGCCGGCTGAGCCCCCCTCCTCCTCCCGACCCTCTCTCCTCTCCCCTCACCCGACGAAAGGACCGTCATGGCCGTCCCCAAGCGCAGGATGTCCCGGAGCAACACCCGTCACCGCCGCGCCCAGTGGAGGGCGAGCACCCCGGCGCTCGTCCCCGTCACCGTCGACGGCGGCACCTACCTGGTGCCCCAGCGGCTGAAGAAGGCCTACGAGCGCGGTCTCCTGCGCCCTGAGGGCTGACGCCCTGTCACCCGGTCCGGCTCCGGCGGCTGGGCGCGACTGCGCGTTCCCGCTCGCTCCGCGCCGGCCGTCAGCCCGGTTGTCCCACGGTCGGCCTGACTCCGGTCGCCCCGCGAGGGGTTCGCCGGTGGGCAGCGCGCCTCCCGGCCGGCGGAAGCATGGTCAACGGGACGGGACGAGCGGCAGATCGTCGGTGTAGCCGTTCGCCGGCCGGTCTGTCTTCGTGACGGTCCGGGCATCCAGCTCCGCCCGGGCGGAGCTGGTGCCGAGCCGCCCGCTCGGGTGCACGGTGCCCGTAACCGAGACCCAGGTGTCCGCGGCCAGGGGCGGTGCGCCGTGGATGCGGACCTTCACCGACTGCGCGTCCGCGGCGCAGCAGGAGATGATGATCCGGGTCAGGTACCAGTCACCGTGCCCCTTGTCGGGTGTGACCAGACCGCTCATCCGGACCGTCCGGCCCTTGATCGCCTGGGTGCGGTCCTGTTGGACGCGCCGGGTGAACTGGGTGAGGGTCATCGGCAGCGGCGAGGTCGCGGGCAGGGCGTCGAACCGGTCCTGCCGGGTAACGGCCCGGGAGGGTTCCCGGGACGCGGTGTACGCGCCGAGGGCGGGCGGGGCGTAGAGCAGCAGGCTCAGGGCGGGCAGGAACAGCAGCCACGCGACACGCGGAACACCTGAGTGCTCGTGATCGTGCCCGTGGTCGTGCCCCTCATGCTCCTCGGGCTCCTCGGGCTCCTCGCGCCCATCGGGCTCCTCGCGCCGATCCCGCCAGTCCCGCCCGTCCCGCTCATCCCGCCCGTCGGAGTCATCGTCGCGGTCACCGCCGGAACCGGGAACCCCGTGGCGTGCTGCCGCCCCGGGCCGCAGCCTCGGCGCGAGGTACGACCATGCCTCCGCGGCCCCCAGTGCCAGCAGCAGGACGCCCGAGGCGACGAGCAGGGGCCGCATGCCCGGTCTGACGTACCGCAGGCAGAGGTCGGTGAGCAGCGAGACCTGGAGCAGCCCGCAGCCGCTGACCAGGAGCAGGAACATCTGGACCGGCCGTTTCACAGCAGTGCCACTCCGATCAGGACGCTGCACAGGACCGCGACGACGGTCGTGGCGGCGGAGAAGCGGACGGCGAACGCCCGGCCGAACGTGCCCGTCTGCAGGGCGATGAGTTTCAGGTCGACCATCGGTCCGACGACCATGAAGGCCAGCCGTGCCAGCGGCGAGAAGCCGGTGAGCGAGGCGGCCACGAAGGCGTCGGCCTCGGAACACACGGCGAGGACGATGGCGAGCCCGGCGAGGAAGAGCACCGACAGCCACGGTGAACCGGAGAAGACGTCGAGGACCGAACGCGGCACCGCCACGTTGAAGGTGGCCGCGGCCATCGCGCCGAGGACCAGGAAGCCTCCGGCGTGCAGGAAATCGTGCTGGAAGCCGAGCCGGAACTCCCGCAGGCGGCTGTGCCCGGGCCGGTGACCCGAGTGGCGCGGGGTGGGGCGCAGCCACTCCTCGCGGCCCAGCAGAAGCCACAGCCAGCCCATCACCGCCGCGGTCGCGAGTGAGGCGAGCAGGCGTGCCAGGACCATGACGGGGTTGCCGGGGAAGGCGACGGCCGTGGCGGTCAGGACCACCGGGTTGATGGCGGGCGCGGACAGCAGGAAGGTGAAGGCCGCGGCCGGGGTGACACCCCGGCCGATGAGGCTCCGCGCGACCGGCACCGACGCGCACTCGCAGCCGGGCAGGACCGCACCGGCCAGACCGGCCACCGGAACGGCCAGCGCCGCCCGTCTGGGCAGAACACGGCCGATCACGCGCTCCGGGACGAACGCGTTGATGGCACCTGATATCGCGGTGCCCAGCAGGAGGAACGGCATGGCCTGCACCGTGACGGCGAGACAGACCGTCCGCCAGGCCCGGACCGCCGGCGCCTCCAGCCATCCCCCGCCGACGAAGAGCACGACGTTGACGAGAGCCATCGTCACGCACGCCAGGAACATCCACGTGCGCAACCGCTCCCGCGTCGGTCGTCTGTCGGTGCGGGCGGCAGCCCCGACGACCGGCTCGGCCTCCTCGGCCAGTCCAGACCCCTGGGGCATGCCTTCTCCGAATGTCGAACGTCCGGAGCGAATATAGCCGCGCCCGCTCAACCGCCACCCCGCCCCGCCCCCGGCACCGGCTCCGGCACCGGCTCCGCCCCGCCGCACCGGCCCTGGCTCCGGCCTCGGCTCCGGCCTCGGGCGGCCGGACCCCGGGGACCGCCCAGCCCTCGCACCTGGCGCTCCCTACGTCCCTACGGGGGCACCCCGCCCTTCGCGTACGTCCCTACGGGGGCACCCCGCCCTTCGCGTACGTCCCGCCCGAGGCACCCGCCGCCCCCGTACGTCCCGCCCGGGGCCCCCGCTCCCGTACGTCCCCGGTGGGCGCCAAGGCTCTGCCCCGGGTCAGCCGTAGGGGCTGGAGGACATGTACAGCGTCTCGGGGCTGTCCGGCACGACGGGATACTGCAGGGTGTCGTGCCGGCGGTGGCGGCCGGACTGGCTCACGTCGTACGCGGGCGTCTTGGGGGTCAGCCGCCCTTCCGAGGCGAGCATCTGCGCGCGCAGGAGCAGTTCCTTCGAGCTGAGGCCGAGTTCCGTCGCGACGGTCTGGAGGTCCAGATCGGATTCCCAGCTCCACAGCAGCACGGAGTCCATACCCGCCGTCCAGGCCACCCGCTCGCCCGACGGCTGCTGTTCCATCAGCGGCGGACGGCCCGGCGGCGGGGTCTCCGGCCGGGGCTGAGGCATCTTCGCCCAAGCGGCTCCCGTGAGCGGCTCGTTGCCGGAGGGCGGGACGGCGGTGGGGACGGCGGCCTGGCCGGTTGCCGGGCCGGTGGCCTGGCCGGTGGCCGGCGGGGCCGCCGGGGGCTGCGCCGGCCTGCCGGCCGGAGGAGCGACAGCGGCCGGCTCCGGTGGGTGAGGAGACGTTTCGGCAGGGGGGCTGAGCAGTTGGTCGGCGACGATCCGGGCGTCTTCCTTGCCGACCGTGCGGCGCGCCACACGTACCTCACGCTCGTTGAGCCCCATCAAGTCCGCCACCGCGGCGTCACTGCCGACCGTGACCGCGAACGCCGCCAGGGTCCTCGTCCTGCTGGCCAGCGCCTCGTCCATCACCGCCTGGGCCTCGCGCACCCGGTCGTCCGTACTGCAAAACGCCTCGGCGAGGAGCGTGTTGCGCTCCCAAAGTTCACGTGGTTCCACGCGGGAACAACGTTTCTGCGGGCTCTCGCGACACCCGATCCGAAGTGGATCACCCGAAGGGGTCATCGACAGGGATGATCACACTTGGCGGACCGGGACTCCGGGCGAGCGGCCGACCGGTCGTCAGGCTCCGTTCCGCCGCGCGGCCGTCGGCCCGGGCGCCGCGCGGCCGTTTCCTCAGCGCTGCCCGGCCCACTCACCGTCCAGCGCCCGGGAGACCCGGTTGACGGCGAGGACCAGGGACGCGACCGTCAGCCCCGGGAGGGTCGAGACCCACCAGGCGTCGGCCAGGTAGTCGCGGCCGTCCGCGATGAGGGTCCCCCATTCGGGTGCCGGGGGTGGGGCGCCGTAGCCGAGGAAGCCGAGGGCGGACACCGAGAGCACGGCCGTGCCCAGGTCCAGGGTCGCCAGGACGACGACCGGTCCCGCGGCGTTCGGCAGGACGTGCCGGAGCAGGACGCTGTACCAGCGGGCCCCGGACACCCGCGCGGCCTCCACGTAGGGGGTGTGCCGCACTCTCAGCACCTCCGCTCGCATGACCCGGGCGAACCCCGCGATCCCCGCGACGCCGACCGCGAGGGCGACGTTCGCGGTGCCGGTGCCGAGGGCCGTGACCACCGCCAGGGAGAGGAAGAGGCCGGGCACCGCGAGGAGGACGTCGACCAGGCGCATCAGGGCGCTCTCGATCCAGCCGCCGCGAAAGCCGGCGACGAGTCCCAGGCCGCTGCCCGCAACGAAGGCGACCGCCACCGCGATCAGGGTCGCCCGCAGGGACAGGGCGGTGCCGTGGGCGACTCGGGAGAACAGGTCGCGGCCGAGGCCGTCGGTGCCGAACCAGTGGCGGGCGCTGGGCGGTTGGAGGATCTCGGCGGCCGAACCGCGCAGCGGGTCGACTCCGGTGAACAGGGACGGCCGGAACGCGGCGAGCAGGACCGCCGTGAGCAGCAGGAGCGAGAGGACCAGGCCGGGGCGGCGGAGGAGGAAGCGCGGCAGGCGGCGGGGCGCGGTCCGGCGTCCGTCCCTGCCCGCTGGGGGTGGGGACGCGGGTTCGGGCCGCTCCGTGGCGGCGGGGGAGGTGGTGATCAGCGCCTCGGTCACGCGAAGCTCCTTCGGCCGGAGGCGACGATGCGCCGGTCGAGCAGCGGGTAGGCCAGGTCCACCAGCAGGTTGACGACGACGAAGACGAGCGCGCCGAACACGACGACGCCCTGGACGACGGGGATGTCCTGGACGGTGACCGCGTCGGTGGTGATACGGCCGAGTCCGTTGCGGGAGAAGACGTTCTCCACGACCACGGCGTTGGCGGTGAGCTGCCCGGCCAGCAGGCCGACGACGGTGAGGGCGGGCAGCGCCGCGTTGCGCAGCGCGTGCCGGAACTGCACCCGGACCCGGCCCGCCCCCTTGGCCCGCGCGGTCTGCACATAGGGCTCGTCGAGCACGGCCAGGAGGCTCTTCGAGAGGACCTGCGCCACCAGGACCGAGGCGGGCAGGGCGAGGGTGACGGCGGGCAGCACCAGACCGGCCGGCCCGTCGTTCCCGAAGGCGGGGAACAGCCGCAGCCGGAACGAGAAGAGCTGCACCAGCATCAGTCCCACCCAGAACGAGGGCAGAGAGATACCGATCGCGGGCAGCGACAGCAGGGACTGCCTCAGCAGGCGGCTGCGGGTGGCGGTGGCCGCGAGCGCGATCGACGCGCCGAACAGCACGGCCAACGGGAGTGCCGCGGCGGCGAGTTGGAGGGTCTGCGGCAGGGCGTCCCGCAGCGTGGCGGAGACGGGCCGGCCGGTGGCGACGGAGTTGCCGAGGTCGCCGCGCAGGGCGTGCCCGAGGGACACGGCGTAGCGGACCGCGAAGGGCCGGTCGAAGCCGTACTGCGTGCGCAGCTCGGCCAGCCGTTCGGGGGTGACCTGGGTGGAGTTGAGGCCCGCGCCGGCCATCGCCGCGACCGGGTCGCCGGGCAGCAGGTCGAGCAGGAAGAAGGTCAGTGTGTACGCGGCCCACAGGACGCCGACGGCCTGTGCGAGGCGCCAGAGGACGTACCGTCGCATCGTCGTTCCCTCGTTCGGAGTTCCCCGGCCGGGTCAGTTCTTCCAGGCGTCGTGCAACTGGACGCCGCCCGAGGCCCCGAGCCGCAGGTCGTGGACGTGGGCGGAGACGCCGACAAGGGCCACTTGATCGACGATCGGTATGACGTATGCCTGACGGACGATCAGCCGCTGTGCCTCGGCCACGAGTTCGTCGCGGTCGGCGGTGTCGGTGGTCGCCGCCTGCCGGTCGAGGACGGTGTCGAGCCGGCCGCCGGGCAGCCGGTAGGAGTTCACCTGGTGCGTCGAGTAGAGGGTGCGCAGCGCGTCGGGGTCGGCCCGGGTGAGGTCGCCGCCCCACAGGGCGTCGTAGGCCCCGGTCTTGATGGTCTGGGGGAACTGGGTGACCTGGAGTTCCTTGATGACCAACCGGACTCCGACGTCCTTGAGTTGCTGCTGCGCGATTTCGAGGGCGGCCTGGTAGGCGCCGGAACGGTTGAAGGACACCACGGTCAGGCTGAGCCGGGTGCCGTCCTTGGCGCGGATGCCGTCGGCGCCGGCCCGCCAACCCGCCTGTGACAGCAGGGACTTCGCCTTGGTGGTGTCGTGGCCGAGGTCGGTGGAGAGGTCGGTGTAGCCGGGGGTGGTGCGGGACAGGACGCTGGTGGCGGCGCGGGTGCCGGTCGGGAAGACGGCCTTCGCGATCTGCGCCCGGTCGACGGCGAGCCCCACGGCCCGCCGGACCCGGACGTCCCGGGTGAGCGGACGGTCGTTGTTGAAGCCGAGGTTGAAGACGACGCCGGGGTTGGGGCGCCGTTCGACGCGGGCGCCGCCGCGGCGCAGTACGGCCTCGTCCTGGCGGCGCACACCGCCGATCGCGTCGACCTGTCCGGAGCCGAGGCTGCCCGCCCGGACGCCGGACTCGCCGACCACCTTGAAGTCGACGCCGTCGAGATAGGCGGCGCCCTTCTTCTTCCAGGCGGCCGAACCCCAGGCGTAGTCCTTGCGCCTGTTCAGCGTCAGGGACTGGTTCTGCCGGTACGAGGCGACCGTGAAGGGGCCTGATCCGTGCACGCCCTCACCGCACCGGGACTGCGGGGTGCGGGCGGTGTCGGCGGCGGAGACCAGGGCCAGCGAGGCCGTGGAGGTCGCCTGGAGGAACTGGGCGTTGGGCCGGTCGAAGACGACCTCGGCGGTGTGACCGTCCACCACCCGGGTCTCGCGGTAGCCGTTGAGATAGCCCTGGGCCAGGATCGCCAGGCCGCCGAGTTTGGCTATCGCGTCGAAGTTCTTCTTGACGGCGGCGGCGTTCACGGGTGTGCCGTCGCCGAAGGTCGCGCCGTCGCGCAGATGGAAGGTGAACGTCCGGGCATCGTCGCCGACTTCCCAGCTCTTGGCCAGCCAGGGCACGATCCGGCCGGTGGCGGGGTCCTGGTCGGTGAGCGAGTCGACGGTCTGGCGCAGCGCGTAGAGGGTGTCGCTGCTGCCGACCTGCTGCGGGTCGAGGCAGCCGGCGTCGGTGGCGACGGCGAAGGTGAGCCGTCCGCCGGAGGCGGGCGGTCCGGAGGCTCCGGGAGCGGCGGACCCGGCGCCCCCACAGGCGCTGAGTACGGTGGCCAGGCTGAGCGCCAGAGCCAGGGCCGACGCCGGGCGGTGCGGGGTCGGGCGGTCTTTCTTCACGGCTGCGGTCTCCTGCGGGACGAGGGGTGGGCGACGAGCGACGCGGCCCGGGTGGGGGCGTGCCGGGCGGCGGTCGGCCGGTGGGCGGGGTGGGTGCGCGGGGAGGTCGTGCGCGGGGTGAGTCGGTGCGCGGCTCAGAGTCGGTGCGCGGCCCAGAACCGGTGCGCGGGGAGGGGCGGTCAGTGCGCGGGGAGGGGCGGGGCCCGGTGGAAAGACGGGGCGCCGACGCGGTGAACGCGTAGGTGTCAGGCGGGGCGACAGGCCGCGCTGTTCACGCGTCGCAGATCGATGTGACGGCGCGACGACAGCAATGCGCCGGTCCCCGCGGGGGCGACGGCGGGAACGGGGGAAAGCGTGTTGCGCATGCCGCTTTCCTTCCGTCGGCGGGGCCGTGGCGAAATCCGATAACGGGCGTACCGTAGCCAGTTGCGGCGATGGCAGTCAATGGCCTTTTCTCATGGCGGGGGTGTTCGCCGTGTCATCATGAGCGCGAAACTCTCCCGGGCCCGGAAAGGAAAGACATGGCCTCCACGAACGGTGATCTGCTGGCCACGATCGAAGCGGAGCGCGAGATCTACCGCACCTTCTACAAGTTCTTCCGCCTGGTGGACACGGGGCGGTACGAGCAGTTGGTGGACTGCTTCACCAAGGACGCGTTGATCGAGTACGACGTGATGCCCGGGCCCACGCAGCGGTTCCACGGACGCGACGAGTTCACCGCGTTCATGTCCGCCGGACGTCGCTTCCGGCGCGAGCCCACCGTCGCGCACGTCCTCGGCCAGACCCTGGTGGAATGGACCGACGGCGCCCCTCACGTGCAGGCTTACGCCACCGTGTGGCACTGGAGCGCCACCCGGACCGCCGCCGGTGAGCACCGGCCGGCGGACTGGACGGTGGTGGGGCTCGTCGAGGACGACTTCGAGCTGGAGGACGGCCGCTGGCTGATCAGCCGCCGCTATGTGGCCCCGGTCGCCGGGCTCGTCGCGGCGGGCCGGGCCCCGCTGTAGAGCGCTGCGGCACCGGATCTCCCGGACCCCGGCCTGTCTTCCAAGAACACCGGTGACAGTCGGGTGCGGGCACTCGCGTCGCCTGTTCAACAGGCATCACGCGTTCACCGGGTGTCCCGTATTCACGAGGCGTTCCGTATCCAAGAGGCGTCCCATATTCAAGAGGCGTCCCATATGCGACGCCAGCGGCAGCGGTGATATTCCTTCGGGGACAGTGGTGACAGGGGCGGCATTCCTTCCGGCACATCGGTGACGTTCTTTCCGATACATGGGTGACATTCTTTCGGATACACCGGTGACGGAATTGCGGATACGTACGTGACACCTTCCCAGTGACGGCGAGATGCCCGGAACACGGGCTTCCTTTTGTCGTCACGAGATGTCCGCGAGGCCCCCGCCCCGGTGGTGGTCAGTTCATTTTCGGCCAGGGCCAAAGACCGCGTCCGCCACGATCCTCCCCGCTCAACGTGCCGGGGCGGGAGCGAGGGCGCGGCCTCCGGCCAAGCACGTGACAATGCGGCAATATTGGCCGTGTACGGTCGATTCTGGTTCTGCCGCGAGCGTGTATCCCTTCTCGCTGTGCCCTTCCTCGCCCGATCAGGTCCGCCCGGACAGCGCCGTCCGTGTGCGACCCGACGGGATTCCCCGCGCCGGCGCACACCGCCGTGCGTCGGTCGCCACGGGACAGCCCGCCCCGCCCTCGTCCGAGCGCGCCGGGACGGCCTGCCCACCTGCACCGCACCGCCCGCCAGCGCGGACGGACACGCGCACCGGACGTCCGTATCCGATCCAGTGGGGGAATGATGAGCGAGACGGCACATCCGACCGAGTGGCCGGGGACCGGCGCGAGGCCCTTCCGGGAGGGATCCGCCGTCTACGTGCCGGGACGCCAGGAGGACGGCGAGCGGGTTCCCCCCGACGAGGTCTGCCTGTCCCTGCACAGCCTCGAACTCGCCAACCTGGGGGTGCGCCGCGCGCTCGTCCACGAACAGGTGGAGACGATCCTGGAGCCGCCCGACCGGCGCGGCCACCCGTACTGCATGTGGCTGGCGGTGCTCACGCTCCTCTACACCGGGGACCTGGTCTCCGCCCACACCACCTGCCGCCAACTGGCCATGGACCCGCGCTGGTCGGCGTCGCCACGCCACCGCGACCTCCTGACGCTCATGCGCTCCAGGATCAGCCTGCTGGCCGGCGACGGCGTCAAGGCGGCGGCGCTGCTCACCGAGGCGCTCGCCCGGGGACTGCCGCCGTCGCTGACCCCGCTCGCCGCGGCGTGGCTCGTGGAGGCCCGCGTGCTGTCCGGCGAGACGGAGAGGGCCGGTGAGGTCCTGCTGGCCCAGGGGCTCGCGGGGCAGCTCGACCCCACGCTTCCCGACGCCGCCCACGTCCTGACGGCCCGTGGCGCGCTGCACATGGCGGGCGGCCGGTTCCGGCAGGCGCTGGGCGACTTCATCGCCTGCGGGCGGGTGCTGACGGCGCAGAGCGTCGCCAACCCCGCGGTGATCCCATGGCGTTCGCGCGCCGCCTTCGCCGCGCTCGCCGTCCGGCGGTACGACCTGGCGCTCGCGCTGGCCAACGACGAACTGACCGCGGCGCGCACCTGGGGCGCGCCGCGCGGGATCGGTCTGGCCCTGCACGCCGTCGCCATGGCCGGCCGCGGAAAGGACGCCGAGGCGCTGCTGGAGGAGGCGGTGGAACTCCTCGGCGTCGGGCACGCGCACGGCGAACTCATCCATGCCCTCCACGACCTCGCCGTGCTCGGGGACGGGCGGGGCGATCCCTCCGTGGCCCGTGCCCGGCTGGAGACGGCCGCCGCGGTGGCGCGGGACAGCCGCAACGGCCTGTGGCGGGACCGGCTCGCCGGGGCTCTCGACCGGCCCGGCCAACCGGCTCTCACCAGCCAGGAGGTTCGCATCAGCGAACTCGCCCGTGCCGGGTACAGCAACCGGCAGATCGCGGAGACCTTGTTCCTGGCCGTGCGAACGGTCGAGTTCCACCTGTCCAGCGTGTACCGCAAACTCGGGGTGTCCGGCCGGCGGGAACTGCGCTCCACGCCGGGTTCGGCTTCGGGGTCCTCGCCCGCGTAATCACCCGCCGATTTCCGCGCACCGTTTCGAGGAACCACCGGACGGCGCGCCGTAAAGCGCCGCCGTAAAGCACAGCCGCACAGCACCGCCGTAAAGCACCGCCGCACAGCACCGCCGTAAAACGCCTCCGCGCAGCGCCGTTCCCCCTCGTCGGGGAGCGGCGCTTTCACGTTTCCGCGTACCCGCCCGCGTTTCCGTGTACCACCGCGGTGGACCCGCAGGAAACCCTACGGGCCGACCGTAGTTCGGCGGGGCAGACCTTGAAAGCGGGGGGAACGGTCTGCGACGGTCGTGGGGCGGGACGGCGCTCGCCGAATTCCCGCCCGGACGACCGACCCTGGACGGAAAGGGGCCTCTCCTGCCATGCCCGAGCAGACGGACCTCGCGGAACTCGTGAAATCGCTCGCCGAGCGCGTGCACACACTCGAAGACGTCCGGGAACTGACCCGACTGCGCGCCGAGTTGCCGCGCCGCGTCAACGACGGCCGGTGGGAGCGGGTGGGTGAGCTGTTCTCCCCGGACGCCCGTCTCGACTACCAGCACCTGGGACAGGCGACCGGACGGCCCGCCATCCAGGAGTACTTCGCGTCCCTGCCCGGCCTCATCCAGCAGGACCATCCCGAATCGGCGCTGCTGGTCAAGCAGTTCACGCACGGCCACGAGGTCGAGGTCGCCGGCGACCGGGCCACCGGCGTCTCCTTCTTCGAGGAGCGGGTCGTCTTCGACCACGAGAGCGCGATGGTGGCCGGCAAGTTCACCGACACCTATGTCCGCGAAAACGGCCGCTGGCTCTTCGAGCGGGTCGAACTCGACCTGTACTGGGTTCTCCCCCACCACGAGGGACTTGTCCGCACGGCACCGGCCGAGAAAGTCTGAGGTGTTTTCCCGTGCTCCAGAAGAACACGACGAAACGGCTCGGATACTGGCTTCTTCTTCTGCACCGCCTTTTCGACGAGGCGACCGGACGGGCGCTGGCCGAGGAGAATCTCGACCGGCGCCAGTGGCAGGTGCTGCACGCGATCAGCATCGGCCTTTCCGAAGTCTCCGAGATCGACGCCGCGTTCGCGCCCTTTCTGGCCGTGGACCGGGAGACCTCCTATCGTCCGGTGGCCGACGAATTCACCGCGCGGGGCTGGGTCGTGACGAACGGGGAGCACATCGTCCTCACCGAGTCCGGGCACGCCGCGCACGACCGCGCGGAGAAGCTCGTGAACGCGCACGCCGCCCGCTCCCTCGACGGCATCACCGAGGCGGAGTTCCTCGCCGCCAACGACGTCCTGGCCCGGATCGCGGCAAATCTCGAAAGCGAATGAGGAACGCCATGCGCGCCCGGACGAAGGGCGACGACGCGCTCTCGGCCACCGGCCGCCGACCCAGGAGGACCCGATGACGTCCACCACCGCGCCCACCCGCGACGAACTCGTCGCGGCCGCGGCGAAACTGGTGCCCCTGCTCCGCTCCCGCTCCCTGTGGATCGACGAGCACCGCAGGCTCCCGCAGGACGTCCTCACCGCGATCGAGGAGTCCGGCCTGCTGCGGATGCAGGTCCCCCGGCAGTACGGCGGATACGAGTCGGACGCCCGCTCGTTCGTGGACGTCCTCGCGGAGATCGCCAAGGGCAACGGCTCGGCCGCCTTCTGCCTCTCCGTCTACGCCTCCCTCGGCTGGATGGCCGCGCTCTGGCCCGACCGGGCACTGGACGAGGTCTTCGCCGAACCGCACGTACGGATCAGCGGGACCACCGCGGCGACCGGACGGGCCCGCCGGGCGGACGGCGGCTGGGTCCTCAACGGGAGCTGGGGTTTCAACAGCGGTGTCCTGCACAGCCATTGGAAGATCAACGTCGCCCTGCCCGAGGACCCCGCGGACGGCACGGTCCCGCTGTTCTGCCTCGTGCCGGTCAGCGACCTGCGGATCGTGGACGACTGGCACACCATCGGTCTTCAGGGCTCGGGCAGCGTCACCACGGTCGCCGAGGACGTCTTCGTCCCCGCCCACCGGGTCATCACCGGCGCCGACTTCTACCAGAACGTGTCCAAGTCCCGTGTCAACGCGCCCAAACCGCACTACCGCGTGCCGGTGCTCGTCACCACCAACGCGATCCAGAGCGGCCAGCTCGTGGGCGCCGCGCGCTACGCGCTGTCCAGCTTCCTCGAACGCCTCCCCGGCCGGCCGCTCACCTACACCGACTACCCCAGCCAGCGCGAGGCACCGCTGACCCACCTCCAGGTCGGCGAGGCCGCGCTGCTCGTCGAGGACGCCGAACAGCGCGCCCACCGCTTCGCCGGCCGTATCGCGGACAAGACCGCCCGCGACGAGCCGTGGACCCCGGACGAACGGGTCGCGGCCCGGGTGCAGATCGGCTGGATCGCCCGGCAGAGCAAGGCCGCCGTGGACATCCTCGCGGCGGCGAGCGGCGGTTCCTCGATCCACCGCGAGGTCCCCGTCACCCGGATCCAGCGCGATCTGCACGCGGCCACCCTGCACGCCATGATCACGCCCGGCGTCAACGTCGAGCTGTACGGCCGGTCCCTGTGCGGGCTCGCCCCCAACACGGCCTACCTCTGAGCCCACCCCATCCGGCACCACCGCGAGGAAGGGAACACGTATGGACGCCTCCGTCATCGTCGTCGGCGCCGGACCCGCCGGACTCATGCTGGCCGGGGAACTGCGCCTGGCCGGTGCCGACGTCCTCGTCCTCGAACGACGGGACCGGCCGAGCGGCGAGTCCCGCGGCATCGGGTTCACCATCCGCACGATGGAGGTTTTCGACCAGCGCGGACTGCTCCCCCGGTTCGGTGCCGTCGAGACCTCCGAGGCCGGTCACTTCGGCGGGCTGCCGCTGGACCTCGGTGTCCTCGGCGCCGGGCACGGCGCCGCCCGTACGGTCCCCCAGTCCCGTACCGAAGCCGTCCTGGAGGCGTGGGCGCGGGACCTGGGCGTGACCGTCCGGCGCGGGCAGGACGTCGTCGCGGTGACCGAGGACGCCCACGGCGTGAGTGTGAGCGTGCGCGGGTCCGAACAGGCGCTCAGGGCACGGTTCGTGGTCGGCTGCGACGGGGGACGCAGCACGGTCCGCCGGCTCGCGGGCTTCGACTTCCCCGGCACCCCCGCGACGACCGAGCTGTTCCTCGCGGACGTGCGGGGCGTGGACCTGCCGCCGAAGATGACCGCCGACCCGTCCGCGGGCGGGCTGGTGATGGTCGCCCCGCTGCCCGGCGGGATCACCCGGGTCATCGCCGGTGAGCGCGGCGCGCCGCCGGTCCGCCGGACCGGGCCTCCCGAGTTCCGGGAGGTGGCCGATGTCTTCAAGCGCCTGACGGACACCGACATCTCCGGCGCCGAACCGGTCTGGGTCAGCGCCTTCACCGACGCGGCCCGCCAGGTCACGGCCTACCGGCGCGGCCGGATCCTGCTCGCCGGGGACGCGGCGCACATCCATCTGCCGGCCGGCGGACAGGGCATGAACACCTCCGTCCAGGACGCGTTCAACCTCGGCTGGAAGCTGGCCGCCGTGCTGCGCGGCACGGCGCCGGAGGACCTTCTCGACACCTACCACGACGAGCGGCACCCGGTCGGCCGCCGGCTGCTGGCCGGCACGCGGGCGCAGAGCCTGCTCATCCTCGGCGGCGAGGAGGTCGCCCCGGTACGGGAGATCCTCACCGAACTGCTCGCCCACACCGAGGTGGCCCGGCATCTCGCCGCCCGGGTCAGCGGACTCGACATCCGCTACGACGTCGGCGGCGGCCGGCACCCGCTGCTCGGCGCCCGGCTGCCCGGACTCGCCCTGGACCGCGCCGGCCGGACCGTCACCAGTACCGCCCTGCTGCGCTCCGGGCGCGGCCTGCTCCTCGACCTCACGGACAACGCCACCCTGCGACGGCGCGCGCACGGCTGGAGCGACCGCGTCGACCTCGTCACGGCCGCCGCCCGCGACCTGCCCGCGGACAGTCCGGCGAACGCCACCACGGCCGTGCTGGTCCGGCCGGACGGCCATGTCGCCTGGGCGGCCCCCGGCAGCCACCACGACCTGCCGACCACGCTGGAGCGTTGGTTCGGCCCGGCCCGCTGAGCCGGCCCCGTCCCACCGACCACCAAGGAGAACGATGCACAGCACGCTGATCGTCGCCCGGATGGCGCCCGCCTCGGCGGCGCGGGTCGCCGGGCTCTTCGACGCCTTCGACCACACCGACATGCCGGACCGGATGGGCACCCGGCGCCGCCAGTTGTTCGAGTACCGCGGGCTCTACTTCCACCTCCAGGACTTCGACGAGGACGACGGCGCCGGGCGTATAGACGGGGCCAAGACCGACCCCCGGTTCGTCGCCATCAGCGAGGACCTGAAGCCGTACATCGAGGCGTACGACCCGCTGACCTGGCGTTCGCCGGCCGACGCGATGGCCCGCCGGTTCTACGAGTGGAGCGCCTGATGTCCGGCACCCCGCGACAGCGTGTCGTCATCACCGGCGTCGGGGTGACCGCGCCCGGCGGACAGGGCGCCAAGGCGTTCTGGAACCTGATCACCGACGGCCGTACCGCCACCCGGCGCATCTCCCTCTTCGACCCCGCGCCGTTCCGCTCCCAGGTTGCGGCCGAGGCCGACTTCGACCCCGAGCTGTCCGGCCTCACCCCCCAGGAGATCCGGCGGATGGACCGGGCCGCGCAGTTCGCGGTGGTCACCGCCCGCGAGGCGGTCGCCGACAGCGGGCCGGCCTTCGAGGACCTCGACCCGCGCCGCGCCGGTGTGACCATCGGCAGCGCGGTCGGCGCCACCATGGGCCTGGACCGGGAGTACCGCACGGTCTCCGACGGCGGCCGGCTCGAACTCGTCGACCACACCTACGCCGTACCGCACCTGTACGGCTACATGGTGCCCAGCTCCTTCGCGACGGAGGTCGCGTGGGCGGTCGGCGCGGAGGGCCCGGCCACCGTCGTCTCGACCGGCTGCACCTCCGGTCTCGACGCCGTCGGCTACGCCGCCGACCTGATCCGCGAGGGCACGGTCGACGTCATGGTGGCCGGCGCCTCCGACGCCCCCATCTCACCGATCACCGTGGCCTGCTTCGACGCCATCAAGGCCACCACCCCCCGCAACGACGACCCCGAACACGCCTCGCGGCCCTTCGACGCCTCCCGCAACGGTTTCGTCCTCGGGGAGGGGTCGGCCGTGTTCGTGCTGGAGAGCCTGGAGCGGGCCCGCGCGCGGGGCGCCCGGATCTACGCCGAGGTCGCCGGCTTCGCCACCCGCTCCAACGCCTTCCACATGACCGGGCTGCGCCCCGACGGCAAGGAGATGGCGGAGGCGATCCGGGTCGCCCTCGACGAGGCCCGGCTCAACCCCGAGGACCTCGACTACATCAACGCCCACGGCTCCGGCACCAAGCAGAACGACCGGCACGAGACCGCCGCGTTCAAGCGCAGCCTCGGCGAGCACGCCTACCGGACCCCGGTCAGCTCCATCAAGTCGATGGTCGGGCACTCGCTGGGCGCCATCGGCTCCATCGAGATCGCCGCCTCCGTGCTCGCCATGGTCAACGACGTGGTGCCGCCGACCGCGAACCTGCACACCCCCGACCCCGAGTGCGATCTCGACTACGTGCCCCTGACCGCCCGCGACCAGCTCACGGACGCCGTGCTGTCGGTGGGCAGCGGGTTCGGCGGGTTCCAGAGCGCGATCGTGCTGGCCACCCCCGACCGGAGGGCCCGATGACCGGGCGCACCCTCGTCACCGGCCTCGGCGTGGTCGCGCCCACCGGTCTCGGCGTCGAGGAGTACTGGGCCGCCACGCTCGCCGGGCGCAGCGCGATCCGGCCGATCACCCGCTTCGACGCCGGGCGGTATCCGGCGCGGCTGGCCGGTGAGATCACCGGCTTCGACGCGGCGGAGCATCTGCCGGGCCGGCTGCTGCCGCAGACCGACCGGATGACCCGGCTGGCGCTGGTCGCCGCGGACTGGGCGTTCGCGGACGCGGGCCTGGTCCCGGCCGAACTGCCCGACTACGACGTGGGGGTCATCACGGCCGGCCACTCCGGCGGCTTCGAGTTCGGGCAGAACGAACTCAGGGCGCTGTGGAGCAAGGGCGGCCAGCACGTGAGCGCGTACCAGTCGTTCGCCTGGTTCTACGCCGTCAACAGCGGCCAGATCTCCATCCGCGGCGGGCTGCGCGGGCCCAGCAGTGTGCTGGTCAGCGACCAGGCGGGCGGGCTGGACGCGCTCGCCCAGGCCCGCCGGCAGGTCCGGCGCGGCACCTCCGTGGTGATCGCGGGCGCGGTCGACGCCTCCCTGTGCCCCTGGGGCTGGGTCGCCCAGCTCACCAGCGGACGCCTCAGCACCTCCGACGATCCCGCGCGCGCCTATCTGCCCTTCGACGAGCGGGCGGCGGGACACGTCTCCGGGGAGGGCGGCGCCCTGCTCGTCCTGGAGGCCGAGGAGCACGTCCGCCGGCGGGGCGCGTCCCGTGTGTACGGCGAGATCGCGGGGCACGCCGCCACCCTCGACCCGCGTCCCGGCAGCGACCGCGCGCCCACCCTCCAGCACGCCGTCGAACTCGCCCTCGCCGACGCCGGGGCGGACCCCGGTGACATCGACGTCGTCTTCGCCGACGCGGCGGCGGTGCCCGAGCTGGACCGGGCCGAGGCGGAGGCGATCACCAAGGTGTTCGGGGTGCGGGGCGTACCGGTGACGGCTCCGAAGACGGCGACCGGGCGCCTCTATTCGGGGGCCGCTCCGCTCGACACGGCGGCGGCGCTGCTGTCCGTCCGGGACGGTGTGATTCCCCCGACGCCCGGCTCGACTCCCTCGCCGCACCTCGACATCGACCTGGTCACCGGCTCGCCCCGGCCGGCCTCGGTGCGCGCCGCGCTCGTCCTCGCGCGCGGGCACGGCGGCTTCAACTCGGCCTTGGTCGTGCGCGCCGCGCCGCCCGCCCCTACTCCCGTACGAAAGGCCTGACATGGCTGCCACCGCATTCACCCTGAACGACCTTCGGACCATCCTCCTGGAAGGGGCGGGCACCGACGAGGGCGTGGACCTCGACGGGGACATCGCCGACGTCGACTTCCAGGACCTCGGCTACGAGTCGCTCGCGCTGCTGGAGACCGCCGGCCGCATCGAGCGTGCCTACGGCATCAGCCTCGACGAGGAGGCCTTCGACTCCGCCCGTACGCCGCGTGCGCTCATCGACCTGGTCAACGCGCATCTGTCGGCCGGCTCCCACGTCTCCTGACAGCCGGCGGCCGGCGCGGCACGAAACCCCCGGTTCCCACCGGGTCCGCCGCCGGCGCCCGCCGCCGCCCTCCTGTCTGTCTCCCGGAAGGAACGAGTAGGCATGACCGAGCAGAATCCCCGGGTGGCGCTGGTCACCGGCGCCACCAGCGGCATCGGGCTCGCCACGGCACGGCTGCTGGCCGAGCAGGGACACCGGGTGTTCCTGTGCGCCCGCGACGCGACGGCGGTGGCCGACACCGTCAAGTCCCTGCAGAACGAAGGGTTCGACGTCGACGGCACCACCGGCGACGTGCGGTCCCGGGAGGCGGTCGCCGAGGTGGTGCGGGCGGCGGTGGCCCGCTTCGGACCGATCGACGTGCTGGTCAACAACGCCGGCCGGTCCGGCGGCGGCGTCACCGCGGACCTCGCCGACGACCTCTGGGAGGACGTCATCGCGACCAACCTCACCAGCGTCTTCCTGGTCACCCGCGAGGTCCTCACCGAGGGCGGCATGCGGCACAAGGACCGGGGCCGGATCATCAACATCGCCTCCACCGCCGGGAAGCAGGGCGTGGTGCTCGGCGCCCCCTACTCGGCGTCCAAGCACGGGGTGGTCGGCTTCACCAAGGCGCTCGGCAACGAGCTGGCCCCGACCGGCATCACCGTCAACGCCGTCTGCCCCGGCTATGTCGAGACGCCCATGGCCCAGCGGGTGCGGCAGGGCTACGCCGCGGCCTGGGACACCAGCGAGGAGGCGATCCTCGACAGGTTCCGGGCGAAGATCCCGCTCGGCCGCTACTCGACACCGGAGGAAGTGGCCGGCCTGGTCGGCTATCTGGCCTCCGACACCGCCGCGTCCATCACCGCCCAGGCCCTCAACGTGTGCGGCGGCCTCGGCAACTTCTGACCCCATGTCCCCCGCGACGAAGGAGAGTTCACGATGACCGTCCGCGAGGCCGAGCACGCGATCACCGTGCACGCCCCGGCCGCCGAGGTCTACCGCCTGCTCGCCGAGGTGGAGAACTGGCCGCGCCTCTTCCCGCCCTCCGTGTACGTGGAGTACCTGGAACGGGAGGGCAACCAGGAACGCATCCGGATCTGGGCCACCGCCAACGGCGAGGCCAAGAACTGGACTTCGCGCCGCGAACTGGACCCCGAGGGGCTGCGGATCACCTTCAGCCAGGAGGTGTCGGCGCCCCCGGTGGCCCACATGAGCGGCACCTGGATCGTCGAGCCGCTCGGCGAACGCAAGACCCGTCTGGTGCTGCTGCACTCCTACGGGGCGGTGGACGACGACCCCGAGGGGCTGGCCTGGATCGACCGGGCGGTGGACGACAACAGCCGCAAGGAGCTGCCGGGAGTGAAGGCCGGCCTCGAAGAGGCCACCAGCACGGCGGAGTTGACGCTCTCCTTCGAGGACTCGGTGGTCGTCGCCGGCTCCGCCAAGGACCTCTACGACTTCGTGGACCAGGCCGACCGGTGGACCGAGCGGCTGCCGCACGTCGAGTCCGTCACCCTCACCGAGGACACCCCCGGTCTTCAGGTGCTGCGCATGGACACCCGGGCCGTGGACGGCTCCACACACACCACCGAGTCGGTCCGCGTCTGCTTCCCGCACCAGCGGATCGTGTACAAGCAGACCACCCTGCCCGCCCTGATGTCCCTGCACACCGGCCGCTGGGTGTTCGCCACCGCCGAGGACGGCACGGTCACCGCCACCTCCCAGCACACCGTCGTCCTCGCCCCGGACGCCATCCCCCGGGTCCTCGGCACCGGCGCGGGCGTCCCCGAGGCACGGCGCTTCGTCCGCGACGCGCTCGGCGCCAACAGCCGCGCCACCCTGGAGCACGCCAAACGGTACGCGGAAGAACGGCGTTGACCGGGACGGTGGTCGTCGTCGGAGCGGGCCCCGTCGGACTGCTCCTGGCCGGCGACCTGTGCGCGGGGGGCGTGCCCACGGTGGTGCTGGAGCGGCGCGAGCGGCCCATGACCGAGACCCGGGCCTCCACCCTGCACACCCGCACCATGGAGCTCCTCGAAACGCGCGGCCTCCTCGGCCGGCTGGGACCGCCGCCCGAGGGCGGCCCGGGTCACTTCGGCGGGCTGCCCCTGGACCTGACCGCCGCCGACCCGGGCCACCGCCACGCCGGACAGTGGAAGTGCCCCCAGACCCTCCTGGAAGCGGTGCTCCAGGACCGGGCCCGGGAGCTGGGCGCGGACATCCGCCGGGGCACCGCCCTGACCGGACTGCGCGACCACGGCGGGCACGTCACCGTCGAGGCACGCACCACCGACGGCCGGCGCCTCGACCTCTCCTGCGCGTACGTCGTCGGCTGCGACGGCACCGACAGCACCGTCCGGCGGCTCGCGGGCTTCGAATTCGCGGGCGCCGACGCCCGCCGGGAGATGCTCCGCGCGGACGTCGCCGGTCTCGACATCCCCGGCCGGCGCTTCGAGCGGCACCCCGGCGGGCTGGCCACCGCCCACCGCTGGCCCGACGGCAGCACCCGGGTGATGGTGCACGTCTTCGGCACGGCTCCCGCGCGGCGCGCGGGGCCGCCCGGCTTCGAGGAGGTCGCGGCGGCCTGGCGGAAGGTGACCGGCGAGGACATCCGGCACGGCGAACCGCTGTGGCTCGACGCCTTCGACGACACCCGCCGGCAGGCCACCCGCTACCGCCGGGGCCGGGTGCTGCTGGCCGGTGACGCCGCCCACGCCCAGATGCCGGTGGGCGGGCAGGCCCTCAACCTCGGGCTGCGGGACGCCGCCGACCTCGGCGCCCGGCTCGTCTCCGGCGATCTCGACGGCTACGACCGGACGCGGCGGCCCGCCGGCGCCCGCACGCTGACCGACATCCAGGCGCAGTCGTATCTGCTGCTCGGCGGACCCGAGGTGGAGCCCCTGCGCGGGCTCTTCGCCCAGCTCCTCGCGTTGCCCTCGGTGCGCCGCCGGCTGGCCCGCCGGATCAGCGGCCTCGCCGCGCCCCCGGCCACCACCCCGACCGACCGACCGAAGGACAGGAGTTCCGCCATGAGCAGGCTCACGGGCAAGACCGCGCTGGTGACCGGTTCCAGCCGCGGCATCGGACGGGCCGTCGCCCGCCGCCTCGCCGAGGAAGGCGCGCTGGTCGCCGTCCACTACGCCACCGGCGAGGACGCGGCGCGCGAGACCGTCGAGGCCATCGAGGGCGACGGCGGCCGGGCCTTTTCGGTCCGCGCCGAACTGGGCGTCCCCGGTGACGCGCACGAGCTGTTCCTCGGCGTCGAGCGGGGGCTGAAGGAGCACACCGGGGAGGCCGCGCTGGACATCGTGGTCAACAACGCGGGCGTCACCACCCCGGCCGGGGTGCCGCCGGAGGACGTCACGCCCGAGGAGTTCGACCGGCTCTTCGCGGTCAACGCCAAGGCGCCGTTCTTCGTCGTGCAGCGCGCGCTGCCGCTGCTGCGCGACGGCGGCCGGATCATCAACATCTCCTCCGGCCTGACCCGGGTGGCCAACCCGGACCAGACCGCCTACGCGATGACCAAGGGCGCCGTCGAGCAGCTCTCCCTGCACCTGGCACGGCACCTCGCACCGCGCGGCATCACCGTCAACAGCGTGGCGCCCGGCATCACCGACAACGGCGGCCCCCTCTTCGACATCCCGGAGGCGGTCGAGCAGATGGCCCGGCTCTCCGCGTTCAAGCGGGTCGGCCAGGCGGTGGACGTCGCGGACGTGGTGACGTTCCTGGCCACCTCGGAGGCCCGCTGGATCACCGGCGCGTTCATCGACGCCAGCGGCGGCACGCTGCTCGGCTGACCGGCCGGCTCCGGCGTACGGAAGGACCCCTTCGCCATGACACCCGCGTCGTACCCCCGGCACACCTGCCCGCACCCCGACCACGACCCCGGGCCGCCCGACCCGCTCGACGACCGCGGCGAGCCCGGTGACCTGCGCGCGCTCGTCGCCCGCGTGCTGAGCCGGCCGCGCCGCCGGCCGCCCGCCCCGCCCGCCCGTCCCCCGGCCGTACGCCCGCCCTCGCGAACGGAGGTCTGACGATGGACGTCGGACTGCTCTTCGACCTGCGCAACCCCCAGGCCTGGCACCGGCCGTGGGCCGACCACTACGCCCGCTCGCTGGAGTACTGCGAGGAGGCCGACCAGCTCGGCGCGGACGGGCTGTGGTTCACCGAG
Source organism: Streptomyces sp. NPDC007084 (assembly GCF_040703595.1). Classification (NCBI taxonomy): domain Bacteria; kingdom Bacillati; phylum Actinomycetota; class Actinomycetes; order Kitasatosporales; family Streptomycetaceae; genus Streptomyces; species Streptomyces sp. NPDC007084. The sequence continues at coordinate 70,642 of NZ_JBEYFY010000003.1, forward strand.
CACCATCTGTTCGAGGACGGCTATCTGCCCCAGCCGCTCACCTTCGCCGCTGCCGCCGCCGCGCGCACCCGCCGGGCGCGGATCGGCACCGCGGTCGTGCTGCCCAACCTCCACCGGCCGGCCCAGCTCGCCGAGGACGCCGCGCTCGTCGACCTGATCAGCGGCGGCCGGCTGGAGATCGGCTTCGGCGCCGGGTACCGGCGCCCCGAGTACCGGCTGTTCGACGCCGACTTCGGCCGCCGGTTCCGCGACGTCGAGGCCAACATCCGCGAGGTGCGCAGGCTGTGGGAGGAGGGCGGCATCACGCCGGGGCCCCTCCAGTCGCCCGTTCCGCTGTGGGGCGGCTTCTACGGGCCGCGCGGGGCCCGTCTCGCCGGCCGGCTCGGCATCGGTCTGCTGAACATCAGCCGGCACACCTTCGGCCCCTACCGCGAGGGGCTAGCCGAGGGCGGCCACGACCCGGACACCGCCCGGGTGTCGGACCTGCTGCCGGTCATCCTCGCGGACGACCCGGAGGCGGCCTGGCCGCGCGTCGCCCCGCACGTGGCCCACCAGATGAACACCTACCAGCAGGGCTCGCTCGAGGGGACCGACCTGCCCCGGCCGCCGCTGCTGACCGCCGACGACTTCCCGCAGCGGCCGGCCGACGACGGCTCCTGGTCGCTGCTGGAGATCCTCACCCCCGAACAGGCCGCCGCGCGCATCCACGAGCGGACGCGGGGGCTGCCGGTCCGTCACCTGATCTTCTGGGCGAGCGTGGCGGGCATGCCGGACGACCTGGTGGTCCGCAACATCGAACTCATCACGGGACGGCTGCCCCGCCTGCTCGCGGAACAGGCCCGGGCGGACAGCGCCACGGCGGCGGCGGGCCGTGGCTGAGCCGGCCCTCGCGCCGGCCCCCGTCCGGGACGGCACCTGGCGGCTGCTCGCGATCCTGTCCGGGAACATGGTGCTCGACGCGATCGAGGTGTCGGTGGTGCTGGTCGCGCTGCCGTCGATCGCGGCCGACCTGGGCCTGTCGGTCTGGGGCGTGCAGTGGCTGATGACCGGGTTCGCCCTCGGCTTCGCGGCCGTCCTGCTCCTCGGTCCGCGCCTCACCGCCCGCTGGGGGCTGCGGCGTTGCTATCTCGGCGCGCTCGTCGTGTTCGCCGCGGCCTCCGTCGTCGGCGGGCTGAGCGGCACGGCGTGGGTGCTGGTCGCCGCGCGCCTCGTCAAGGGCGGCTGCGCGGCCCTGACCGCCCCGGCCGGCCTGGCGCTGATCGCGGCGACCTTTCCCGACGGCCGGCCGCTGCGCCGGGCGGTGTCGCTCTACTCGCTGTTCGGTGCCGCCGGGTTCACCCTCGGCCTGCTGCTGTCCGGGGTGCTGACCCCGGTGAGCTGGCATCTGACGTTCCTCTTCCCCGCCCCCGTCGCCCTGCTGCTGCTCGGGTGGGGCCTGAGGGTGCTGCCGCACACCGAGCGGCGTCCGCCGCCCCGGTTCCCGTGGGAGCTGCTGCGGCACGGCCCGCTGGTGCGCGCCACGCTGGGCGCGGCGACCCTCAACGGCACCTATGCCGCGCTGCTGCTCCTGGTCACCTTCCAGGCCGCCGACCGGTTCGGCTGGGAGCCCTGGCGGCTCGCGCTGGCGCTGCTGCCGGCGTGTGTGCCGCTGGCCCTGTCCGTGCCGTTCGCCGGCCGCCTGACCGGGCGGTTCGGCACGGCGGGGCCCGTCGCGGCCGGCGCCCTCGCGGCACTCGCCGGACAGCTCCTGCTCCTCGCCCGGCCCCGCCCCGGCGCCTATCTGCCGGGGCTGCTGCCCACGCTGCTGCTGGTGGGCCTCGCGTTCGTCCTGTCCTTCGCCGCCCTGAACCTCCAGGCCACCCGGAACATCCCGGCCGCAGCCCGCGGTTCGGCCGTGCCCGTCTACCAGACCGGCGTCCAGCTCGGTGGCGTACTGCTGCTCCCGCCGGTGGGCTTCCTGCTCGCCCACGGCTCCGGTTACCGGCCCGCCCTGCTGGCGATCACCTGCGCCGGAGCGGTGGGAGCGGCCGTCTCGCTCACCGGCCTGCGCACCCCTCCACCCAAGGGAGCGACCCCGTCATGACCACCCAACCTCTGTTCTCCACCGGGCCGTTGAACGTCGCCGTCATCATCGGCAGCATCCGGGAGGGCCGGCTCGGGCCGACCGTCGCCCGCTGGTTCGTCGGCCAGGCGGCCCGCCGCGACGACCTCGCCCTCGACCTGGTCGACCTCGCGGACTACCCGCTGCCCGTGGAGCGGGCGACCCCCGGCGACCCGCCCGACGAGGAGACCGCCGCGCTGCGCGGACGGCTGGCCGAACGGCTCGGCCGGGCCGACGCGTTCGTGGTCGTCACCCCCGAGTACAACAACACGCTGCCCGCCGCCCTGAAGAACGCCATCGACTGGATCTTCGACGAATGGGCGGCCAAACCCGTGGGGTTCGTCTCCTACGGAGGCATGAGCGGCGGTCTGTGGGCCGTCTCCCACCTGCGGCACGTCTTCACCGAACTGCACGCGGTGCCGCTGCGCGAGCAGCTCATCTTCCACCAGGTCTGGGAGCGCTTCGACGGTGACGTCCCGCGCGACGCCGAGGACAGCGAGGTCGCGGCCAAGACCCTGCTCAACCGTCTCGTGTGGTGGGGCGAGGCGCTGCGCGCCGCCCGCGCCGCACGCCCCTACCAGCGCTGATCCGGCGCCGCTTGCGACAGAAGGGTTCACCGTGACCAGCCCGCACACCCGGCCGCTGCGGTTCGGCCTCGTCCTGTTCAGTCCCTCCACCCGCGAGGAGTGGGTGGCCAAGGCCCGCCACGCGGAGAGCCTCGGCTACGACGTCGTGTCCGTCTCCGACCATCTCGGCATGCCCTCCTCGGTGGCGACCCTGGCCCTGCTGGCCGAGGCCACCGAACGGATCCGCCTCGGCACGCTGGTGCTCAACACCGTCTTCTACCAGCCGAAGGTCCTCGCCCGGGACCTCGCCACCGTCGACCACCACGCGGGCGGCCGGGTGGAGATCGGGCTCGGCGCCGGGTACGACAAGGCGCAGTTCGACCGGGCCGGCCTGCCCTGGCTACCGGCCCGGGAACGGGTCGACCACCTGGAGCGCACGCTGCGCGAACTGCGCGAGGTGTTCGCCTCCCCGCATGCCTCGCCGCCGGCCGCGCAGCCCGGCGGGCCGCCGGTCCTGGTCGCGGGCCGCGGGCCGCGGGTCCTGCGGCTGGCGGCCGAGCACGCCGACATCGTCGGCTTCACCGGCACCGTCCCCGTCCCGGACGGCGACGGGCTGCGCCTGGGCGGTCCCGAGGAGATCGCCGCGCGGGTGACGCAGGTGCACGAACTGCTCGGGGACCGGGCCCGCGACGTCGAACTCAACATCCCCGTCCACCGCGTGCTGCCGTCGGCGGCGGGCGGCACGGTCACCGACGTGTGGCAGAACGAACTGCCGCTCAGCGCGGCCGAACTGGCCGAACTGCCCTCCGTGCTCATCGGCTCGGCCCGGGAGTGCGCCCAGCAGGTCCTGGAGCGCCGCCGCCGCTACGGGCTGTCGTACTTCAGTGTGCTGGAGCCCGAGATGGAGGCGTTCGCCAAGGTCATCGAGGAGCTGCGGTGAGCGGCACCGCCGAGCGGCGGGAGTTTCTGGAGATCACGGTCGACCAGGACCGGTGTGTCGCCGCCGGGCACTGTGTGGTCGCCGCGCCGGACGTCTTCGACCAGCGGGAGGAGGACGGCGTGGTCGTCCTCCTCGACCCCAGCCCGCCCGCCGCCGCCCACGGGCCGGTCACCGGGGCCGCGCTGCTGTGCCCGGCGGCGGTCATCCGCGTGGCGTGGGCACCGTCGTGACGGCCGCCCGCGCCGTCGCCGATGTCCTGGTCGTCGGCGCGGCGGCGGCCGGGACCGCCGTCGCCGAGGGTCTGCGCCACGGTGGCTTCCAGGGCTCCGTCACCCTTGTGGACGCCGACCCCGAACTGCCCAGCGACCGGCCGCCGTTGTCGAAGCAGGTGCTCGCCGGCCGCTGGCCGCCCGAGCGGGCCCGGCTGCGTGAGCGCTCCGCGTTCGACGCGCTAGGCATCGACCTGCGGCTGGGCCTGCGGGCCGTCCGGGCCGACCTGCCGGGCCACCGGCTGGCCTTCGCGGACGGCTCCGTGCTCGGCTACCGCACCCTGGTCCTGGCGACCGGGCTGCACGCCCGGCTCTTGCCCGGCCGGCAGCGGCTCGCCGGGGTGCACACCCTGCGCGGCGCGGACGACAGCCGGCGGCTGCGCGCCGATCTGGCCTCGGCCCGTTCGGTCGTGGTGGTCGGCGCGGGGGTCCTCGGCTGCGAGATCGCGGCGACCGCGCGCTCCCTGGGCCCGGACGTCACTCTCGTGGAACCGGCGCCCGGCCCCATGGAACGCCTCCTCGGTCCCGGACTCGGCGCCCACATAGCCGACTTGCACACCGGACACGGCGTCCGGCTGCTCACCTCCACCACCGTGGCCGGACTGGTCGCGGAGGCCGGGCGGGTGACCGGCGTGCGGACCGGGACCGGCGAGGTGCTGCGCGCGGACACGGTGGCCGTCGCGGTCGGCGGCAGGCCCGCCACGGACTGGCTGACCGGCAGCGGCCTCACCCTCGACGACGGCGTGGTCTGCGACGCCCGCTGCCGGGCCGCCGAGGACGTGTACGCGGTCGGCGACATCGCCCGCTTCGGCGCCGGGCCGGGGCGCGGGGTCCGGCTGGAGAACCGTACGAACGCCACCGAACAGGGCCTGTACGTGGCCGCCGAACTGCTCGGCGCCGCGCAGGGCCCCTACCGGCCCGTGCCCTACGTGTGGTCCGACCAGTACGGGGTGCGCGTCCAGGTGTACGGCTCGGTGCCGGCCTCGGCCGCCGTCCGGATCGCCGAGGGGTCGGTGGCGGACCGCCGGTTCGTCGCCCACGCCGAGGTGTCCGGGCGGCTGGTCGGTGTCGTCGGCTGGAACAGCCCCGGCCGTGTCCGTACCGCGCGCGCCCTGCTCGACGGTGTCCCGTCCGCCCTGTCCGCCCTTTGAGAGGAGACCGATGACCTCCGCCGTACCGATGCCGCACAACCGGCGTCCGGCCCGCTGCCCCTTCCGGCCCGATCCCGATCTCGAACGGCTGCGGGACACGCCCGAGCTGCCCCGCGTCCCGACCTCCAATCCTCAACTCGGCACGTTCGACGCCGTGTTGGTGACCCGCTTCGAGGAGGTGCGCCAGGCGCTCGCCGATCCCCGGCTGGAGGCCGGGTTCGCCTTCGACCGCACCGGCCCGCGCACGGTGATGAACCAGCCCGGGATCCTCCTCAACTACGACGGCGCCGAGCACACCCGCTACCGCCGCATGCTGTCGGGCGCGTTCACGGTCAGGCGGGTCCGCTCGCTGGCGCCGGCGATCCACCGGGTGGTCGAGGAGCGGCTGGACGCCCTCGAAGCGGCCGGTCCCGGCAGCGATCTGATCGAGGCATTCGCCGGTCCCGTTCCGCTGCTGGCCATCTGCGAACTCCTCGGCATCCCCGCCGAGGACCGCGACGGCATCCGGCGGCGCAGCGCCACCGGCACGGATGCCGCCAACTCGCTGGAGACCCAGTTGGAGAACTTCGCCGCGATGGCCGCCTACATGGGCGAGCTGGTCCGGCGGCAGCGCGAGCACCCCGGGGACGACATCCTCGGCGACCTGATCCGCCGGCACGGCGACGAGCTGAGCAACGACGAGCTGGTCGGCATGGGCAACAGCATCCTGGTCGCCGGGCACGAGACGGTGACCAGCATGATCGGGCTGAGCACGCTGGCCCTGCTGCGCGACCCGGAGCAGTTCGCGCTGGTCCGGGACGACGACACGCTCACCGCCGGCGCCGTCGAGGAACTGCTGAGGCTGCTCGCGGTGGCGCCGCCGCTGGTACGGCAGGCGGGCGCCGATCTGGATCTCGGTGGGCACCCGGTGAAGGCCGGCGAACGCGTCCTGCTGTCCACCCTCGCCGCCCATCACGGCACGGATCTGGTGACCGGCGATCCCGGCCGCCTCGACGTACGCCGCACCCCGGGGGCACATCTGGCGTTCGGCTACGGCGCCCACCAGTGCATCGGGCAGCAGCTCGCCCGGCTGGAACTCCAGATCGCGCTCCCCGCCCTGCTACGGCGCTTCCCCGGCCTGCGGCCCGCCGTCGGCTTCGACAGCGTGGAGTACCGGGACGACGCCCTGGTGTTCGGGGTGTCCCGGCTGCCGGTTACCTGGTAGCGGGCGGTACGGGGCGGGCGGGGCGGCTGCGGTCGCTACGGCGGCGGGCGGGGCGGCCGGGCTCGTACGAGGTGAGGCGGCCGGGCTCGTACGGCAGCGGGTGGGGCGGCCGGCAAGGTCGCCCCACCCGTTCAGGCGCGCGCCGAGCCCTTCAGGCGCCCGGCCGCCCGGCCGCCCCGGCCGCCCCGGCCGCTCAGCCGCCGGGCCGTCCGTTCGGCACCGCACCCGCACCCGCCCCCACACCCACGCTCGCAGCCGCGTTCGCAGCCGCGTTCGCACCGGCCCCCAGCAGGCCGTGGCGGCGCAGGATCGCGTGGACGGTCGACACCGCCGGGACGCCAGGCACCTCGCGTCGCAGCAGTTCGTTGTGGATCCGCTGGGCGCCCCAGCGGGGCTGCGCGGCGCGGATCTGGACGACGAGCGACTCGATGGTCCGGGCGGTGCGCCGGGGGGAGTTCTTCGGGCGGCGCGAGCGGGGCGCGAGTCCGGCGGGCCCCTCCGCGCGATAGCGGGCGAGATAGACGTAGTACGTCTTGCGGGAGATGCCGTGCCGGCGACAGACCTCCGCCACGGTCAACCGGTCCCGCTCGGGCGCCAGCAGGATGTCCATCCACTGCTCGGACAGGGCTCTCACCTCTTCCACGACTTCACCCGGTTCACGGCCGGCCGGTGTTCCCCTCGGAACCGACGTCCGCCGTGGGCCGCTCGACGTCCGGGTCGGCGGGCGACTGCGGCGCGGCGGCGGGCGTCCGTCCCGGCACGAACAGGCAGGCGACGATCATGACGGCGAGCGCGGTCGCCACCGCCAGGTACGCGGCGTGGAAGCCCGACCCGGGATCGGCGCCCGCGTGCTGCATGAGCAGGGCGACCAGCGCGATGCCGATCGAGGCGCCCAACTGGTTGAGCATGTAGAGCACGGAACTGCCCTGCGGGACCAGCGCGGCGGGCAGCGTCCGGTAGACCGAGCCGATCACCGGCGCTCCCGCCGAGCCCGTGCCGACGCCGAGGGTGAACGCCGCGAGCAGCGGCCACAGTTCGGCGGTCTGGGCGTCGAACCGGCTGAACGCCAGCGAGCTGAGCAGCGCGATCGCGGCGCCGGTCATGGCCAGGCTCCGCGAGCCGAGCCGGTCGGACAGCCGGCCGGCGAGCGGCATCACCAGCGCGGAGCCGACGCCAAAGGGCGCGAGGCGCAGCCCGGACTCGAACACGCCGAGCCCGCGCACCTGTTGGTAATAGAGCGGGATCACGAAGATGCTCGCGAAGGTGGCGAGGCCCAGCACCGCGGCGGCGACGACGCTGGCGCTGAAGCTGCGCCGGGTGAACAGCCTGAGGTCGATCAGCGGCGGGGTCTGCCCGACCCGCAGCGCGTGGGCCGCGTACCCGGCGAGCAGGGCGGCGGCGAGGCCGAGCGGCAGCAGCACCTGCCAGGTGACGAACGAGCCGCGCTGGGCGACCTCGGAGAGCGCGAGGACGCCCGCCGCCGCGCCGGGGCCGATCAGCGCGAAGCCGACGACGTCGAGCCGGCCGGCCGCGCCGAGCGCCTCGGGCGGGTCGGCGGGCAGGGTGCGGCGGGCCAGCACGAAGGCGACGATCACGATCGGGACGTTGACGAAGAACATCCAGCGCCAGTCCAGCCCCTGGAGCAGGGCGCCCCCGACGATCGGGCCGAGGACGGGTCCGGTCGAGCCGACGATGCCCATGACGCCCATCACCCGGCCGATCCGGGCGGGACCGGCGGCGCGGGCCAGCAGGGTGAGCATCAGCGGGTCGAGGATGCCGGCGCCGAAGCCCTGCACGACCCGGAAGAGGATCAGGCTGCCGATGTTCCAGGCCAGTCCCGAGGCGACGGATCCGGCCATGAACAGCACCAGCCCGGACAGCCACAGCCGCCGGCCGCCGATCCGCTCCACGGCCCAGGCGGTGACGGGGATGGTGACGGTCAGCGCGAGGAGATATCCCGTGGACACCCAGCCGGTGGTGCTCAGCGAGGCGTGGAAGCGGGAGGACAGCGTGTCCACGGCGACGGCGGTCATGGACCCGTCGAGGATCCCCATGATCCCGCCGATCAGGATCACGCCGATCATCCGCCGTAACGCGGGATCGAGGCTGTCGTGCGCGGGGGCGGTCATCTGAAGTCTCCCAGGGGGTGCGCGAACTGAGGTCGGGGGCCCGTGCCGGCCCGGCGGGTCCGGTACGGGCCTCACTGAACCGGCGGGTTCAATACTGAACCAGCGGGTTCAATTTATCAATCCCGTCGGTAGAGACCCGGCCGGGTTCAGGGGACTGGTTCCGCCGGTTCGTTCGAAGGCGCGGGCGACTACCCTGGAGGCATGACATCAGCAGCGACAACGGCGGCACCGGCCTCCTCACGCGGGCGTCTGGACAAGCGGCGCGCGATCCTGGAGGCGGCCTTCGACGTCTTCGCCGAGCGCGGCTACATGCAGGCACTCGTCCAGGAGATCGCCGAGCGGGCGGGCGTCGCCAAGCCGACGGTCTACAACCACTTCGCGGACAAGGAGACCCTGTTCCGGGCGACCCTGACCGCCACGGCGCAGACGGTCATGGACGCCAACATCGCCGTGCTCGACCGGATGCGCTCGCCCGGCGACGATCTGCGCGCGACGCTGGAGGGCGTGGCCTACCAGCTGGTCCGGTCCTGTTGCGACAGACGCTCCCGTTCCCTGCGCTGGCTGACCTACGCGCAGGTGGCCCGCTTCCCCGACCTCATCGAGGCGGTGCAGGGCTGTACGTCCGTCCGGGTCGCCGAGGCGATGGCCGACCGGCTCGCCCGCCTGACCGTCTCCGGCCATCTGCGCCCCTGCGATCCGGCCGTCGCCGCCGAGCAACTGCTCGCCCTCGTCACCGGCCCGCTGGAGACCCGCTCCCGGCTGGGCACGCGCAAGGTGACCACCGCCGAGATGCGGGCGCTGGCCCGCTCGGCGGTCGACACCTTCCTGCGCGCCTACGCCGCCGGCTGAACCTCAGCGGCGGGCGCCGTCCGCCCCGTCGGCCGCCGCTCGGTGCCGGGCCAGGAAGTCCGCCGTGAACGCGTCCAGCCGGTGCGCGGCGGCGGCGTCGAAGTCCTTGGTGTCCACGGGCAGTTCGCGTCCTTCGACGAAGGCGCTCAGCGGCCGTGGCGGAGGGGTGTCCAGCGCGTCCCGCACGGGTCCCAGGGCCTCGGAGACCGGTTTGGCGGTGCGCTGGAGTTCCCGGATGTACCGGAGGGTGGGCTCGTCGTACTGTCCGGAGATGCCGGTCCGGGTCGCCCCGGGGTGGATGAGGACATAGCGCAGTCCGGCGCCGCCGTACCGCTCGGCGGAGGAGACGCCCAGCAGGTCGTTGAGCTTGCCGCCCTGTCCGAGGGCCGCCCCGCCCTGGTAGTCCGCCCGGAACTCCAGGTCGTCCCAGCGGACCAGGCCGAGATCAGCGCCCGGCCCGGCCACGTTGACGACTACCGGCCGGTCGGCCCGCAGCAGCGCGGGAGCTAGCCCGTGGCCGAGCACGTACCGGCTGAGATAGAAGTGCGCGAAGGTCTCCTCGATGCCCTCGGCGGTCTCCGCCCGGTCGGAACGGTAGTGCCGGGCGCACAGGACCAGCGCGTCGATCACCGGGAACCCGGCCAGGGCCTCCAGCACCCGTTCGTTGTCGGCGAGCAGGCCCAGATCGGCGCGTACGAAGAAGGCCCGCTCCCCGGCGCCGAGTTGGCGGGCCCGCCGGCGGAACGCCTCGCCCTTGCCGGCGTTCCGCGCGACGACCACCACCGTGTCGCCGCGCTCCAGCAGCTCGTCGGCGAGCGCGCGGCCGATGCCGTCGGTACCTCCGGTGATCACCACGGTCCTGCCCGGCCGCGATCCTGGCACGTCTCCTCCTCCACCCGGCGCGGCACCGCGCGCCGCCGTGATGCCGCCTGGACGTCCAGAGTCGCATCCCCGGCGGGCGGTTCGTGGCCGTTCGCGTCCACCCGCCGGTCCTGCGCGGCGCGCCGGTCTCGCCCGCCCGGCGGGACCGGCGCCGCGCTTCTCGCCCGGTCGCCCGGGATGCTCAGCCGCTCAGCCCTGGGTGACCGTGACGTCCTGCCGGCGGCTCGCGTGGAAGGTGGGGAGCGGCAGGCCGGTGCCGGCCAGCTCCAGCAGGGTGGCCTCGACGTGCGCGGCGCCCGGGACCAGGGTGCCCGCCTCGCGCTTCTCGGTGTTGGTCCAGCGGTGCTCGGCGCCGTCGCAGACCGCGGAGGAGCCGCCGATGCCCTGCTTGACCCGGGGGTCGCCCTGGGACACCGACGAGGACACGAACACGGGTCCGGAGGCGGCGGCGCAGCGGTAGGTGCCGGAGAGAGTGATGGTGCCGTCGGCGGCGACCGTGGCCGTCGGGTCGACGGTCACCTCGTCGAGCGCGGCGGACCGGGCGACGGCGGAGGGGGCGAGCAGCAGCAACAGGGCCGCGGCGGCGGCCGTACCGAGGGTCTGGCGGACGAACAGCATGGGGATACCTCCTGGAACGGGGCCCGCTGAGGGCCCGGGAAAGAGCGCTCAACAGGTACCGGTCCGGCGCCCCCGAACCGGTGATCATCACCCCATTGGTGGCGAGTTGACCACACCCGTCGCGGCCGCGTCCGGGAGTTGTCCCCGTCCTGTCACGCTTGACGACCGGGTGTTCCGGTGCGTTCTCCGGGCGCGCATGGTCTGGGTATGCGAGGGCGACGACAACACCGCCGGCGCTCCCCGCATCCGACGTGGAGGTGCGCCATGTGTTCTCACCAGTCTTCCTGCCCGGCCCTGGACTCCGTCGCCCCGCACATCGTCTCGGCCCATCCCGAGCAGGGCTGGCACCTTCTGTGCGACGGCGTGATCGTCTTCGACGACAGTGGTGAACTGCGCCCCGACGGCAGCGTGGTCGCTCCGCATCGGGTGTTCGCCGAGCGGCTCGTCACCGCCGCCTGACCCACGCTCGGTCCTTGGCGCGGGGCTACGGGAGCACGGCGAAGCCGTCGAGTTCGACCAGGGCTTGTTCGTCCCACAGGCGGGTGACGCCGACGACGGCCATCGCCGGGTAGTCGCGGCCCGCCAACCGGTGCCAGATCCGGCCGAGTTCGGGGGCGTTGAGCCGGTAGTCGGCGACGTCCGTGGCGTAGACGGTGACCCGGGCGAGGTCGGCCGGAGTGCCGCCCGTCGCGCGCAGCGCGGTCAGCAGGTTCGTCAGCGCCCGCTCGAACTGGAGCGGCAGGGTCTGCCCCGCCACCTTTCCGTCGCCGTCGAGCGCGGTCTGCCCGGCCAGGAAGACGAGCCGGGAGCCGGTGGCCACGACGGCGTGGGAGAAGCCGGTCGGCGGCGACAGCTCGGGCGGATTGACGCGCTCGGATCGCCGGCCGCGCTCGGGCGGATCGACGTGCTCGGCGGTCATGCGGGCTCCGTTCCCGGGGCGGCGCTCATACGGTCTCCGGTCCCGGGGCCGTTCCCGTTCCGGCCCTGTCCCGCTCCCGTTGCGGGTCCGGCTGTCGGCGTCGGCGCCGCCTCGCGGTACAACTCCCTTGCGATGACGGCCCGTTGGACCTCGCTGGCGCCCTCGTAGATCCGCGGCGCCCGCACCTCGCGGTAGAGGTGTTCGAGGAGGTGGCCGCGTTCCAGGGCGCGCGCTCCGTGGAGCTGGACGGCGGCGTCGACGACGTACTGGGCCGTCTCGGTGGCGAGGAGCTTGGCCATCGCGGCGCGGCGGGGGACGCCGGTGGCCCCGGAGTCGTGGGCGGTCGCCGCCGCGTAGACCATGAGGCGGGCCGCCTCGGTGCGCAGGGCCATCTCGGCGACCTGGTGGGAGACGGTCTGGAGGTCCTTCAGGGGGCCGCCGAACGCGGTGCGCCGCGCGGTGTGGGCGAGGGTGGCGTCGAGGGCGGCCTGCGCCATGCCGACGGCGAACGCGCCGACGCTGGGCCGGAAGAGGTCGAGGGTGGCCATGGCGACCCGGAAACCGTGGCCGACCTCGCCGAGGACGTCGTCCGGGGTGACGGGGACGTGGTCGAAGGCGAGGGCGCCCACCGGGTGCGGCGAGAGCAGGTCGAGGGGGGTCCCGGTGAGGCCGGGGCGGTCGGCCGGGACGAGGAACGCGGTGACTCCGCGCGCTCCGGGGGCGGGTCCGGTCCGCGCGAAGACGGTGTAGAGGTCGGCCTCGGGGGCGTTGGAGATCCAGCACTTCTCGCCGGTGAGCAGCCAGCCGCCCGAGCCGTCCTCGTCGGCGCGCAGGGTCAGCGCGGCGGCGTCGGAGCCGGCGCCGGGCTCGCTCAGCGCGAAGGCGGCCACCGCCTCGCCGTCCGCCACCCGGGGCAGCCAGTGCTCGCGCTGGGCGGCGGTGCCGTGGGTGTGGACGGGATGGGCGCCGAGCCCCTGGAGGGCGAGCGCGGTCTCGGCCTCGGTGCAGACCTGGGCGAGCGACTCGCGCATCAGACAGAGGTCGAGGGCGCCGGAGGTGAACAAGCGGGCGAGCAGGCCGAGTCGGCCGAGTTCGGCGACCAGCGGGCGGTTGACGCGGCCCGGCTCGCCCTTGTCGGCGAGGGGACGCAGATGGTCGGCGGCCAGGGCGCGCAGCTCGGCGCACCAGGCGGTCTGTCCTGGTTCAAGTGAGAATGCGGTCATGGCCGGTCCCTCTCCCCGTCGGACACCGTCCCACGTTATCGCGAACAGTTGACTGTCGTCACCGACACGATACGCTCCTTGGGCGAGCCCACCAGGACGCCCAAGAGGCAGCCCACGAAGGCAAGGGGGCGAACGGCCATGCATCCCGTGGATCCCGCGGACCCGTCGGCGCCGGCCCACCCGGCCCCCGCCCGACCCGCCGCCCCACCCCCGTACTCGGCCCACGTCGACACCTTCGCGCGTGACCATCTCCCGCCCCCGGACCAGTGGCCCGAGTTGTGCTTCGGTCTGCCGGGGCTGCGTTACCCCGAGCGGCTGAACTGTGCCGCCGAGCTGCTCGCCGGGCCCGACCCCGGGCGCCCCGCCTTCCGTACGCCGTCCGGGCCGCCCTGGTCGTACGGGGACCTGCGCGAGCGGGTCGACCGGATCGCCCATGTCCTCACCGGCGAGCTGGCCGTGGTCCCGGGCAACCGGGTGCTGCTGCGCGGACCCACCACGCCGTGGCTGGCCGCGTGCTGGCTGGCGGTGCTGAAGGCGGGCGCCGTCGCGGTCACCGTTCTCGCGCAGCAGCGGGCGCACGAGCTGCGGACCATCTGCGGGATCGCCCGGGTGACGCACGCGCTGTGCGATCTGCGCTCGGTCGACGACCTGGAGCGCGCGGGCGTCGACGGGCTGCGGATCACCCCGTACGGCGGTGACGCGCCGGACGATCTGCTGCTGCGCATCACCGGCGCGCCCGCCGAGCCCTTCGAGCCGGCGGACACGGCCGCCGACGACGTGGCGCTGATCGCCTTCACCTCGGGCACCACCGGCCGGCCCAAGGGCTGTGCGCACTTCCACCGGGATCTGCTCGCTACGGCGGACACCTTCTCCGAGCACGTGCTGCGCCCGCGCGCGGACGACGTGTTCGCGGGCAGCCCCCCGCTGGGCTTCACCTTCGGACTCGGCGGTCTGGTCGTCTTCCCGCTGCGCGCGGGCGCCAGTGCGCTGCTGCTCGAACAGGCGGGCCCTGGGCAGTTGTTGCCCGCGATCGCCGAGCACCGCGTGTCCGTGCTGTTCACCGCGCCGACGGCCTACCGGACGATGCTGGCGGACCTGGACGGCCACGACACCGGTTCGCTGCGGCGCTGTGTGTCGGCGGGCGAGAACCTGCCGGCCGCGACCTGGCGGGACTGGTACGAGCGCACGGGGCTGCGCATCATCAACGGCATCGGCGCGACCGAACTGCTGCACATCTTCATCTCCGCCGCCGACGGGGACATCCGCCCCGGCACGACCGGGCTGCCGGTGCCCGGCTGGCAGGCGCGGGTGATCGGCGCCGACGGGAGACCGGCGGCGGACGGCGAGCCGGGGCTGCTCGCGGTGCGCGGCCCGGTCGGCTGCCGCTATCTCGCGGACCCCCGGCAGCGGGAGTACGTGCGGGACGGCTGGAACATCACCGGCGACACCTATGTCCGCGACCCCGACGGCTACTTCCGTTATGTGGCCCGCGCCGACGACATGATCATCTCGGCGGGGTACAACATCGCGGGCCCGGAGGTCGAGGAAGCGCTGCTGCGGCACCCGGACGTGGTCGAGACGGCGGTCGTCGGGCGGCCCGACGCGGCACGCGGCCAGGTCGTGGTGGCCCATGTGGTGCTCAGGGAGGGCGCCGCCCGGGACCCGGAGGCGCTGCGCGTCTTCCTGAAGGCCGAGCTGGCGCCGTACAAGTGCCCGCGCGAGATCGTCTTCCTCGACGCCCTGCCGCGCACCGCCACGGGCAAGCTCCAGCGGTTCCTGCTGCGCGCCGCGCCCTTCGCTGACGCACCGTCACCGGACGCACCGGAGGGTGATACGTCCTCCCGGCCCGGCCCCAAGTGATCTTCGAGCACTAGAGTGATCACCGTGTCAGAGCACCACGCACCCCGGTCCCTCATCGTCACGTTCTACGGCGCCTACGGCCGCTTCATGCCCGGTCCGGTGCCGGTGGCCGAGCTGATCCGGCTGCTCGCGGCGGTCGGCGTGGACGCGCCCTCCGTACGTTCCTCGGTGTCCCGGCTCAAGCGGCGTGGGCTGCTGGAACCGGCGCGCACGGCCGGGGGCGCGGCGGGGTACGCGCTGTCGTCGGACGCCAGGCAACTGCTGGAGGACGGCGACCGCCGGGTGTACGCGTCGACCGCGCCCGAGGACGAGGGCTGGGTGCTCGCGGTCTTCTCGGTGCCCGAGTCGGAGCGGCAGAAGCGGCACGTCCTGCGCTCGCGGCTGGCCGGTCTCGGTTTCGGCACGGCGGCCCCCGGGGTGTGGCTCGCCCCGGCCCGGCTGCACCAGGAGACCCGGCACACCCTGGAGCGGCTGGGCCTCGACCCGTACGTGGAGCTGTTCCGCGGCGAGCATCTGGGGTTCGCGGCGACGGCGGAGGCGGTCGCCCGCTGGTGGGACCTGGCCGCGATCGCCAAGGAGCACGAGGCCTTCCTCGCCGAGCACGAGCCGGTCCTGCGGGCCTGGGAGCACCGCGTGGACACACCGCACGAGGACGCCTACCGCGACTATCTCCTCGCCCTCGACTCCTGGCGCCACCTCCCCTACGCCGATCCGGGGCTGCCCCCGGCCCTGCTCCCCGACGACTGGCCGGGCTCGCGCTCGGCCCGGGTCTTCGAGGCGCTGCACGCCCGGCTGCGGGACGCGGGCGCCGAGTTCGCCGGCGTCTCGCCGGGCTCGGGGCACCCCGAGCCCCAGTGACACCGGCCGTCTGCCGCCCCGGCCCGCCTCATCTCCCGAGCGTAAGGCGGGGTTTGGGCGCGTCCGCGCGGCCGGTCTGCGGGCGCCGGCTGCCCGCGCGGTAGGGCTCCGGCCATGTGACGCCCGGCCCCTCGTAGCCCTGTTCGGCCGCCGCGTGCAGGGTCCAGTTCGGGTCGTAGAGGTGCGGTCGCGCGAGGGCGCACAGGTCCGTACGGCCCGCGAGGATCAGGGAGTTGACGTCGTCCCAGGAGGAGATCGCGCCGACGGCGATCACCGGGACGCCGGCCTCGTGCCGGATCCGGTCGGCGAACGGCGTCTGGTAGGAGCGGCCGTACGCGGGCTGTTCGTCCGCCACCACCTGGCCGGTCGACACGTCGATCGCGTCGGCGCCGTGCGCCGCGAAGGCCCGGGCGACGGCCACCGCGTCGTCCCCGGTGGTGCCGCCCTCGGCCCAGTCCGTGGCGGAGATCCGCACGGTCATCGGCCGCTCCTGCGGCCACACGGCCCGTACCGCGTCGAACACTTCGAGCGGGAACCGCAGCCGCTTCTCCAGCGAACCGCCGTAGCCGTCGGTGCGCCGGTTGGTCAGCGGTGAGAGAAAGCCGGAGAGCAAGTAGCCGTGGGCGCAGTGCAGTTCGAGGAGGTCGAAGCCGCAACGCGCGGCACGGCGGGCGGCCTCGGTGAACTGCTGGCGCAGATCGGTGAGTTGGGCCCGCGACAGCTCGCGGGGGGTCTGGCTGTCCGGGCGGTACGGGAGCGGGGAGGCCGCCACGAGCGGCCAGTTGCCGTCGGGCAGGGGTTCGTCGATGCCCTCCCACATCAGCCGGGTCGAGCCCTTGCGGCCCGCGTGTCCGAGCTGGACGCCGATCGCGGTGCCGGGCGCCTGCCGGTGGGTGAAGTCCACGATCCGCCGCCACGCCACGGCCTGCCGGGGTGTCTGGAGCGTCGCGCAGCCCGGCGTGATCCGGCCCTCGGCGCTGACGCACACCATCTCGGTCATCACCAGCCCGGCACCGCCGAGGGCGCGCGCCCCCAGGTGGACGAGGTGGAAGTCGCCGGGCACGCCGTCCCGCGCCGAGTACATGTCCATCGGCGAGACCACGACCCGGTTGCGCAGGGTCAGACCGCGCAGCCGGAACGGGGTGAACATCGGCGGGGTGCCGGGCGGGCAGCCGAACTCCCGCTCCACGGCGGCCACGAAGCACGGGTCGCGCAGCCGCAGGTTGTCGTGGGTGACCCGGCGGCTGCGGGTGAGCAGGTTGAAGGCGAACTGCCGTGCGGGCAGGCCGAGATGACGGTCGATGTTCTCGAACCACTCCAGACTGGCGCGGGCGGCCCGCTGGGTGGAGGCGACGACGGGGCGCCGCTCCTCCTCGTAGGCGGTCAGCGCCCGGTCGAGCGTGGGCTGCTCCTCCAGGCAGGCGGCCAGGGCGAGCGCGTCCTCGACGGCGAGCTTGGTGCCGGAGCCGATGGAGAAGTGCGCGGTGTGCGCGGCGTCGCCGAGGAGCACCAGGTTCCGGTGCGACCAGCGGGCGTTGACGACCGTACGGAAGCGCGTCCACGCCGAGTCGTTGGAGACGAGCGGCCGTCCGCCGAGCGCGTCCGCGAAGATCTTCCCGCACCGCTCGACGGACTCGCTCACGTCGAGGTCCGCGAACCCCGCCGCCCGCCAGACCTCTTCGCGCATCTCCACGATGACGGTCGAGGCGTCGAGCCCGTAGGGGTAGCCGTGGAGCTGCGTCACGCCGTGTTCGGTCTCGGCGATCTCGAAGCGGAAGGCGTCGAAGGCGAAGTCGGCGGCCAGCCAGATGTAGCGGCAGCGGTGCTCCTCGACGGACGGCCGGAACACCTCCTTATGGGCGGCGCGGGTGGGGCTGCGCACACCGTCGGCGGCCACCACCAGGTCGTACGAGGCCATCAGGTCGGCCACGGGCGGGGCCTCGGACCCGAAGCGCAGGTCGACGCCGAGGGAGCGGCAGCGTTCACGCAGGACCGCGAGGAGCCGGCGGCGGCCGAGCGCGGCGAAGCCGTGGCCGCCCGAGGTGTGCCGGACGCCCCGGTGCACGATGTCGATGTCGTCCCAGCGGACGAACTCCTCGCGCAGCGCCGCGTAGACCACCGGGTCGGCGTGTTCGATGCCGCCCAGGGTCTCGTCGGACAGGACGACACCGAAGCCGAAGGTGTCGTCGGGGGCGTTGCGCTCCCAGAGGGTGATCTCGCGGGCCGGGTCGAGCCGTTTGAGCAGGGCCGCGGCGTAGAGGCCGCCGGGTCCGCCGCCGATCACCGCGACACGTGCCGCCGCCGGGCCTGACTGCCGACCGCGCGGGGCGCCCGCGCCACCGGCGTCCGCCGTACCGCAGTCCACCGCGCCGGAGTCCACCGCGCCGGCGTCCGCTCTTCCGGCGTCGGCGGTTCCCGTGTCCGCGGTCCGGCCGCCGGGTCCGTCGGGCCTGTCGGGCCTGTCGTCCGTGGGCATCGGCCGGTCACCTCCCCCGCCACTTCAGGGCCCGCTTCTCGGTGAAGGCGGCGTGGAACTCGGCGTAGTCCTCGCCGTTCATCAGGAGGGCCTGGGTCGCGGCGTCCAGTTCGACGGCGGCGGCCAGCGGCATGTCCAGTTCGGCGGTGAGCAGCGCCTTGGTCTGGGCGTACGCGAGGGCGGGGCCCCCGGCGAGCCGGCGGGCCAGCGCCAGCGCGGCCTGGTCGGCGTGCCCCTCGTCGGTGAGTTCGCTGATCAGGCCGATGCGCTCGGCCTCGGGCGCGCGCACCGGTTCGCCGAGCATCAGCAGCCGGGTGGCGTGGCCGAGGCCGACCACCCGGGGCAGCAGATAGGCGGCGCCCATGTCGCCGCCGGACAGGCCGACGCGGGTGAAGAGGAAGGCGAACCGGGCGCTCGGGTCGGCGACCCGGAAGTCGGCGGCCAGGGCGAGCACGGCTCCGGCGCCGGCCGCGACGCCGTGCACCGCCGCGATCACCGGGAACGGGCACTCCCGCACGGCGCGGACCACCTGCCCGGTCATCCGGTTGAAGTCGAGCAGCTGGGCGGTGTCCATGGCGAGGGTCGCGCCGATGATCTCGTCCACATCGCCGCCGGAACAGAATCCGCGCCCCTCCCCGGCCAGGACCAGGGCGCGGACGGAGCGCTCCCGGGACAGCTCGGCGAGCAGGTCGCGCAGGTCGGCGTAGGCGCCGAAGGTGAGCGCGTTGAGCTTCTCGGGGCGGGCCAGGGTGACCGTGGCGACGCCGTCGGCCACCTCGTGGCGAAGGTGCTCCCAGCGCGGGGTGCGGGCGGCGGAGCCGGTGAAGGGACTCATGACGTGCGGCCTCCTCGGGCGGGGGCGACGCTGCGACTGCCCTCCGAAGTTATCACCTATCTGTGACTGTCGTCACGAGTGCGCGATAGCACGGCGGGTACGCGTCGGCCCCGGGGCCGGGGCCCGAGGGGCGGCGGGGACGGGCGGGCCCGGAAGGGACGCGGGAGGAGTCCGGGCGCCGGTCACCGCGTCACGGATCTTCGATAGCCGTGTAACGGCGGGAGCACACACGGGAGGGCGCCCGTCTCCCTGGGTACACAGGCCGGTGAGCCACGGCCCCGGACGGGCCGGTGCGCACACGGGCCCGCACGATTCAGTGAGCACACGGGCCGGTGTCGCGCAGGCCCGTGAAACACACGCCGGCGGGGCGCGCGACCCCTCGACCGGACCGCACGCGCCGGAAGGAGTCACGGAAGGAACCCCGGGCGGCCCGGGGACAGAGTGGTGGATGTCCGGAGAAAGCCCGCCGGGCACGTTCGCCCGACAGCGCCGTACCATTCCTAAGGTTGTAAGCAGGACAGCCTGCTCCATGAACGGACCCGCCTTGCACGACACCCCCGCCCCCGCCTCCTGGCGCATCGCGCTGCCGCACTCCGTCGCGGCCGTGCCCGTCGCCCGTGCGCTGGTCCGCACCGCCCTCGCCGAGCTGGAACACGCGGCCGACAGCGACACCGCCGAGCTGCTCACCGCGGAGCTGGTCGCGAACGCCGTCGAGCACACCGCGGGCGACGGTCCGATAGAGCTGGTCGTGGAGCTGCTGCCGACCGGCTGCCAGGTCGAGGTGCACGACCCCGACCCGGCGCCGCCCGGCGATCTCACCGTGCCGCACCCGGCCGAGCCCGACCCCTGGCAGGAGCACGGGCGCGGGCTGCTGCTGATCCGCACCCTCAGCTCGTCCTGCGGGCACCGCCCCACCGGCTCCGGCAAGGCGGTCTGGTTCAGACTGCCTGTGGTTCCCGCTCAGCGGCGTCCGCTGCCGTGACGGCCTCGGCGTCCGGCCCGGCGCCGGCCCCGGTGCGGGCCAGCCGGGAGTTGCGGCGCCCGTAGGCCACGTACACCAGGAGCCCGGCCGCGAGGAACGCGGCGAACTGGAGCCAGGTCGTCCAGCCGGTCTCGTACATCAGGTAGAGGCAGAAGCCGACGCCGAGCACCGGTACGACGGGGTAGAGGGGCACCCGGAAGGTGCGGGCGAGGCCCGGTTCGCGGCGGCGCAGGGCGATGACCGCGATGTTCACGGCCGCCATCACGGCCAGGGTGCCGATGGTGCACAGGTTGACCACGGAGTCCAGGGACGCGAAGGCCGCCGGGAGCGCGAAGACGAGCGCGACGATCAGGGTGCCGGCGACCGGTGTCGAGGTCTTCGGGGAGACCTTCTCGAAGACGCGCGGGACCAGGCCGTCGCGGGACATCGACAGCAGGATGCGGGTCTGCCCGTACATCACGGCGAGCACCACGGAGGCGATGGCGACGACCGCGCCGAAGGCGATCACTCCGCCGCCGACGGTGGAGCCGGTGACCTCGTTGACGACGTAGGACAGTGCGGCGGGCCGGCCGCCGACCTTGTCGCCGCCGATGGCGCCGATCGCGGCGAGGGCCACGGCGCAGTAGAGCAGGGTGACCACGCCGATGCAGACCAGGATGGCGATGGGGATGTCGCGGCGGGGATTCTT
This sequence comes from Streptomyces sp. NPDC007084, assembly GCF_040703595.1. Classification (NCBI taxonomy): domain Bacteria; kingdom Bacillati; phylum Actinomycetota; class Actinomycetes; order Kitasatosporales; family Streptomycetaceae; genus Streptomyces; species Streptomyces sp. NPDC007084. The sequence goes on from NZ_JBEYFY010000003.1 coordinate 91,192, forward strand.
GGCCTCCTCGCCGGCCGTGGTGATCGCGTCGAAGCCGATGTAGGAGAAGAACGCGGCCGTGGTGCCGGCGCCGATGCCGCCGAGTCCGGCGGGCGAGAACGGCGTGAGGTTGCCGTCCTTGAAGGCGCTGAACCCGATCGCGCAGAACACCACGAGCACGACGAGCTTCAGCACCGCCATGGCGGCGGTCGCCCGGGCGCTCTCCCGGACACCGCGCACCAGCAGGACCGAGGCGAGCGCGATGACGACGACGGCGGGCAGGTTGACGATCCCGCCGTCGGAGGGACCGGCGCAGAGCGCGCCGGGGAGCTGGTGGCCGGTGAGGCTCTGGAGCAGTTCGTTGACGTACTGGCTCCAGCCGACCGCGACGGCCGACAGGGAGACGCCGTACTCCAGGAGCAGGCACCAGCCGACCAGGAAGGCCGCGCTCTCGCCGAGTCCGGCGTAGGCGAAGGAGTACGAGGAGCCGGAGACCGGGATGGCGCCGCCCAGCTCCGCGAAGGCGAAGGCGGTGAAGACGCAGGTGATCGCGGCGAGGACGAAGGAGACGACCACGGCGGGTCCGGCCTGGGCGACCGAGTCGGAGAGTCCGACGAAGATGCCGGTGCCGACGATGGCGCCGACGCCGAAGCAGATGAGCTGGAAGAGCCCCATGGTGCGCTTGAGTCCGTTGCCTTCGAGGTCGGCGCCGGACTCGGCTATCAGGTGAGCGGGGGACTTGACGCGGGGAGCGGGCATGCGGGGTGGTGCTCGTTTCTGGTGGTGCGGGTGCGACGGGGTGGGTCGCGCGACAGGCCCCGGAAGGGATGGTTCCGAGGCCCGCCGGACATCGTACGGAGGATTTCAGGCCAGCGTGGCGACCAGGACGGCCTTGATCGTGTGCAGCCGGTTCTCCGCCTGGTCGAAGACGACGGAGTACGCGGACTCGAAGACCTCGTCGGTGACTTCCAGCGAGTCGAGGCCGTAGGTCGCGTGGATCTCGCGGCCGATCCCGGTGCCGAGGTCGTGGTAGGCCGGGAGACAGTGCAGGAAGCGGACGTCGGCGTTGCCGGTCAGGCGCAGGACGTCCATGGTCACGGCGTACGGGGCGAGGGCGGCGATGCGCTCGGCCCACACCTCCTTGGGCTCGCCCATGGAGACCCACACGTCGGTGGCGACGAAGTCGGCGCCCCGCACCCCCTCGGCGATGTCCTCGGTGAGGGTGACGCGGCCACCGCTCTTTTCGGCCAGCTCGCGGGCCTGCGCGACGATCTCCTCGGCCGGCCAGTAGGCGCGCGGGGCGGCGATCCGGACGTCCATGCCGAGCAGCGCGCCGGTGACCAGGTAGGAGTTGCCCATGTTGAAACGGGCGTCACCCAGATAAGCGAAGGCGGTCTCGCCGAGCGGCTTGGTGCCGTGCTCGGACATGGTGAGGACGTCGGCCAGCATCTGGGTGGGGTGCCAGTCGTCGGTGAGGCCGTTGTAGACGGGCACGCCGGCGTAGGCGGCCAGTTCCTCGACGGCGGCCTGGCTGTCGCCCCGGTACTCGATGGCGTCGAACATGCGGCCGAGCACCCGCGCGGTGTCCTTCACGGACTCCTTGTGGCCCATCTGCGAGCCGGAGGGGTCCAGGTACGTCGTGGAGGCGCCCTGGTCGGCGGCGGCGACCTCGAAGGCGCAGCGGGTGCGGGTGGAGGTCTTCTCGAAGATCAGCGCGATGTTCCGGCCGGTCAGGTGCCGGGTCTCCGTCCCGGCCTTCTTGGCGGCCTTGAGCCCGGCGGCCAGCTCGACCAGGCCGAGGAACTCCTCGCCGGTGAAGTCCAGCTCCTTGAGGAAGTGGCGGCCGGCGAGGGCGGTCGGGACTGTCGCCATGGGGGCGCTCCAGGGATCACGGGACGGACGGGGACAGGGACGATTGGAATTCTATACGACGCCTGACATTTATATACGGCCCGGTGTTCGACCTCACCTGTGGCCCCCGCCCGGGGAGGACCGGCCCGGGGAGGTCCGGCCCAGGGAGGTCCCGCCCGGGGAGGACCGGGCCGGAGAGGACCGACCCGGAGAGGTCCCGCCGGGAGGCCCCGCCCGCGAACGGCCCGCTACACGGGGTCGCGTTCGACGGGGCAGCTCATACAGCGCGGGCCGCCCCGGCCCCGGCCCAGTTCGCTGCCCGGGATCTCGATCACCTCGATGCCCTGCTTGCGCAGATGCGTGTTGGTCGTGGCGTTGCGCTCGTAGGCGATCACGACGCCCGGTTCGACGGCGAGGACGTTACAGCCGTCGTCCCACTGCTCGCGCTCGGCCGCGTGCACGTCCTGGGTGGCGGTCAGGACCCGGATCGCGTCGAGGCCGAGCGCGGCGGCGACGGCGCGGTGCATGTGCTCCGGCGGGTGGTCGGTGACCTTCAGCTCCTTCTCCCCCACGCCCGGCTCGATGGTGTACGAGCGGAGCATGCCGAGGCCGGCGTACTGGGTGAAGGTGTCGCCGCCGACCATCGTCATCACGGTGTCGAGGTGCATGAAGGCGCGCCGCTTCGGCATGTCGAGCGCCACGATGGTGGTCGCCGAGCCGGCCGCGAACAGCTTGTGCGCGAGCATCTCGACGGCCTGGGCAGTCGTGCGCTCGCTCATGCCGATGAGGACCGCTCCGTTGCCGATGACGAGGACGTCGCCGCCCTCGATCGTGGACGGGTAGTCGGCCTGCCCCTCCGACCAGAGGTTGAAGCCCTCGTCGCGGAAGAGCGGGTGGTGCCGGTAGATCGCCTCGAAGTGCACGGTCTCGCGCTGCCGGGCCGGCCAGCGCATCGAGTTGATGGAGACCCCGTCGTATATCCAGGCGGAGGTGTCCCGGGTGAAGAGGTGGTTGGGCAGCGGGCCGAGCAGGAAGTCGTCCAGGTCCATCACGTGGAAGCGCACGGAGGTGGGCTCGGGGTGCGCGTCGAGGAACTCCCGCTTGGTCATGCCGCCGACGAGGGCCGAGGCCAGCTCGGGCGCCGGCAGGGTCTCGAAGGCGGCGCGGAGATGGTCGGTGGCGAGGGGGCCGTACTCCTTCTCGTCGAAGACCCGGTCGAGGACGAGCGACCGGGCCGCCGGGATCGCCAGCGTCTCGGTGAGCAGGTCCCCGAAGAGGTGGACGGCGACCCCGCGGTCGCGCAGCACGTCGGCGAACCCGTCGTGTTCGGCGCGCGCCCGGCGTACCCACAGGACGTCGTCGAAGAGGAGGGCGTCCTTGTTGCTGGGGGTGAGCCGTTTCAGTTCGAGGTCGGGCCTGTGCAGGATGACGCGGCGCAGCCGCCCGGCCTCGGAGTCGACATGGAATCCCATGACTCCATCCTGACCATCCGGACGCGCGTTCACCCGCGGATCGCCGTGAGGCGCGTCGCATTCATTTCGTCCCCTTGACGATAAGCACTCCTCCGTTTATCGTCTCAGTGACGACAACAGGGAACGAGAGGTCGCCGGAACCCTCCGGCGCCGAGGGGGTACTCATGGCCGACATCACCCGTCGCTTCGGCTGGCGCCATCTGCGCGGGGGCCCGACGGCCCACGTCCGGCACCACCGGTCGGGACAACTGGTGCACGACGGCCCGGGCCTGAGCTTCTGGTACCGCTCGCTGACCGCCGCGCTCTCCGAGGTCCCGGTGGACGACCGTGAGCTGGCGATGACCTTCCACGCGCGGACCTCCGACTTCCAGGACGTCGCCGTGCAGGCCACCGTCACCTACCGGATCAGCGACCCCGCCCTCGCCTCCGCCCGCCTCGACTTCTCCATCGACCCCGACACGGGCGCCTGGCGCGGCACCCCGCTGGAACAGCTCGGCTCGCTGCTCACCGAGACGGCCCAGCAGCACGCGCTGGACGTCCTCGCCCGTACGTCACTGGCGTCCGCCCTGGTCGACGGGGTGGCGGCGGTCCGGGAGCGGATCGCGGGGGGCCTCGCCGCCGAACCCCGGCTGCCCGCGACCGGCATCGAGGTGGTCGCCGTACGGGTCGTCGCGCTGCGCCCGGAGCCCGAGGTGGAGCGCGCGCTGCGCACCCCGGCCCGCGAGCAGATCCAGCAGGACGCCGACAAGGCGACGTACGAACGCCGGGCGGTCGCCGTCGAGCGGGAGCGCGCCATCGCCGAGAACGAACTCGCCAGCCAGATCGAACTCGCCCGGCGCGAGGAGCAGTTGGTCGACCAGCGGGGTACGAACGCCCGCCGCGAGGCCGAGGAGCACGCGGCGGCGGACGCGGTGCGGGCCGGCGCGGAGGCCGCCCGCACGGTGCGGCTGGCCGAGGCGGAGGCCACCCGGTCGCTGCGGCTCGCGGAGGCAGAGGCGAGCCGCAAGGTGCGCCTCGCCGGGGCCGAGGCGCAGGCCGAGCGGGAGGTCGGCGCGGCGCGGGCCGAGGCACAGGCGGCCTGGCTGCGGGTGCACGGCGAGGTGGACGTGGCCACGCTGCACGCCCTCACCGGCACCCGGCTCGCGGAGAACCTGCCGCGGATCGAGAGCGTCACGGTGTCGCCGGACGTGCTGACCGGGCTGCTCGCCAAGCTGGGCAGCGGAGCGGGCGGAGAGCGGGCGTGAGCCTCGCGCCCCGGGTCGTCCTCGTCCATCGCACCAGCGAGTACGAGGAGTTGGTGGCCCGGCACGGTACGCACGGGCAGGCCGCGTTCTTCCTGTCCTCGCGCGGCCGGGACATCGCCGAGGTCGCCGAGCGGCACCGGCGGGCCCGGGAGGCACTGGCCGAGGTGGTCGCCGCGATTCCGCTGACGTGGCGTCAGGCGCGGGTGGAGCGGGCCGATCTGGACCGCTTCCTGTTCGCGCCGGAGGACGTCGTGGTCGTCGTCGGGCAGGACGGGCTGGTGGCGAACGTGGCCAAGTACCTGGCGGGTCAGCCGGTCGTGGGCATCGACGCCGAGCCGGGGCGCAATCCGGGTGTCCTGGTGCGGCACCGGGCCGGGGACGCGAAGGCGCTGCTCGGCTCCGCGTTCACGGGGACGGCGGACGAGCTGACCATGGTCGAGGCGGTCGCCGACGACACACAGCGGCTGGTCGCCCTGAACGAGATCTACCTCGGAGCCGCGGGCCATCAGACGGCCCGCTATCGGCTGGGGCTCGACGAGTACGGGGGTGCCGTCGAGCCCCAGGCCTCCAGCGGGGTGCTGGTGGGGACGGGGACGGGGGCGAGCGGGTGGTTGCGGTCGGTGTGGCAGGAGCGGGGTGGTGGGCCCGCGCTGCCCGGGCCCACCGACCAGCGCCTGCTGTGGTTCGTCCGCGAGGCGTGGCCCTCGCCGGCCACCGGGACGTCCCTGGTGGCCGGCGAACTCAACGGCACCGGGCGCCTGTGCCTCACCGTCGAGTCGGACCGGCTCATCGCCTTCGGGGACGGGATGGAGGGCGACGCGGTCCAACTGACGTGGGGCCAAACGGTCCGGGTTGGCGTCTCCCAGACCCGCCTCCACCTCCTGAACTGAGACCCGGTCACCCGGAGGAGTTCCTTGACCGCGACCCGGCGGGGGCTGGCCAACTACCGGCCTGGTCGCCCCACCAGGGGCGCGGGGAACTACGCGCTCACCCCCCACCGCGAGCCAGCCAACTACCGACCGGCCGCCCCACCAGGGGCGCGGGGAACTGCGCACTCAGCCCCCACCCACGGGCCAGCCAACTACCGACCGGTCACCCCACCAGGGGCGCGGGGAACTGCGCGCTCACCCCCCACCACGGGCCAGCCAACTACCGACCGGCCGCCCCACCAGGGGCGCGGGGAACTACGCGACCAGCCCCCCACCCCCGGCCGACGGCCGACCCGCTGCCCCCGGCCGGGGTGAGGAGCGGTACCCGCTACAGGCGGGGATCCACCGGCTCGGACTCCAGCGCCAGCGTCGCGAACACCGTCTCGTGGACGCGCCAGAGCGGCTCCCCCTCGGCCAGCCGGTCCAGGGACTCAAGCCCGAGGGCGTACTCACGCAGGGCGAGCGACCGCTTGTGGTTGAGGAACCGCCCCCGCAGACGGGCAAGGTTCTCCGGCCGGGTGTACTCCGGACCGTAGATGATCCGCAGGTACTCCCGCCCCCGGCACTTGACGCCGGGCTGCACCAACCGCCCCTGCCCGCCGCCACTCCGCACCAGCGCCCCCGCCGGCTTGACGACCATGCCCTCGCCTCCGCGCCCGGTCATCTCCAGCCACCAGTCGACCCCGGCCCGCACCGACTCCGGGTCCCCGGTGTCGACGAAGAGCCGCCGGGTGGTCTGTAGCAGCCCGCTCCCGTCGTGCTCCACGAGCCGGTCGATCAGGGCGAGTTGGTCCTCGTGCGGCAGCGCGGCGAGGCTGCGCCCCTGGACGGCCAGGATCTGGAACGGCGCGAGACGGACCCCGTCGAGGCCGTCCGTGGTCCAGCAGTACCGACGGTACGCCTCCGTGAACGCGCCCGCGTCCAGGGCCCGTTCACGCTGGCGCGTCAGCAGGTCCCCGACGTCGATCCCCCGGGCGGCCGCCCCTTCGAGCGCCGCCAGGGCACCCGGGAACACCGCCCCGGACGCGGCGCCGACAGCGGCGTACTGACCACGCAGCAGCCCGGACGCCTTCAGCGACCACGGCATCAACTCGGCGTCCAGCAGCAGCCAGTCGGTGTCCAGCTCCTCCCACAGTCCGGCCTCCGCCGCGGCGGCCCGCACCCGGCCGAGGATGTCCTCGGTGACGGCGGCGTCGTCGAAGAAGGGCCGGCCGGTGCGGGTGTAGAGGGACCCGGTGGGACCGTCCACGCCGAACCGCTCGCGCGCCGCGTCCGCGTCCCGGCAGACCAGGGCGACCGCCCGCGACCCCATGTGCTTCTCCTCGCACACGACCCGCCCGACACCGTCCTGCTGGTACTGGGCGAAGGCCTCGAGGGGGTGCTCCAGGTAGCCGTCGACGTGCGAGGTCGCGGTGGGAGCCATGGTCGGCGGCAGGTACGGGAGCAGCCGCGGGTCCACGGCGAAGCGGCTCATGACCTCCAGAGCCGCGGCCGCGTTCTCCTCCCGGACGGCCACCCGCCCGGCGTGCCGGGTCTCGACGGCGCGTCGGCCGTACACGTCCGCGAGGTCCAGCGGCCGGCCCTCGTGCCCGCCCGGCGCCTCGGTGGCGAGCGGCTTGGCCGGCTCGTACCAGACCTTCTCGGCCGGTACGTCGACCAGTTCACGCTCCGGCCAGCGCAGCGCGGTCAGCTTGCCGCCGAACACGGCGCCCGTGTCCAGGCAGATGGTGTTGTTGAGCCAGGTGGCGGTGGGTACGGGCGTGTGGCCGTAGACGACGGCGGCGCGGCCCCGGTAGTCCTCGGCCCACGGGTAGCGCACCGGCAGCCCGAACTCGTCGGTCTCGCCGGTGGTGTCGCCGTACAGCGCGTGCGAGCGCACCCGGCCCGAGGTGCGGCCGTGGTACTTCTCGGGCAGGCCGGCGTGGCAGACCACGAGCCGCCCGCCGTCGAGGACGTAGTGACTGACCAGCCCGTCCACGAACTCCCTCACGGAGGCACGGAACTCCTCGGTCTCGGCGTCCAACTGCTCGATGGTCTCGGCGAGTCCGTGCGTGGGCTGGACCGCGCGGCCCTTGAGGTGGCGGGCGAGCTTGTTCTCGTGGTTGCCGGGCACGCACAGGGCGTTGCCCGAGCCGACCATGGACATCACGCGGCGCAGCACGCCCGGGGTGTCGGGCCCGCGGTCGACGAGGTCGCCGACGAAGACGGCGGTACGGCCCTCGGGGTGCACGCCGTCGACGTAGCCGAGCTTGCCGAGCAGGATCTCCAGTTCGGAGGCGCAGCCGTGGATGTCGCCGACGATGTCGAAGGGTCCGGTGAGGTGGGTCAGGTCGTTGAACCGCCTCTCGGTCACCACCGAGGCGTTCTCCACGTCGGCCACACCGCGCAGGTGGTGCACCTTGCGGAAGCCCTCGCGCTCCAACTGTCTGATCGAGCGGCGCAGTTCGCGGATGTGGCGCTGGATGACACGGCGTGGCATCGCGGCGCGGTCGGCGCGGGCCGCGTTGCGTTCGGCGCACACCTCCTCGGGCACGTCGAGGACGATCGCGATGGGCAGCACGTCGTGCTCGCGGGCGAGTTCGACAAGCTGACGTCGGCTGTCCTGCTGCACGCTCGTCGCGTCCACGACGGTCCGGCGGCCGGCCGCGAGACGCTTGCCGGCGATGTAGTGGAGCACGTCGAAGGCGTCGCCGCTGGCGCTCTGGTCGTTCTCGTCGTCGGCGACCAGGCCGCGGCAGAAGTCGCTGGAGATGATCTCGGTGGGCTTGAAGTGCCGCCGGGCGAAGGTGGACTTGCCGGAGCCCGAGGCGCCGATCAGCACCACGAGGGAGAGGTCGGTGACGGGCAGGACACGCCCCTGGTAGGTCTCGTCGCTCATGCCGCCTTCTCCTCCTTCGCGGTCGGGGTGGCAGTGGTCGGGGTGCGGGTTGTCGGGGTGCGGGTTGTCGGAGTGCCGGTTGGCGGAGTGCCGGTTGGCGGGGTGCCGGGCGTCCCGGCCTTGCCCGGGGTGGGGCCGGTCAGGGTGAACACGGCCATCTGGGTCGGCGGGCCGACCTCGGGGTCGTCCAGGCCGACGGGGGTGAACTCCACGTCGTAGCCGTGCCGTTCGGCGACCGTACGCGCCCAGGAGCGGAACTCCTCGCGGGTCCACTCGAAACGGTGGTCGCCGTGCCGGGCGTGTCCGGCCGGGAGGGTCTCCCAGCGGACGTTGTACTCGACGTTCGGCGTGGTCACGAGGACGGTCCGGGGGCGGGCGGAGCCGAACACCGCGTACTCCAGGGCGGGCAGCCGGGGCAGGTCGAGGTGTTCGATGACCTCGCTGAGCACGGCGGCGTCGTATCCCTTGAGCCGGCGGTCGGTGTAGGCGAGCGAGCCCTGTGTGAGCCGGACGCGGGCGGACTGCCGCTCGCCCATGCGGTCCAGCTTGAGCCGGCGCGCGGCGATGGTGAGCGCGCGCACCGACACGTCGACGCCGACGATCTCGGTGAACCGGCTGTCCTTGAGCAGCGCGTGCACCAACTGGCCCTGTCCGCAGCCGAGGTCGAGGACACGGCTCGCGCCGGACGCGTGCAGCGCGGCGAGGATCGCCTCCCGGCGCAGCACGGCGAGCGGCACCGGCTTCTCCTCGGTGTCGGTCTCCTCGTCCACCGCGTTGTCGATCTCCTCGACGTCGGTGTCGTCGGTCTCGGCGAGGCGGACGAGTTCGAGCCGCTCCAGCGCCTCCCGGGTCAGCGACCAACGCCGCGACAGGTAACGGCTGGTGATCAGCTTCTGCTCCGGGTGGGCGGGCAGCCAGCCCTCACCGGCCCGCAGCAGCTTGTCGACCTCGTCGGACGCCACCCAGTAGTGCTTGGCGTCGTCGAGCACCGGAAGCAGGACGTAGAGGTGCCGCAGCGCCTCGGCGACCGTCAACCCCTCCGACTCCAACTCCAGCCGTACGTAACGGGATTCACCCCACTCCGGGAACCGCTCGTCCAGCGCGATGGGCTCGGCCGACACGGTCCAGCCGAGCGGTTCGAAAAGCGCGCGGACCAGGTCGGCGCCACCGCGTGCGGGCAGCGCCGGCACCTCTACGCGCAACGGCCGCGCCTCGGCGGGCAGTTCGGGCCGGGCCGCGCACTGGCCCCTCATCGCGCTGGAGAAGACGGCGCTCAGCGCGACGGCGAGCAGCGAGGAGGCGGCGTACGGGCGGTCATTGACGTACTGCGCGAGCGCGGCGTCGGACGCCCCGCCGCGCCCCTTGCCCTTGCCGCGCCGGACCAGTGCCACCGCGTCGACCTCCAGCAGCAGCGCGGCCGTGCACCGCTCGGTGGTCGCCTCGGGGTAGAGGACGTGGGCCGTGCCGTAGGACGTCGAGAACTTCTGCGCCTTGTCGGGATGCTTGTGCAGCAGGAAGCCGAGATCGGTCGCCGGGCGCTCTGGGGTACCGCTGGTGCTGATCGTCAGGAACACTGTCGTCTGCCTCGAAACGTCTTCTGGGCTGCGGAAATCCAGGCGGATCGGCGGATGGGCACGCACGGGTGCGCGCCTCTCCGGCGGCGGCTGGTCACAGCGCTTGGCCGACGCGCCTCGGGGATCGCCACCGCGTGCCGTCCCCGGCCTCGCGGCTCCTGGCCACGCCGCGCCGCGGTCGTCCGCAGGGGCGACGCCGGTCTCGGCGCGCCCCCACAACGTACCGCCGACGCCGCAGGTGGGCGCGGGTATTTTTCCGCCGGCGGGTGGGGCGGCGTCGATGGCCGCGCCTGTGACCGGCGGGCGTGGCGACCCGGCGAGGCGGGGCCCGCGAGGGCGGGAGTCAGCCGGAGGTTTCGGAGCTTGCCGACGTGCCCGGCGGGGTGTCCGCCTCCTCGCGTAGGCCTGCCATGTCGAGGAGAGCGCGGGCCATCGTGACGGCGAGGCCGTCGAGTCCCCGGCCCTGCATGACGGCGCGGACGCCCGATCCGTCGAAGGTGACGGTCAGCTCGCGGGCCAGCAACTCGGGGTCGGCGGCGCCCCCGCGCTCCGCCTCCTGCCGGAAGAACGCGGTCAGCGCGTCCTTGCAGCGGCGGGCCACCAGGCTCGCGGGGTGGTCCGGCGCCTTCAGCTCGGCGGTGACGGACACGAAGGGACAGCCGTGGAAGTCGGGGCGCTCGGCCAGTTCCTCCAGGCGCTCGAAGACGTACAGGATGCGCGCCCGCGGCGACCGGTCCCCGGCATCGGCCCCCGCGTACGCGCCGGCGTCGGGCATGAGGAACGACTGGTAAGCGGGCGCGCCGCGCTCCAGGCTCGCCGCCAGCACCTCGTCCTTGCTGCCGAAGAGCTGGTACATCGAGCGCTTGGAGACCCCCGCCTCGCGGCACAGCGCCTCGACGCCGATGCCGACCCCCTCGCGGTAGAAGAGCCCGGCGGCGGCGTCGAGCAGTCGGTCGCGGGGGGTGGCGGCGGCCCGGTGCGTGGCGGCGGTGGCCGGGGAGGACCCCGCCGTGGTCGGTGTCGCCTGTGTCATGTGCCCAGCCTACGGCCTTCGATTGCATTGTGGAAACCGATCGGTTTACAGTTCCCGGAGACGCAGGAAACCGATCGGTTTCCGAAAGGGGAAAGCTCATGACCAGCATCGAAGGTTCCGTGGCCCTGGTGACCGGCGGCAGCCGCGGCATCGGCAAGGCGCTCGTGCGGTCCCTCTACGAACGCGGCGCCGCCAAGGTGTACGCGACCGCCCGCGACCCCAGGACGGTGACGCACCCCGACGCGGTGCCGCTGGCCCTGGAGGTCACCGACCCGGCGTCGGTCGCGGCTGCCGCCGAGCGGGCCCAGGACGTCACGATCCTGATCAACAACGCGGGCGGATCGGGCTCGACCTCGTTCCTCGACTCTCCCGTCGAGGACGTGCGGCGCGAGTTCGACATCAACTTCTTCGGCCCGCTGCTCACCACCCGGGCGTTCGTCCCGGTCCTGGAGCGCAACGGCGGCGGGCACATCCTGACCGTGCACTCGGTGCTGTCCTGGGTGACGGTCCCCGGCACGGACGGCTACAGCGCCTCCAAGTCCGCCCTGTGGTCGCAGAGCAACGCGCTGCGCCTGGAGCTGCGACCGCGCGGCGTCAAGGTCACCGGCCTGCACGTCGGCTATGTGGACACCGACCTGACGGCGGGTCTCGACGTGCCGAAGGTCTCCGCGGACAGCGTCGCCACGGCGGCCCTCGACGGCATCGAGACGGACGCCCACGAGGTCCTCGCCGACGCGTTCACCCGCCAGGTCAAGGCGGGCCTCTCGGGCGACCTCAGCGGCCTGTACCCGCAGCTCGCCGCCCAGCCGTAGGCCACGCGGAGCGGGGCAGCCGCTCGGAGCCGAGACCCACGCGGAGCCGAGACCCACGCGGAGCCGAAGCCCGCGCGGAGCCGAAGCCCGCGCGGAGCCGAGACCCACGCGGAGCCGAGACCCACGCGGAGCCGAGACCCACGCGGACCGGTAGCCCGCTCGGAGGCGTCGCTCATACGCGGCGGCAGCGGCTCGGGCCGTCGTCGCTACGCCGTGACGTCACCGATCGCGTCCAGCCACTCGGTCAGCAGCCGGCCGGTCTCCTCGGGGCGCTCCTGCTGGGTCCAGTGGCCGCAGCCGTCGAGGAGGTGTGAGGAGACCAGGCCCGGCAGGGTGACGGGGAAGGCCTCGATGGCGTCGGCCAGCCAGGTGGTGGAGGCGTCGAGCGCACCGCCGACGAACAGCGAGGGCTGGGTGATCGGGGCACCGTCGTGACCGGCCAGGTCCTCCCAGTCCCGGTCCATGTTGCGGTAGCGGTTGAGCGCCCCGGTCAGGCCGGTGCGCTCGAACTCGGCCGCGTAGACGTCGAGTTCGTCCTCGCCGAGCCAGGCGGGGCGGACACCGGCCGGGAAGCGGTCACGGAGTGTGCCGCCGGGTGCGGCGAAGTGCGGGTCGGGCGCGCCGGGGCCGGGCATCGTGTCACCGGACAGGGCGGCGTAGAAACCCGCGAGCCAGCCGCGTACGTCCGGCTCGATCTCGGCCTCCGCGCGGCCGGGACGCTGGAACCGGGAGACGTAGAACTCCTCTTCGCCGCCCATGCCCGCGAAGATCTCGGAGGGGCGGGGGCCGCCCCGGGGCGCGTAGGGGACGCTGAGCAGTCCCACGGCGCGGAACACGTCGGGGCGCAGCAGCGCCGAGCCGGCCGCGATGTTCGACCCCCAGTCGTGCCCGACGATCACCGCGTGCCGCTCGCCGAGCGCCCGCACGACGGCCACGTTGTCCTCGACCAGCTCGGTCATCCGGTACGCCTCGACGGCCGCCGGCCGGGACGAACGGCCGTAACCGCGCACGTCGACGGCGACCGCGCGGTAGCCGGCGGCGGCCAGCACCGGCAGCTGATGCCGCCAGGAGTACCAGAACTCCGGAAAGCCGTGCACGAGGAGGACCAGGGGCCCCTCGCCCTGCTCCACGAGGTGGATCCGTCTGCCGGGTCCGGGGACCACTCGGTGCGTGAGGTCCGGTGTCTGCTGCGGCATGAGTCCTCCAGGGGCGGGTCCTGCGGCTACGGGCACGAGGGCGGGGCCGTGCGTCGGCGCCTGTGACCGAGCCCGTGCCGACGCCGGAGCTGACGCCGACACCGGAGCTGATGCCGGTGCCGGCCCTGATGCCGACACCGGCGCCGGTGTTGACGCGGGCGTGCGCCAAGATCGCTTTCGATCCTGGTGGAACGCCCCGCCCGGAGCGAGCGATGTTGCCGCTTCGGCAAACGGGACGCGCGGGCCCGCGCGCCGACCCGGTACGACAGGGACAGCGGTTCGCGGCGGGACGGCTGAAGTGACCGGTGCATGATGGATACATGGATCTTCGAGTCTTCACAGAACCGCAGCAGGGCGCGACCTACGACACGCTGCTCCGCGTAGCCAAGGCCGCCGAAGACCTTCGCTACGACGCCTTCTTCCGCTCCGACCACTATCTGCACATGGGTTCCGGCGACGGCCTCCCCGGCCCCTCGGACGCCTGGATCACCCTGGCCGGCATCGCCCGTGAGACGAGCCGCATCAGGCTCGGCACGCTGATGACGGCGGGCACGTTCCGGCTTCCCGGTGTCCTCGCCATCCAGGTCGCGCAGGTCGACCAGATGTCGGGCGGGCGCGTGGAACTCGGCCTGGGCGCGGGCTGGTACGAGGCCGAGCACGCGGCGTACGGAATCCCGTTCCCGAAGGAGAAGTTCGGCCGCCTCGAGGAGCAGCTCGCCATCGTGACCGGGCTGTGGAACACGCCCGTCGGCGAACGGTTCGACTTCGACGGCACCTACTACCAGTTGAAGGACTCCCCCGCGCTGCCCAAGCCGGCGCAGCCGAAGGTGCCCGTGCTGATCGGCGGGCACGGGGCGAAGCGCACCCCGGCTCTCGCGGCGCGCTACGCGGACGAGTTCAACATCCCGTTCGCCTCCGTCGCGGACACCGAGCAGCAGTTCGGCCGGGTGCGGGCGGCGGTGCAGCAGGCCGGCCGCAAGGCCGACGAACTCGTCTACTCCAACGCCCTCGTGGCGTGTGTCGGCCGCACCGACAGTGAGGTGAAGCGCCGGGCGGACGCCATCGGCCGGGACGTGGACGAGCTGAAGGCCAACGGTCTCGCGGGGTCTCCCGCCGAGGTGATCGAGCGGATCGGCCGGTACCAGGCGGTCGGTTCACAGCGGATGTACCTCCAGATCCTGGATCTGGACGACCTGGACCACCTGGAGCTGATCGCCACCGAGGTGATGCCGGGCCTCGACTGACTGGCCCGGAGCCCCGGCCTGGAACCCAGACCCGAGACACGGGACCGAGACACAGGGACCGAGACACGGGACCGAGACACGGGGACCCGAGCCTCCGGAACGGCCCCGGTCACTCCCCGGCACGGTCCGGCCGTCGAGCGGCAGCACCCCGCTCCGGTCGGACCGCCGGCGGCCGGGTCGATCCCGGTCGCCGGAAAGGGGAATCACCGGACCTCCGCTACCCCATCGCCGACCCCCGCTCCACCACCCGTTTCTCGTCCCGGACCGCGAGACGTCTGAGCATTTCCAGGACGCGGTCGCGGGACTCGTCGGCCGCGTCGATCGCTTCCATGCACTGCCAGTACGTGCCCTCGTCGTCCGCCGCGCAGGCGACGCCGACCAGGGCCATGCCGACCTCGCCCAGGAGGGCGCCGAGGCACAGGAGCGACTCGCGCGGGTCGCCCAACTCGGTGAGCCGGGCGGCGCGTAAGCCGCCGGTGCCGAGGGCGGGGGCGCCCAGGATGCCGCAGCCCCGGCCCGCCAGTTCGGTCAACCCCAGGGCCTCGCCCCGGAGTTCGGGCGGCCCGGAGACGGCGAACCGGCTGCCGATCGCCTGGGCCAGGGAATGCGCCTGCCACGCCTCCGCCATCACCTCCGGGGTGTCCCCGCTCTCCGCCAGGGCCCGTCTGCTCGTCACGATGAGCCGCACCGCTTCCATGCGCTGCCCCCGTCTGTCGCGACGCGATCGCACGCGTCCGCCCGAACTCACTGGTTCACTACCCAGAGTGAAGTCGGTTGAGACGAAAAGCCAGAGGAAGCCCGAAATCTGTGGACAACCAGCGAAGAGTTGACGACTGAACGACTCCGGAGAGTGACGAGCGGCTTGGGTGGGCGGGCGCGGCTTCCGTACGGTCCCGGTCCGTACGCCCCGATCCCCGCCCCCGGGTCTCCAGCAGTCCCCTATCCCCGGTCCGCAGGACCCCCGCTTCCCGGTCCGCAGGAGCCCTCGCCCCCGGTCCGCAGGAGTCCCCGATCCCCGGTTCGCTCAGGAGTCGCCGGACGCGGGGAACCTCAGCTCGTTGCGGTCGATCTTCGCGTCGAGCGCGGCCAGCGGGTCGACGCCCAGCACCGCGCAGAACTGGAGCAGATACGCGAGGACGTCCGCCACCTCGTCACGGACGCGGTGCGCCCGGTCCGGGTCGTCCATCACGCGGGCCGACTCCTCCGGGGTCAACCACTGGAAGATCTCCAGGAGTTCGGAGGCCTCCACGCTCAGGGCCGCGACCAGGTTCTTGGGGGTGTGGTACGGCTGCCAGTCGCGGGCGGCCGCGAAGTCGGCCAGTCGGCGTTGCAGCGTCGCTACGTCCAGTTCACTCACGGCGTCAGGTCTACCACCGTCACCCCGGCCGCCCCGCCCAGGCCCGCCACGCCCGCACCCGGCACCCCGGCCGCCCCGAACGCCCGGGCCCCGTCGCTCAGCGCGGCCACCAGCCGGATGTGCCCCCGCTCGCACATCCGCGCCGCCAGCCGCAGCAGTTCGGCGCTCTGCCGCGCGTCCAGCCCGTGGTCGAGGCCGTCCGCGAGGACCGTCAGCGACTGGAGCGCGGCCGGCACCTCGCCCGCCGGGTCGACCTCCAGGACGCCGGGTCCGGTCAACAGGACGAGGGCCAGCGCGAGATAGCGCAGTTCGCCGTCGCCGAGCAGTTCCAGGGGCGTACGGACGCCGTCGCCGCGGTCGAGGAGCCCGCGCACCCGGCCTTCGCCGACCACCTCGGCGAGGACGTCGGTGATGGTCCCGGCGCATCCGGCCCGGACGGCGGCGACGAGGTGGGCGTAGCGGTGGGCGCACTCCGAGCGGGTGCGCCACAGGACGTCGGCGAGGTTCCCGCAGTTCCGCAGGAGCCGTCCGGTGCCCAGCGGGACGGGCAGGCGCATGGCGTGCGGGCTCGGCTCGCAGGCGTAGACGGAGCGCAGCGCGAGGACCGTCTGCTCGGCGGCGGCGAGGACCCGGCACTCCCCCGGGGTACGGCCCGCGACGCGCAGCGGCAGCAGCGCGGTGCCGAGGCGGTCGTCGGGGAGCGGGCCGCGGGTCACCGCGGAGGAGCCCCCGGTGTGCCAGGCCGCCTGCACGGACGGGCGGCCCGGGTCGCGCAGGGCCGTCTCCAGCAGGGTCTGCCCGCCGGCCGTCAACCGCTCGCCCACGATGCGCAGTTCGGGTTCGGCCTGGACGGCGATGTCGAGCCGGACCGGGCCCTCGGGGCCGTCCACCGTGCAGCCGATACGGAAGCCGCGGCGCTGCTGGGCGTCCGGCCGGGCCCGCTCGGGCACGCAGGCGACCGGGTCCGGGAACACCTCCCGGAGTTCGGCGCCGCCGCCGAGCCGGGCGAGCGCCTCGTACGCGCGCAGGGCGGCCGTCTTGCCGCTCCCGCTCGGGCCGGTGACGAGGGTGAGCGGTCCGAGCGGGAACCGGACGCGACGGTGGGCGGCGAACGCGGCGAGCCGCAGCTCGGTGAGGCCCGGGCGCTCGGGGCGGGCCTGCGCCACCGTGGGCGCTTCCGGTGTGGACAGGGTCATATGCGGACGGTAGGGCTCCGCCGGCGGACGAACCGTTCCACTTGGGGAACCTTCCTACGATCGGGGGACGAATCCACCGGTTTGCAGGAGGGGTTCACCGGCAGCCTGGACCGATTCGTCCGGAAACGGGGCCCGTTCACCGGCGTACCGCCGCCATCTTCCCGCCCGTCCGCTCGGCGCGGGATCAGATCCCGGGGACCCCCGCTTCCTCCATCAGTCCGCGCACCTCTGTTCCGGGCGGGGTCAGCAGGAAGACGTTCCGGTCGACGCGGTGCATTCCGCTCGCGAGGCCGAACACCACGCCCGTACTGAAGTCGAGGACGCGCTTGGCGACTTCGCTCTCCGCGCCGGTCAGATCAAGGAGGACCGGGATGCCCGCCATCAGGGTCTCGGCCACATCGCGGGCGTCCGCGAAGACGTTGACCCTCAGGACCACGAAGCGGCGCCGCGCCTCGGTGGGGGCCTCGGGGATCGACCGGTGGCCGACCGAGGAGGGCCAGGCGTCCCGGCCACGCAACGGAACGACCTGGGCGAGCCCTCTCCACTGTTCATCGGTGACGTCGTGGCTGTTCATCGATCCACCCCGTCCTGGCTCGCACTCGTAGTCTGCACCGGGCAATTCTTACGCATGGTCACCCGTTCGGCCCAACAGCGACACGGTCCGCGACCCGGTTCACGTACGCCCCGCCCATCCTCTTCCGCCGCCGTGCCCCTGTTCGTCTACGGCTCCGCGTGCTGCAATACCCGCTCGCCGTCCGCCCGTTGACGGACGCGCGTCTCCCGGCACCGCGCCGGCAGCTGACAGACCGTAAAGGCCGGAGAAGCCGGAGAGGCCGGAAAGCCCGGAGAGGCCGGCATCCTCCGAACCCTTGGGAGACCGTGATGGCTCGGACATCGGATTTCTCGCGGCGCGCGGGTGTCGCGTTCGTCGCGGGCGGCACCGGCGGCATCGGCTCGGCGATCGTACGGACGCTCGCGGAGCGGGGCAGCGACGTGGTGTTCACCTACCGCTCCAGCGGCTCGGCGGCCGACGCGCTCGCCGAGGAGATCGCCGGGCTGGGACGCCGGGTCCGCGCGCTGCGGCTCGACCTGACGCAAGAGCGGGCGGTTGCCGCCGCCGTGTCCGAGTCGACGGCGGCACTCGGCGGCCTGCACACTCTCGTCCACGCGGCGGGACCGCACGTGCCGATGGTTCACCTGAGCCGGGTCACACCGAGTCAGTACCGCACTCAACTCGACGCGGAGGCGGGGGCCTTCTTCAACCTGGTGCACCCCGCGCTGCCGCCGCTGCGGGAGAGCCGAGGCAGTGTCGTCGCGGTCACCACCGTGGCCACCCGCCGCTTCCCGGTCCGCGACGGGCTCTCCTCGGGCACCAAGGGCGCCGTCGAGGCGGTCGCCCGCGCCCTCGCCGCCGAGGAGGGCCGCTACGGCGTCCGCGTCAACTGCGTCGCCCCCGGCATGCTGACCGACGGCATGGCCGCCCGCCTCATCGCCTCCGGCGAACTCGCCCCCGACGCCCTGGAGATCGCCCGCCGCAACATCCCCCTACGCCACTTCGGCACCGCCCAGGACATCGCCGAAGCGGTCGCCTTCCTGGCCTCGGACCACGCGTCCTTCATCACCGGCCAGGCGCTGGGGGTGGACGGGGGGTACAGCGTGTAGGGAGGGAGTGAGGGTCGACCGGGCTGTGTGGGACGGGCGCCGGCACGAGTACCGGGAGCGTGAGGAGCGGGAGCGCCCCAGGAGTACGGGGTCGTGCCGCACGGAGTACGGGGTCGTGCCGCACGGCGTACGGGGTCGTGCCGCACGGAGTACGGGGTCGTGCCGCACGGAGTACGGGGTCGTGCCGCACGGCGTACGGGGTCGTGGCGCCGGGAATACGGGTACGGCCTCGCGACCGGCGCACGTCCACGGTACTGGCGTCCCGGCTGACGGCCCCCGTAGGCTCTCGCGGCTCCGCCCACCCTCGGCCGGCCCGTCAACCGATGTCGCCCGCACCGCCCGCCGCGTCGGCCGGACGCGGGCCCTCCTCGCTGTCCATGTACTCGATCACGGCCAGTACCAGCAGGGCCACCACCGCGGTCCAGACGGTGACGGCGGCGGTGGGGTAGGGCCAGGTGAGAAGGGTGGCGGCGGCGACGGCCACCACCGTCCAGTCGAGCCAGGTCTTGGTGCGGTGCACCCAGGCGCCGGGGGCGCCCAGATCCAGGCCGACCGCGTCGCGTACGGCGCCGATGCCGCCGCGCCAGGCGGCCAGGACCCGGGTGGCGGCACGGCCGTCGCCGGTCAGCCAGGCGGCCAGGGCCACGACGACACCGAGGGTGATCACCATCCGTACCGTCGTCCGTAGATAGCGCACGAGGGTGTCGAAGACCGAGCCCGCGGCGGGCTGGGAGACCCCCGAGGGGAGGCTGTCGAGGTAGATCCCCCGGAAGATCCACAGCGCGATACCGAGGACGGCGGCCCCCGCGGCCACCGCGAGGGCCGCCGTGACCAGGGCGCGGCGCCTGCGGATGGCGAGGAGTACCCCGCCGGCCGCCAGCAGCAGGGTCAGCACCGGCAGCCAGAACCCGACGATCTGGAGGAGCCGGTAGAACTTCTTGGCCTTGCCGATGGATTCGGAGTTCATGACCGTGAACTCGGCGTGCACCTCCGGGATCTTCGCGGCGAGGCCGAGTCCCCTGTCGACGAGGGCCTGTTTGACGCGGGCGATGACGGGGGCGAGGTCGATGACGACGGCGTCGTGGGTGAGTTTGACGGCTCCGCCGCCGCTTCCGGTCAGCGCCTTGTTGGCGGAGGCGTGGGCCGTCCTGTTGAGGTCGGTCCACAGGGTGGCGAACGCGTCGCCGGCGACGAACCTCTCCGCCGTGCTGTGCACGAAGTCGGTGAGCCCGCTGGTGATCGGCCCGCTCAGCGGCCCCAGGGCCTTGGTCAGCCGGGGCCGGTCGTCGGGGGCGACGGAGGTGAGCAGCGACCGGATGTCGACGTACTGCATGACGGCGGTGGTCACCCGGTCGGCGACGGCGTTCTGGACGTCGGGGTCGGAGGCGAGGGGCTTCATGGTCGAGACGTAGCGGTCGGTGTCCCCGATCAGGTCGCTCGACCAGGCCGCCACGGCGCCGAGCGGGGTGAGCACGGCCGCCACGAGGATCAGGAGGACCGCGAAGAACGGGCGCACCCAGTGCCGTTGGGCAGTCGGGCGCCGGCGTCGCTCCAATTCCGCGACCCTGGCCCGCAGTTCGGCGAGTTCCCGGGCAGCGCCGCTGCCGTATCCATATCCGTGACCGTCGTCGTTGCCATTGCCATTGCCATTGCCATTGCCCTTGCCGCTGCCGCGACCCGGACCGTTCGCATGGCCTTCGCGGGGCAGTCCGTCTTCGCCGTTCATACGATCTCCGCGACAGCGACCGCGACCGCGAGGCCGGGCGCCGGACGCGGGTTCCGGCGCCCGGCGGGCTGTCCGGCCGGCTCTTCGGACCGCTGACAGGCCCCTGCGCCGCCGCCGCGCTGGCCGGCGGGTGTCCGGTCGGTCACGTCATCCATGGCACGTCTCGTTCCGCTCGGCCGCTCGTCCGCTCGGTTCCGGCGTCCTGCGCCGCGCCCCTGCCCCCTCGCGTCGGGACGGGGCAGGGGCGGGGGCAGAGCGAGTGGCAGGTCAGCGCGCCTGGGGTTGGCGCGGCGACCGGGGCGAGGACCGCGGCCCGGACGGTGGCCGTTGTGAGTGCGGCCGGTAAGTGGCGAGGGCCCAGATCACGAAGATGTCGATCGCGATCATGATGACCGCCCAGATCGGCGCGTACGGCAGGAACATGAAGTGGAACAGCATGCTCACCGCCGCCAGCGCGATACCCGTCAGGCGGGCCCATTCGGCGCCCTTCAGGATGCCCGCGCCGACGGCCGCCGCGATCACGCCGACGATCAGCAGGATCCAGCCCCAGCCGGTGAGGTTGATGCGGTACACGTAGTCGTCGACGCGGGTGTACACATCGTCCTTGGCGAGGGCGGAGATGCCCTGGAGGATGTTGAGGAAGCCGTTGACCAGCAGGAGGACACCGGCGAAGGTGACTCCGCCCGCGGCCCAGGCGCTGTCGCCCGACGGGGGCGGCCCGAACTCTCCTCCGGCGGGCGCCGCGCCGGACCACTGGTCTCCCCACAGCGGCATGTCGCCGCCGCTCGGCTGGGACCCGGTGCCGCCACCCGGCGGCGGGGTCGGGGGCTGCGAAGCGTCCTGGCTCATGCTCGACCACCTCGATGTACTGTCGGCCGTTGGCCGTCCCGGTGCGGGAGCAGCGGGGAATTCGAGCCTCCGCCGCCACTCCCCCGCCCGCCACGGGGGCTCCGCCAACCGGGTGACGCCACGACGCCGGGCCGCACCACCCGAGGGCCCACCCGCCCCCGGGGCGCCCCCGGCCCGGAGAGCCCCACCCGCACTCTCGGGAAGTCCGGGCTCCGGACCCTGGAGAGCCCCCTGCGCGTGACGCTCGCCCTCGCCGGCGCCCGGCGAGTAGACGGTCACGCGCAGGGGGCACCCGTCGCGCGCCTACGACCTCACGGCGCGAGCAGCAGACTGTCGCCGCGCTCCTTGGCCGCCGCGTAACGCCGGGCCACGTCCTGCCAGTTGACGACGGCCCACATCGCCTCGATGAAGTCGACCTTCTGGTTCTTGTACTGGAGGTAGAAGGCGTGCTCCCAGGCGTCGAAGACCAGGATCGGGGTCGAGCCCTGTCCGACGTTGCCCTGGTGGTCGTAGACCTGCTCGACGATCAGGCGTCCGCTCAGCGGCTCGTAGGCGAGGACGCCCCAGCCGGAGCCCTGGGTGGTCGCGGCGGCCTTGGTCAACTGCGCCTTGAAGCCGGCGAAGGAGCCGAACGACTCGGTGATCGCGTCCGCGAGGTCGCCCACGCCGTCGGCGGCCAGGGGCTCGCCGCCGCCGTCGCCGGTCATGTTGTGCCAGTAGATGCTGTGCAGGATGTGCCCGGAGAGGTGGAAGGCCAGGTTCTTCTCCAGGCCGTTGATCGACCCCCACGCCTCCTTGTCCCGGGCCTCCGCGAGCTGCTCCAGCGTGTCGTTCGCGCCCTTGACGTACGCCGCGTGGTGCTTGTCGTGGTGCAGCTCGATGATCTGCGGATTGATGACCGGTTCGAGCGCCGCGTAGTCGTAGGGAAGCTCCGGGAGCGTGTACACCGCCATGTTCAACATCCTCCGCCATAATTGCAATCAATGTGCAGTTGCACACTAACAGCAAGAGGTGGACGAGTGCAGGAAGATGTACGCCGGCCGGGGTTCACCGCCGTGACCGCCGTACGGGACGGGGAGGTGCTCGGGTTCGGGACGGCCTGGACCACCGGGGCGCCGTTCCCCGCCGGCCGGTGCCATCCACAGGCCGCCGCCGGACTCGGCGCCGCGCGCACCGCCGCGTGGCTGTGCGGGGCCCGGGAGATAGACGAACTCGCCGTCCGCCCCGCCGAGCGCGGCACCGGTCTCGCGGGCCGCCTGCTGGACGCGGTCACCGCCGGCGCGCCGGGCGGCCGTGCCTGGCTGCTGGCGTCCGTACGGTCGGGCCGGGCCCCGTCCTTCTACCGCCGCCAGGGCGGGCTGGACCCAGGCCACGCGTCCGTCCCCGGACGGCACGGGTGTCGCCGTCTTCCTCGGCCCGCGCCATCCCGCGCGCACGCGGGCCGCGCTACCGCCCCGAGAACCGCCGGCCGGCCGAACCGCCGCCCAGGAGGCGGACGTCACCTCCCGCTGGAGACCCCGTAGTACTGCAAGTCCTGCACGGCAGACGTCCGTTGGGCCGGGTAGCGGGTGGTGACGGCCGCCGCGGTGTCACCGGCGCGGCGGGCGATGACCTGGGTGCGGCCCGGACTCAGCGGCAGCGTATGGGCGTTGACGCCGACGGGGGCCTGATAGCCGTACGGGACGGTGCCCACCCGGGCGGAGACGGAGGCGGGCGCGGTCAGGAAGGTGAGCAGCTCCACCTGGTCGCGCGGGGGCGCGGTGCCCGCGCGGGGCCGCATCAGCCGGGCCTGCTGGACGCCACCGCCGCCGGTGAACTGGACGCGGGAGGTGACGTACACGGTGTCGCGGACGATCCGCGGCCAGGCGCCGGTCTTGAACCGGGTGAGGTAGTACGAGGAGATGTCCAGGTAGGTGTGGCCGTTGTGCAGCGAGGGGGCGAACTGGCTGCCCTCGGAGTAGTCGTTCCAGGTGGTGAGCTGCACCCAGTCGGCGCCGTCGGAGATCGCGTGGTTCCAGGTCGAGCGCAGGGTGGCGGTGTTGCCTGCCTCGTCGTAGATGCCCTGGTTGGGCCGGGCGTCCTGCACGGACACGGCCTGCATCCACTTCTTGCCGAGCGAGTGGGCGAGCTGGATGTCGCCGGGGACGTTGTCCTGCCGGGCGTAACTGCGGTTGCCCCACGACGAGAAGGCGTAGCTGAGCGGCGCGAAGCGCTGGGCGTTGGAGCGGAAGTCGAGGAAGACCGGGACGAGCGCGGTGTTGATGCCGTGCCGGCGCAGCCGGTCGGTGACCTGGTTCCACCAGGCCGGGTCCTGGGCCTCGGCCTTGAAGGGGGACACCACGAGACGTCCGTCCGGCAGGCGGTACGCGGCGGGGGCGGCGGCGAGCTGGGCCAACTGGTCGGCGAGCGTGCGCGGATCGGTGTGCAGGGACGTCATGTCCGGCATGAGGACGATCCGGAAGGCGGGGTCGACGCGGTGCGCGGCGCGCAGCAGCAGGTCGACCCGCTGACGGTTGGGGCCGGCCAGGGAGAGGAGGTCGACGGTGAAGCCGTCGATGCCGGCCGCGCTGGCCGTCCTCACCTCCTTCTCCAGGTTGGCGAGTTGCCAGTCGCCGGTGGAGGGGGCGACCGGTTCGGGCCGGTCGCGCAGGAGTCCGCCGTAGGCCGCGTGCTTGCCCTGTTCGCCCTGGGGGGTGAGGTAGTTGCGGGTGTAGTAGTCCCGGGAGGCGGGCTGGTTGTCGAGGGAGAGCGGGTAGGGCGTGAAGTAGTGCGCGAAGACCAGGTGAGGGCCGGCCCGCAGCGTGCCGGCGGGCGGCAGGTCGAAGGGGAGCGCCGTGGCGTCGGCCCGATCGGCGGCGGAGGTCCTGTCCTGCCGGTCGAGGGCCAGTCCGGTGCCGGCGACGATGCCGATGAGGAGCAGCCCGAAGAGGGCTCCGAGCACGGTGCGCCGCCGCCTGCCGGGCGGTCTGCGGTGCTGGCGCGTGGGACGTGCGGGCTGATCCGTCATGGGTGTCCTCCGCGGACGCCGATGGGCCACCGGGGGCGAACTCTACTGCACGGGCCGCCCGTTGGGTGACGTTCTGTCACACGACCGGCGACCCTGCGTGATCATCGCGGTGCGGTCAGGACGTCGTGGCGCCGAGTTTGTCGACGTCGTGGGACTGGAGGTAGACGTCGAGGGCGTCCTCGCGCATCGCCCGCCACAGGTCGGTGCCGGATTTCTGGTCGAGGAGGACGACGGACTGGCCGGAGATGGTGTCGGTGCCCTTGGCGGGGGCGTTCATGAAGACCATGTTCCCGGGGCGGACCTTCTTGTTGTCCCAGAGCAGGTCGCGCAGGTCGCCGTCGCCGAGCCGGTCGTCGACGCTGACGGCGGCGGTGAGGTCGTCCAGGACCTTGCCGGCCTTGACCGGGTTCTTGAAGGTTGATGGCCGCATGACCTTCGCCAACACCGTGCGCAGGAAGTACTGCTGACGGTGCGTCCGGTCGAAGTCGCCGCGGGCGAGGTGGTGCCGCTCGCGCACGTAGGTGAGGGCCTCGGTGCCGTTCATGTGGCGGCTGGCGCCGTCCACGACGAGGTCCACACCGCCCACGGAGTCGGTGAGCTTCTTGAAGCCGTCCCAGTCGATGACGGCGAGGTGGTCGACGCGCACCTTGGTCAGCCGCTGGACGGTGTCGATGAGCAGCGGCGGCCCGCCCCACGAGAAGGAGGCGTTGAGCTTGGCCTTGCCGTGTCCGGGGATGTCCACCCAGGCGTCCCGGGGCAGCGAGACGACGTAGGCGCCGGAGTGGTCGGCCGGGAGGTGGACCAGCATCATCGTGTCGCTGCGCTGGGCCCCGTACTTCCACTCGGGGGCCTTGGCGTCGCGGCCGGTGGTCGGCAGGTCGGAGCGGCTGTCGACGCCGACGAGCAGGAACGTCTGTCCGCCGGCGGAGGCGGCCGGCTGTTCCGCTGCGGGCACCTTCGGGAAGACGCCGGAGATCCGGTCGACCTTCCCGGTGTAGTGGTCGACGGCCCACCAGGCGGCGCCGCCCATCAGCAGCAGGGCCACCGCGAACAGCACGAGCGCCCCGAGGAGCACCCGTCGCGTGCGGCTCCCGCGCCGCCTCGGGCGCGCCGGAGCGGTGCCCGCGGCGGCGTCAACTCCCTTGTCTCCAGGGTCATTCGGGCGACCGGTGTCGTTCACCCGGTCGGATACATCCGGGCCGCTTCTGCTCAGCGCCGCGTCCCGGTCCGCCCCTGCGTCCCGGCCCGTCACATCGGCCTCGGCCGTGTTCCTGTCCCCCACCACGTACCCCCCACCTCACGCCGGTACGGCCCCTTCCGCACCGGGCGCACACTGTAGCCAGCCCTCTCGGTGATCGTACGGGTTTTCGGAAGTCTGTCACCGGGCGCGGTCAACGGGCGTGCGCGAAGCGCCATTTCGTACGGCTCGGCACTTCTCGGTGACGTTCACGTAAACGCTCACATGCGTACACAAGTTTGCCGTACTGTTCACCGTCGTGCCGCATGTTCGACGAATAGGCGTTCGCGACATCCGGCGACTCGTGCTGCTGAATGTGCCTGGGGGGGTACATGTGGGATGTTCAGGCCACTGAATCCGACAGATCACGCAAGGCGCGCTCACGGGCGCGCTCTTCACTCTGGATGGGGCGCAAGTCCCGTTGGTATCTTCCCGCGTCGCTGATCACCGATCTGGTCGGCGCGGGCGTACCGGTCACCTTGATGTTCTCCGCCACCCGCCAGCCGTGGCCCGTGCCGAGCGGCATCGTGGCCGGACTCGCCTGGGCGGGCGTCCAGTTGTTCCGCTCACGGTACGCGGCGCGCACCATCGGCGAGAGCCGGGGCACCCTGCCGGTGCTGCACGACTGGTTCATCCTGCTGGGCGTGCTGGCGGTGGTGCACGCGTCGGCCGGGATCAGGCTGCGGGCGCCTTTGTGCCTGCTCGCCCTGCTGCCCGCCCTGCTGCTGACGCTGCTGTGCCGCAAGGCGGTGCACCGTCATCTCGCCGCCGTGCGCCGCAACGCCCAGGCCGTGATCAAGGTGCTGGTGGTGGGCGAACCGGCCGCGGCCGACGGCGTCACCGCCCATCTCGCCTCGCGCACCGACCATCCCTACGTGGCGGTGGGTGCCGTACCGGTGGGCTCGGGCCCGTTCGACTCGGGGATCAGGACCGTGGAGCGGCTCGCCGCCACCGCGCCGGAGGCCCCGGCGGAGGACGCCAACCTGGTGATCAGCGCGGTGCACCGGCTCGGCGCCGACCTGGTGCTCGTCGTACCCGGCGCCGTGGTCTCCGGGGAGCGGCTGCGGCGGCTGTCCTGGGGGCTGCACGACGCCGGCATCGAACTGTTCGTCGCACCGGGCCTGGTGGAGGTCTCCGTCAAGCGGCTGGAGACCGGATCGGCCGGCGGGCTGTCGCTGCTGCGGGTCGCGCCGCCGGTCCGCGAGGGCATGCAGCCGCTGCTCAAGGAGGTCCTGGACCGGGCGACCGCGCTCGTGGGGCTGCTGGCGCTCGCGCCGGTGCTGCTGCTGGTGGCGGTCGCGGTGAAGCTGTCCTCGCGCGGCCCGGTGCTCTATCTGCACGAGCGCATCGGCCGGGCCGGCCGGCCCTTCGTGATGTGGAAGTTCCGCACCATGCGGGTCGGCTCCGACCGGCTGAAGGCGGAACTGGCCGAGGAGAACGAGAACGACGGGCTGATGTTCAAGATGCGCCGGGACCCGCGGGTCACCCGGGTCGGCCACTGGCTGCGGCGCACCTCGCTGGACGAACTGCCCCAGCTCGTCAACGTCCTCAAGGGTGACATGTCCCTGGTCGGCCCGCGTCCGCCGCTCGCCGACGAGGTGGCGCACTACACGCCCGTCGAGTGGCGCCGGCTGAGCGTACGGCCGGGCATGACCGGGCTGTGGCAGATCAGCGGACGCTCGGACCTGTCCTGGGACGAAACGGTTCAGCTCGATCTCAGCTATGTCGACAACTGGTCCTTCACCAGCGATGTCGACGTCATGGCCCGCACCTTCCGCGCCGTCGTCGACGGCCGCGGGGCGTACTGAGAGGGCCGCCCGTGAGAGCACACGTCCCCGGCGCGCGGCGCGCGCCGGGGTCCGTCGTCCGGCCGGCCCCGTCAGCCGTCGAGGCCGCCGCGCCAGTGGGCGTAGGTGGCGGCGATGCCGTCGCGCAGCGCGATCTCCGGCTTCCAGCCGAGGTCCGCGAGCCGGGAGATGTCGAGCAGCTTGCGCGGGGTGCCGTCGGGCCGGCTGGTGTCCCAGCCGATCCGTCCGGTGAAGCCGGTCACCTCGGCGACGGTGGCGGCCAGTTCGCGGATGGTGAGGTCGCTGCCGCAGCCGACGTTCACCGGTTCGTCGCCGTCGTAGGAGCGCAGCAGCAGGGCGCAGGCGGCGGCGAGATCGTCCACGTGCAGAAACTCCCGGCGCGGGGTGCCGCTGCCCCACAGGACGACCTCCTCGCGCCCCTCTTCCGCGGCCTCGTGGAAGCGGCGGATCAGGGCGGGCAGGACGTGCGAGGTCTCCAGGTCGAAGTTGTCGCCGGGTCCGTAGAGGTTGGTGGGCATGGCGCTGATGAAGGACGCGCCGTACTGCCGGCGGTAGGACTGCACCTGGACGATCCCGGCGATCTTCGCGAGGGCGTAGGCCTCGTTGGTGGGCTCCAGCGGTCCGGTCAGCAGCGCGTCCTCGCTGATCGGCTGGGGGGCGTGCTTGGGGTAGATGCACGAGGACCCGAGGAAGAGCAGACGGCCCACTCCGGCGGCGTGGGCGCCGGATATCACGCTGAGCTGGATCTGGAGGTTCTCCTCCAGGAACTGCACCGGCTGGGTGCTGTTGGCCATGATCCCGCCGACCTTCGCGGCGGCGAGCACCACGGCGTCCGGGCGCAGGTCGGCCAGTTCGGCCGCGGTGCGCGCGGCGTCGCGCAGGTCCAGTTCGGCACGGGTACGGGTGAGCACCTCGTGCCCGTCGGCGGCGAGCCGGCGGGCCACGGCGGAGCCCACCAGGCCACGGTGGCCGGCGACGAAGACACGGGCGCGTTCGGGCAGGAGCGATGCGGTCATATGCCGGATCATGCCAGGCGTCGCCCGACCGGGCCGCCCATACCGGCAACTCAGCCGAAATTTCCTGTAGTTCATGACATGCGACCCGCGCACCGCGGGCGTACGGACCGGATCCGTCCGTGTGGCGGATACGGCAGGGAGGGGAACACCGCATGACCAAGACCGCGCTGATCACCGGCGTGACCGGGCAGGACGGCTCGTACCTGGCGGAGCTACTGCTGTCGAAGGGCTACCGGGTGCACGGCCTGGTGCGGCGGTCGTCCAGCTTCAACACCGAGCGGATCGACCACATCTACCAGGGCCCCCAGGAGGCGGAGCGGCGCTTCGTGCTGCACCACGCCGACCTCTCCGACGGGGTGGCGCTGGTGAACCTGCTGCGCGAGATACAGCCGGACGAGGTGTACAACCTGGGCGCCCAGTCGCATGTGCGGGTGTCCTTCGACGCGCCGCTCTACACCGGTGACGTGACGGGCCTCGGCGCGCTGCGGCTGCTGGAGGCCATCCGGGCGAGCGGGGTGGAGACCCGTATCTACCAGGCCTCGTCCTCGGAGATGTTCGGCTCGACCCCGCCGCCGCAGAACGAGGACACCCCCTTCCACCCGCGCAGCCCGTACGGCGCCGCGAAGGTCTTCGGATACTGGGCGACGGTCAACTACCGTGAGGCGTACGGGATGTTCGCGGTCAACGGCATCCTGTTCAACCACGAGTCGCCGCGCCGGGGCGAGACCTTCGTGACCCGGAAGATCACCCGCGCCGTCGCCCGTATCAAGGCCGGTCTCCAGGACCGTCTCTACCTCGGCAACCTCGACGCGGTCCGCGACTGGGGTTACGCGCCCGAGTACGTCGACGCGATGTGGCGGATGCTCCAGCACGACGAGCCGACGGACTACGTGGTGGCCACCGGAGTCCCCGCCACCGTGCGGCAGTTCGTGGAGACCGCGTTCACGCACGCCGGGCTCGACTGGAACGAGCACGTGCGCTACGACCCCAAGTACGAGCGCCCCAGCGAGGTCGACGCGCTGATCGGCGACGCGTCCAAGGCGCAGGAGCTGCTCGGCTGGAAGCCGACCGTGCTGGTCGAGGAGCTGGCCCGGATCATGGTCGACGCCGATGTGGAGCAGGTGGAGAAGGAACTCGCGGGCGCCGTCGTGCGCATCGACCGCTGAGGCGGCAGACCCGCGGAAGGGGCCGGCCGCCCGTGACACGGCGGTCGTGTGTGGCCGGTGGGACTGCCGGGAGTCACGGGTTTCCCGTGAACACCTTGAAATTTCCTACCAGATGAGTCAAGTGCGTTCCATGACGTGTCATGTACTCGTATGGTTCGCGAGCAAACAGTTCACGCGGCCCGCGCGGATCAGGGGAAACCCCGCCGGGCACGCCGAGGCAATGGGTCCGTGAACGGGCCCGGAAGCCGGGGGGTTCATGCACAGATCCAGAGGGCTCAGCGCCGCCCTTGTCCTTTCCACAGCGGCAGGCCTGGGCCTGGTGGCCCTGCCGCAACCGGCCGTGGCGCTCACCGCGCCGGTCGCCTTCACCGCCGACGACCTGCCGACCTGGCAGACCAACGGCATCGTGTGGGCGCTGGCGGAGGCGGGCGGCACGGTCTTCGCCGGCGGCACCTTCTCGCAGGTGCGTCCGCCCCAGGGGGGCAGCGGCAGCGCGCAGAACGCGGTGAACTTCGTCGCGCTGAACGCGGCGACCGGCAGTCCGACATCCTGCACCCTGTCCTTCACGATCGGCAGCGGCAGCGCGACCGTACGCGCGCTCGCCGTGTCACCGGACAAGAAGACGCTGTACGCGGGCGGTTACTTCGGCGCGGTCAACGGCACGCCGGTCAGCAGCCTCGCCGCGATCGACATCGCCACCTGCACGCCCAAGGCGAACTTCCACCCGAGCGTCTCCGCCACCGTGCGGGCCCTCGCCGTCACCGACGACACCGTGTACCTGGGCGGCGACTTCACCTCGGTCGGCGGCAGCGCGCACGCGCGGTACGCGGCGGTGGACGCCACCAGCGGCGCCGTCAAGCCCTTCCAGGCCGACGTCGACCAGCCCGGCCGGGCCGTCGCGGTCACCCCGGACGGCAACAACGTGATCCTCGGCGGTGACTTCTTCACCGTCAACGGCGCGAACTCGCACGCCCTCGCGGTCGTCGACTCCGCCACGGGCGCCAACGTCCGCACCTACCCCGGGTTCATCGAGACCAACTCGGTGGTCAAGGCGCTCGACACGGACGCCACCGGCTTCTACACCGGCAACGAGGGCACCGGCGGCGGTGTCTTCGACGGCCGCATCGCCCTCGACCTGTCCACCCTGAACCAGCGCTGGCGCGACACCTGCCTCGGCGCCACCCAGGCCGTCAAGTCGTACCAGGACGTGGTCTACAGCGCCTCGCACGCGCACGACTGCTCCAGCGTCGGGGAGTTCCCCGACGGGCGCCGTCACCACCTGCTCGCGGAGCCGACCTCCGGCACCAACAAGCTGGGCTGGTTCCCGGACACCAACGACGGTCTCGGCGAGGGCATCGGCCCGCGTGCCATGGTCGTCTCGGAGACCTCGAACAACAAGTACATGTGGGTCGGCGGCGAGTTCACCACCGTGAACGGCGCCGCGGCCCAGGGCCTCACGCGCTTCGCGGCGACCCCGGACGTCGGCGCGCCGACCGTCCCGGCGGTCAGCGTGGAGTCGGTCAAGCCGACCGAGACGCACCTGCGCTGGCGGGCCAGCCTCGACACGGACGACACCAAGCTGACGTACAAGGTGTACCGCAACGGCGGTTCCACGCCGGTGTACACGGTCGACGGCGACTCCGTGGAGTGGTCGCGCCCGCAGCTCTCGTTCACCGACACCAACGTCACCGCCGGTTCCACCTACAGCTACCGGGTGACCGCCACGGACGGGGCGGGCAACGCCTCCGCGCTGTCCGCGACGGCCACGGTGACGGTGCCGACCTCCGCCCAGAAGTACCCGGCGAAGGTGCTCGACGACGGCGCCAACCTGTACTGGCGCTATGACGAGTCGGCCACCCCGTTCGTCGGCGACACCTCCTCCGGCGACCAGAGCGGCATCCACGTGGGCGGACCCGCGCTGCGCCAGACTCCGGCGGCCGTGACCGGTCCGTCCACCGCCATCGGGTTCAACGGCACCGACCAGCTCGT
The DNA here is from genome assembly GCF_040703595.1 of Streptomyces sp. NPDC007084. Lineage (NCBI taxonomy): Bacteria > Bacillati > Actinomycetota > Actinomycetes > Kitasatosporales > Streptomycetaceae > Streptomyces > Streptomyces sp. NPDC007084. The sequence goes on from NZ_JBEYFY010000003.1 coordinate 122,417, forward strand.
CTACAGCGACAAGCGCACCACGGTGCCGAACCAGTACTCGATCGAGACCTGGTTCAAGACGACCACGACCAGCGGCGGCAAGCTCGTCGGGTTCGGCGACAACACCACGCGGGCCAGCGGTAATTACGACAAGCACGTCTACATGCGCAACGACGGCCGGCTGGTCTTCGGCGTGTGGACGGGCTCGGCCCGCACCATCACCACCTCCGCCGGATACAACAACGGCGCCTGGCACCACGTCGTCGCCACCCAGGGTCCCTCCGGGATGGCCCTGTACGTCGACGGCGCCCAGGCGGGCACGCTCGCCGAGTCCAACAACCAGTCGTACAGCGGTTACTGGCACGTCGGCGGCGACAACCTCAACGGGTGGCCGAACCAGCCGTCCAGCAACTACTTCGCCGGACAGATCGACGAGACGGCGATCTACCCGTCGGTGCTGAGCCCGGCCCAGGTGCAGAGCCACTACACCCTGGCCACCGCTCCGGCCGACAGCGTGCAGACCGTCCGCGCCACGGACGACACGTACGTCAACGCCGGTGCCCCGAGCACCACGTACGGCACCTCCACCTCGCTGGCGGTGCGCGGCAGCGCGGCGTACGAGACGTACCTGCGCTTCGACCTGCCGGCGGCGCCGGCCGGGACCGTGCTCAAGAGCGCGCGGCTCGCGGTGAAGACGACCACGCTGAGCAGTGCGGGCAGCACGGACGACTTCGCCGTACGGCCGGTGACCGGAAGCTGGACGGAGGCGGGGACGACGTTCAACTCCAGGCCCGCGCTGTCCTCGACCTCGATCGGTACCCTCAGCGGGGCCACCGAGATCTCGACGGTCTACTCGGCGGCGCTCGACACCTCGGCGCTCTCGCCCGCGCTGGGCGGCGGCTACGACGTGGCGCTCACCAGCACCGGGGCGGACGCCCTGTGGCTGTGGTCCCGTGAGGCCACGGCGGCGGAGAACACCCCGCAGCTGGTGCTGACCTTCGGGGCGCCGTAACCCTCACGGCGTCCCCGTGGGGGGGGGCCGCCGGGCGGGGGGCCCGCGGGCCCCCCCCCCCCCCCCCGGGGCGCCCCCCCCGGGGGGGGGCCCCCGGCACACCCCCCCCCCCGGG